>NZ_JBKHFB010000001.1:0-72762 GCF_046540515.1 Guyparkeria sp.
CCGTTCTCTCGCCAGCTGCCTCTACCACTACCGGATTCCCGGCGAGCCATGCCGTGGCTGACGGCTGCGCGCTTAAAAACTTCCTGTGAATTCGCATGTCGCAATCAGGAGGGCGTGATCGAAACAATGAACAAGGTCGGCAACGACATGGTGTGTACATGTTTTGTACAAATAGGCGATACATTGACGGCCGCTCGCGACTTGCATTGGCACCATCTGGGTGCATCTCGGGGGTTAGCATCAACATTTCGAAACTGAAATGTTGTTTTATTCGATTCCTTGGGGATTGATCGCCCCAGTTCATTGTGCAAAGGTTGTACACAGATTGACTCAACGACAGTCGCAACCAAGCGAGGGACAGGACATGGCACAGGCAATCGTCAACGACAGCATTACCCAGGTCGATCCCGCCAAGGTGGACGAGCTGGCCGCCGCCCCGGCCGAGACCGAGGTCAACCCTCGCCAGGGGCACAAGTCCGGTGGGTCCGAATCTTCCGAGTTCGCGCGCAACTTCAACGTGAGCGATTCCGAGGCCCCCGATCCGGTTCGCCTGTATCTCAAGGACGTCGAGACCGAGCGCCTGCTGACACCGGCCGAGGAGGTGGATTTAGCCCGCCGTGCCCAGGCGGGCGAGGAGTGGGCGCGGCAGAAGATGATCGTCTGCAACCTCCGCCTGGTGATCAAGCTTGCTCGTCGCTACATCAACCGCGGTCTTGACCTGCTCGACCTGATCGAGGAGGGCAACCTCGGTCTGATGCGGGCGGTGGAGAAGTTCGATCCCGAGCGCGGATTCCGGTTCTCCACCTACGCGACCTGGTGGATCCGTCAGACCATCGAGCGCGCCCTGATGAACCAGGCGCGCACCGTGCGCCTGCCGGTGCACGTGGTCAAGGAGGTGCATTCGTACAACCGGGCCGCACGCAAGATCGCCCAGAACCAGAATGGCGACGTCCGTCCCGAGCAGATTGCCGAGCATCTGGACAAGCCGGTCAAGGACGTGCTCAAGGTGATGTCCTACAACGAGCGTGAATCCTCGTTCGACAGCCCGCTCAAGGGTGATGGAGAGTTCTCGCTGCTGGACATGGTCCCGGACGAGAACAGCCAGCTGCCCGAGGACGAGCTGCAGGACGACGGCGTCATGCAGCTGCTCGACCGCCTGATCGACAAGCTCGAGGGCAAGCAGCGCGAGGTGCTGATGCGCCGTTATGGGCTGCGCGGTCATGAGCCGGCTACGCTCGAGCAGGTCGGCAGGCTACTCGGCTGCACCCGCGAACGGGTCCGCCAGATCCAGCTCGAGGCAGTGCGTCGTCTCAAGCAGTTCGCCGCCAGCGAAGGAGTGACGGCTGACGTCATCTTCAGCGAGTGATTCCCGCTCGCCCCTGATCCCTGCGGTGCCCGGTAACCCTGGTTGCCACTGACCGCCCCTGCCTATTGGGTAGTGGGCGGTCTTTTTGTGGCGCGCGGCGGGTTCGGTGATTGCATCATTTCAGGTGAATAGATGTGCTGGCTAATAGTTGGACGTGAGTGGTGGCGCTGGCAAAATGCGGCTTCATGCCGACCGAATCCGGTTGGTGAGGCAATCGAGGGCTCCCGCATGACCGATACGAAAACGGAATTCGACATCTGCGCCGAGGATCGAGTGCCGGTGTTGCTGCATCGCGTCGATCAGCTATGGCGCCAGCTGCTCGATCATGAGCTCGCCCACCACGGGCTGAGCCAGGCCAAATGGCGCACCATGGCCATCCTGTCGCTGTACCCGGAAGGGCTGATCCAGTCGGAACTGGCCGAGGAACTCGGCATCGAGGGGCCGTCACTGGTGGCGATGATCGACCGGCTGTCGCGTGACGAATGGGTCGAGCGGGTGCAATGCGGCACGGATCGTCGTTGCAAGATCATCCGCCTGACCGAGCGGGCCCTGCCGCTGATCGACGAGATCCGGGCCAGCGCGGAGAAGCTCTATGCCCGTACCTTCGCGGAGGTCGACGTGCCGGGGGTGGGCATCCCGGACGTCGAGCGGTTCTTCATCGCCCTGCGTGATCGCCTGTTCGACAACCTGCCGGAGAAGAAGCGCCAGCAGCGCCGACGCAACCTCGCTCGGGTGGCTTCCGAAGGCTGAGTGCCTTCCTGATGCGTCCGCCGGACGCATGATCGGCCATCCAGAAAACACCCCCGGTCATGGATCGAGCCATGCCGGGGGTGTTTTGAATTCGTGCCGGGTCTTCACGTGAGATCAGGCAGCGCCCCCGTTGTCTTCCTGCTGTTGGCGGGCGCGTTGCATCAGGAACTCGGCGAGCAGCGGTACCGGTCGCCCGGTCGCGCCCTTGGCATCGCCGGTCTTCCATGCCGTGCCGGCGATATCGAGATGTGCCCAGTGGTGTTCCTTGACGAAACGCGACAGGAAGGCCGCCGCGGTGATGCTGCCGCCCTCGCGTCCGCCGATGTTGGCCATGTCGGCGAAGTTGCTCTTCAACTGGTCCTGGTACTCGTCCCACAAGGGCAGTTGCCAGGCGCGGTCGTTGGCCACCTCGCCGGCACGCAGCAGTTCCTTTGCCAGGGCATCGTGGTTGGACAACAGCCCGCTGGGGTGGCGGCCCAGCGCGATGATGCAGGCCCCGGTGAGAGTGGCAATGTCGACGATCGCCGCCGGCTTGTAGCGCGCTGCGTAGGTCAGGGCGTCACAGAGAATCAGGCGCCCCTCGGCATCGGTGTTGAGTACCTCGATGGTCTGCCCCGACATGCTGCGGATCACATCGCCGGGCTTCAATGCCGCGCCGTCGGGCATGTTCTCGACCGTGGGCACGAGGCCGACCACATTGATCGGCAGCTGCATCTCGGCGACTGCCGACATGACGCCGATGGTCGCGGCCGCGCCGCCCATGTCGAATTTCATCTGGTCCATGTCCGGGCCGGGCTTGAGCGAGATCCCGCCGGTGTCGAAGGTCACACCCTTGCCGACCAGCACGATCGGCGGAGTGTCGGCATCCGCGCCCATGTGTTCCATCACGATCATCTTCGGTGGCTCGCTGCTGCCCTTGGCCACCGCGAGCAGGGCGTTCATGCCCAGCGATTCCATTCGCGAGGCATCGAGCACCTCCACCGACAGGTGCAGGTGGGTCTCGGTCATCTTGCGGGCGTACTCGGCCATGGTCGTGGGCGTGAGCAGGTTGCCCGGCATGTTGGCCAGGTTCTTGGCCATG
Organism: Guyparkeria sp.; assembly: GCF_046540515.1. Classification (GTDB taxonomy): domain Bacteria; phylum Pseudomonadota; class Gammaproteobacteria; order Halothiobacillales; family Halothiobacillaceae; genus Guyparkeria. The sequence continues at coordinate 3,198 of NZ_JBKHFB010000001.1, forward strand.
CGCATGCCGTTGCTGATGGCGGTGGCCTCGCGGACGTAGCGTTCGGCCTCCATCAGCTCACGTCGAGTCGGCAGGATGAAGGTGACCTTGCGCAGCGGACGCCGCGGGCCCAGGTCCCGGTCGGTCTTGAGCTCGTCGAAGCGGTACAGGGCATCGTCGATGGCCACGATGCTCTGGCGCAGCACCTGCTCCATGCTGATGCCGCGGACGTCGATCTCGGACAGGTGGCTGACGCATTCGGCCGTGCCGCGGTGATGGAGTGCCTCCACGGCCGCCCGGGTCGCCTTCACCAGCCCGCGGGTGTCCAGCTCGCGTTCCTTGCCCAAACCGACCAGCAGGACCCGGTCGGCCTGGATGTTGGGGACACCGTGCAGAAGCAGGGTGTCGCCCAGTTCACCGTCCATGTCGCCGCGGCGAGTGATGGCCGTGATGAAGCCGTCACTGACCTGGTCGATCGTCTCGGCCGCGGTCGTCAGGCGGCGGGATTCGAACACGCCGACGATCAGGCAGGCGGTGCGTTGCTTTTCCGGGGCGCCACTCTTTACGGAGAATTCGAGCACGATATTTTTCCTCGTTCTTGGTCAGCGTTCGCGGGGCTTGCGGCATGACGGCAGGTGTCCGGCCCGCCGCGGGGCGGCGGGCGGTTTACCGAGGCAGTCTAGCAAAAAGCTGGCGGCCGCCCGCGGGGCTCGGTGGTTCGCGCCGCCCCTGCTAGGATTTCCCTTTTACCCATGCGGTCGAGGCAAGCGGTCCTGCTTGCGCGACCGGTCCGTAACCGCTGCGCCAGGGTGCCACGATGACTGATCCTTCCGAAAAGAAACCCGCCAATCCCCCCGAGGAAGAGTTCGAGCCGGGTATCGGTGACCCCTATCGCTTCGAGGCGCCATCGCGCCAGCCCGGCTTTGCGCGGATATCGAAGGCGATGCTGATCGTCGGCGCGATCCTGTCGACCGTCGGGGTGGTGGGTGGCCTTGGACCGATCGTCTTCACCAGCGAGGAAGACAAGCGCCAGTTCATGAATCTGTTGATGCTCGCACCGGCTGGCGTGATCCTGATGTTCGCCGGGATCACCGGCTGGGTCATCGCCGGCGGGCGCTGATCGACCGAAGCCGATTCGCTCACGCCAGACGAAAAAAACCCCGGGCTTGCCGGGGTTTTGTCGTTTGGGGCCGACCGGCGGTGCCGGTCGGCGGGCTCTGGATCAGGAGGCGCGCGGGACGCGGACGTCCTCGACCAGCTCCTGGATCTCCGCCGGCGGCGGGGTGGTCATCTTCGCGACGATGATCGCCACGATGAAGTTCACGCCCGCGCCGATGGCACCGAACGAGGTCGGATTGATGCCGAACAGCCAGTTCTCGGCGTTGTCCGGCAGCATGTTGGTGCCCGGGATGAAGAACCAGCCCTTGTACCAGAAGATGTACAGCAGGGTGATGGTCAGCCCGGCCAGCATGCCGGCGATGGCACCCTGCTTGTTCATGCGCTTGGAGAAGATGCCCATCATCAGCGCCGGGAACAGGGAACTCGCCGCGAGACCGAAGGCCAGTGCCACGACCTGGGCGGCGAAGCCCGGCGGGTTCAGGCCCAGGTAGCCGGCAACGACGATCGCCACCGTCATCGCGATCCGACCGGCCATCAGCTCGCCCTTCTCGGAGATGTCCGGTTTGATCACGCCCTTCAAGAGGTCATGCGAGATCGCCGAGGAAATCGCAAGCAGGAGGCCTGCGGCGGTCGACAGGGCGGCCGCGATACCACCGGCGGCGATCAGGGCGATGACCCAGTTCGGCAGGTTGGCGATTTCCGGGTTGGCCAACACCATGATGTCGCGGTCGACGGTCAGCTCGTTGCCTTCCCAGCCGTACTCTTCCTCCGCCATGGCGGCGAAGTCTTCGTTGGCGTCGTTGTAGTACTGGATGCGGCCGTCGCCGTTCTTGTCTTCCCAGGACAGCAGGCCGGTGGTCTCCCAGCTCTTGAACCACTCCGGACGCTCGGCGTAGAGCAGGTTGCCGTCCTCGGCGCCGATCTGGTCGGTGTCCTGCACGGTCTTCAACGTGTTCCACATGGCCATCGCGCCGACAGCCGGGGCGGTGGTGTAGAGGATCGCGATGAACAGCAGGGTCCAGCCGGCGGACTTGCGGGCGTCACGCACGCGCGGGACGGTGAAGAAGCGCACCAGGACGTGTGGCAGACCGGCGGTACCGATCATCAGTGCCAGCGTCAGCAGGAAGGTGTTCATCAGGTCCGGCGTGGCGGTGTACTCGGCAAAGCCCAGATCGACCAGGACCATGTCCAGCTTCTGCAGCAGGTACTGATTGGAACCGTCGGCCAGTTCGGCGCCGGTGCCCGTTTGTGGCAGGAAGTGGCCGGTCAGCTGCAGTGAGATGAATACGGCCGGCACGGTGTAGGCGAAGATCATGATCACGTACTGCGCGATCTGCGTGTAGGTGATGCCCTTCATGCCGCCGAGAACCGCGTAGACGAACACGATGCCCATGCCCGCAAACAGGCCGACTTCCACTGAGGTCTCGAGGAAGCGCGAGAAGGCCACGCCGACGCCCTTCATCTGACCGATGACGTAGGTCAGCGAGATGACCAGCAGGGCGATGACGGCGATGACGCGCGCGGTGTTCGAGTAGAAGCGGTCACCGATGAATTCCGGCACCGTGAACTTGCCGAACTTGCGCAGGTACGGAGCGAGCAGCATCGCCAGCAGCACGTAGCCGCCGGTCCAGCCCATGAGATACGCCGAGGCCGAATAGCCGTTGAAGGCGATCAGGCCAGCCATCGAGATGAACGACGCGGCGGACATCCAGTCGGCGGCGGTGGCCATGCCGTTGGCGACGGGGTTGATCCCCTTGCCGGCGACGTAGAACTCGCTGGTGGTGCCCGCCCGGGCGACGATCGCGAGAACGAAGTAAAGCAAGAAGGTGGCGCCAACCACCAGGTAGATCAGTGTCTGAAGATCCATGTGTCTTGGGCTCCTGCGTTATTTAGTCTTCGGCGACGCCGAATTTCTTGTCGATGGCGTTCATGCGCCAGGCGTAGAAGAAGATCAGCACCACGAAGGTGAAGATCGAGCCTTGCTGCGCGAACCAGAAGCCCAGCGGGTAACCGCCCAGCGAGAACTGGTTGAGCGTATCGACCAGCAGGATGCCGAATACGTAGGACACCAGGAACCAGACGACCAGACAGCCGAACAGTACCTTCAGGTTGGCGCGCCAGTAATCGGCGCGATTGGAACGTTGCTCCATAAGTGGCTCCTCGAGTTTCGGTTGAATCCGAACGTTTTATGTCTTCCTTTCAGGGAACGCCTGCACGAATGCGATCTCGCTCTGGCTCGTCGTGCCGTTCGTGATCAAGGCGCGCAGAGCGGTATCGGATTGGTGCAGGCCTTCCCAGCCAGCCAGGCCCCGGGCGTGGCGGCGCAACGGCACGCACCATGCCTGGACCCCGGCGCACGCTAAGCCTACTGGAACCGCGGGTCAAAAGGGAACCTCAGTTTTCGTGATGGGGCATAGGCAAACCCGGTGCCGTTGGGGCGGGTGACGCTGGCCCGGCCGTCCCCGGCGCGATGCGGGTTGGCGGTCGTTGCCAACGGGCCGAGGAGTGACGGCCCGCTCCGGGGCGTGGGCGTTAGAGCTGGTAGGCAATCTCGAGGTGCCGTTGGAGCTTGCGGGCGATGCGGAAGGATTCCTTGAGAAGTCGCTGGGTCAGCCCGTCGAGTCGGTCCGGATCGATCAGGTTGTCGGGGGACTCGCCGCGCTGGATCTGTCCGTACTGGTGGCGCAGTCGTAGTCGCTGGATGAAGTCGTAGGCCGCGGTCAGGTCGTCGGCCGGCAGGGCGCGCTCGGGCACCAGGGCCAGACGCTGGTCGGTGCGCGTGGCCCCCGCGCCCTGAGCCAGCGCCTCGATCCGGGCGGCGTCGACGAACGGCGTGGCCCCATCGAGCTTGATGTCGATCCCCCGCTGGCTGCCACGCGTGCGGGTGCGAAAGCCGCCGAACAGGGTCAGCGGCGGCTGGTTTCGCAGGGCGTTGGCGGCAAGCTGGCGGCGGAAGCGGCTGTTCTTCCGTGCCGGTTCGCGCCAGGCGCTCGTCCATCGCTCGAACAACGGGTCGCTGCCGGACAGGCCGCGTGCGTCGAAGAAGATGGTCGCCTTGAGCAGGTGTTCGGGCGTGCCCTGGTCGATCCAGCCGCGAAAGCGCTTGCCCCATTCGTCGAGCGAGAGGCACAGGTCCGGATTCCCGGCCATGATATTGCCCGGGCATAGCGGGTAGCCCAGCTCGTCGAGCGCCTCGTTGACGCGGCGGGCCAGCGGCAGCAGGTGACCGCGGGCGTCCTGCGGATCGATAGGCCCGGCGAAGACCAGTCCGTTGTCCTGGTCGGTCGCCAGGGTCTGCTCCGAGCGGGCCTCGCTGCCGAAGGTGAGCCAGCACCATTCCAGCTCGGCCGGCAGGGGCGCATCCTCGAAGGTCAACCCGATAACCCGCCGGGTGATCGCGTCGTTTATCCCGGACACGATGCGGCTGATCGGGGCGAACCCCGATCCGGATTCGAGCAGCGCACCGACGATGCCGGGTACCTCCTGGCGGATGCCTGCCAGCGCCTCGACGTCGCGGGCGCGGCTGATCCGCTGGTGCAACAGGCCCGGGGTCATGGCATTCACCCGGTAGAGCGCGCCCTCGTCGAGCACGCCCAGCGGCTCGTCGTGGCCCGTTTCGGTCACCAGCAGGTGATGAAAGCCGTGTTCGGCCAGGCTCACCGCCGCCTCGAGCACCGAAGTGTCCGCGTCGATGCCGACCGGGTCGCGGGTGGCGATCTCGGCAAGCGTGGTTTCCACCGGCCGGTTCAGGCCGCGGAAGGCCAGGTCGCGCAGCGTGGCGATACCGAAGCCGTCGGGTAGGCGTACCAGCATGGCCTCGCCGCCGTGGGATTCGAGTGCGCGCGCCGCCTCGGCAAGCGGGGTGTCGCCTTCGAGCACCAGCGTGCGGGCGTCCATCCGGGCGCGAATCGGCGTGCTCGGGTCGAGCAGAGCGCCCGATCCCCCGGCGCCACCGTCAATTTCCTCGGCCACCGGCCCGCGGGTCAGCAGGTGGCCGATCCGACGGGTGCAGAAATCGTCGAAGGCCTCGCTCTCGCGCCGCAGCGCCTCGAAGGCAGCCTTGGGCAGCGCCACGGCCTGCCCCGGCTCGGCGACCACCTGGCGGGTGCTGACTGGCCGGCGCTCCATTAGCGCCCCCAGGGGAAAGCTGTCACCACGTCCCAGCGACCAGACCGGGTGGCCGTCGGAGCCGTCGACCAGGCCGTCCACCCGGCCGGAAAGCAGCACGAAAAACGTGTCGGGCGGCCCCATGCGCGGCTCGAGCAGCACTTCGCCCTGCGCGAGGCGACGGATGCGTGCCGCGGGGATCGACCGGCTCAGGATCTCCGGGTCGATGCGGTCGAACGGCGCGATCTCGCGCAAGGCAGCGAGGGCCTCGCGGGTGGCTTCGGTCGGATCGGGATCGCCCATGGTGACTCCGGGGGTGGTTGGACGGCTATGCTCGAACGGGCATGAATGTCACAACCATAGCGGAGGTTTTGCCATGAGGGGAGTGTCGATTGGCCGCCTGCTGGCGCCGGCATTGATTCTGTGCAGCAGCGCGGTGGCGGCGGAGAACGCCGATGGCGCCGGCGACGTGGTCACCAGCGACCGGATCGGGATGGGGCTGGCCGCGGCCATCGCCGAGGAGGCGGTGGCCGCCTGCACGGAGAACGGCTACGCGGTCACCGCGGTGGTGGTCGACCCGTCGGGCGATCCGCAGGTGATGATGCGCGCTACCCATGCCCCGCGGTTCACTCGCCAGATCGCCACGGACAAGGCCCGGGCCGTGATCCTGGCCGGGATCGATTCGGGGGCGTTTCGCGCCAACCGCGAGGACATCCGGATGGAGATGAACCACGTCGACGGCATCCTCGTGCTCGACGGGGCGGTGGCGATCGAATCGGCCGGTTCGACCATCGGTGCGCTGGGGGTCAGTGGTGCCCCGGGTGGGGACAAGGATGCCGACTGCGCCCGGGAGGCGCTCGAGGTGCACTACGACCGCTTGCAACTGCGTTGACGAGGCCGGTCGACGTCAGCCGTCGATGGGGCAGGGGAACTCGCCGCGCTCGATCTGTACCGTGGCGTGGTCGATGCCGAAGCGCTCCCGGAGGTCGTTCTGCAGCTCGCGCAGGAACGTGTCGCCCTCGACGGGCGGCTCGGGCATGACCAGGTGCACGCTCAGGGCCGTCTGACGCGTGGACAGGGCCCAGACGTGCAGGTGGTGGTAGTCGGTCACGCCGGGCATGGCGGCGAGATGCCGCCCGACCTGGTCGAGATCGACCTCTTCCGGCACCCCGTGCATGACCAGTTGCAGCGAGCGGCGCACGAGACCGAGCGCCGGGACCAGGATGACCAGGCTGACGAGAATGCTCAGCAGCGGATCGACCAGCGCGAATCCGGTGAGCAGCACGATCAGGCCGGAGATGGCGACGGCAACCGAGACGGCCGCGTCGGCGGCCATGTGCAGGAAGGCGCCGCGCAGGTTGAGGTCATGCTTCTGTCCCGAGAGCAGCAGCCAGGCGGTGGCGGTGTTGACCACCACGCCGGCCAGCGCCACCCCGATGACGAGCGCCCCGTGCACCGCCGGCGGGTCGGCCAGCCGCATGCCCGCCTCCCACAGGATCCACAGCGAGACCAGTGCCAGCGTCACGCCGTTGATCAATGCGGCGAGCAGGGTGCTGCTGCCCAATCCGTAGCTGAACTGGCGCGAGGCGACGCGGCGGGTCAGGCGGTTGGCACCCCAGGCCAGCACCAGCCCCAGCACGTCGCCAAGGTTGTGCGCCGCGTCGGCCAGCAGGGCCATCGAGTGCCCGAGCACTCCGGCCACCGCCTCGACGATGACGAAGGCCAGGTTGAGAACAATGCCGATCCCCAGCGCCCGGCCGGCGGCATCGGTGGCATCGTGGTGGTGATGGGCGTGCATGGCTGAACCTTAGCAGGCGGCCGTGCCGTCGGGCAGAGCGGCCCGTGACGGGGTTGTCTGAAGAGGCCAGAAGTCAGAGATGAGAGGTCAGATCACGCGGCTCGAGGTCGAACGCGAAAAGCGGGTAGGGCCTCGCCTCGCCGGCAGACCCTCCACAGACGAAGCGCAGCCATTGTGGGAGCTTGCCCTGCAAGCGAAACGCGCCAACGGCGCGTGTTCCGGCGTCGGTCGGCAGGGTGGTTGGTGGGAACGGGGCGGCCGCGGACGCGGCCTTCGCGGGCGTGGCTCGCTTGTTCGGAGGCATAGAATCTCCCACAGAGAGCAGTGGCGCCGTCGTCACCTGGTAGCTCGAAGGGCGCTTGAAGCACGCCTTCGGCAGGGGTGGTTTAGTGCAGCAGGCCGAACATCTTGCGGCGGTACTGGCGGGTGAGCGGGTGTTCGGCACCGAGCAGCTCGAACAGGTCGATCAGGCCGCGCCGGCCGGCATCGTCGTTGTAGGAACGGTCGCGCAGCATCATCTGGTAATACTGCTCCATCGCCTCCTCGATGTCGTTGCGCATGGCGAGCTTGGCGGCCAGCGCCTCGCGGGCCTCGCAATCCTTCGGGTCTTTCTCGATGCGGGCGCGCAGCTCGTCCTCGGGCGGGCCGGACTGGGCCGATCGCGCCATGCCGATACGGGCCTTGAACGACTTGACGTCGTCGCGCGTGGCTGCGTCGACCGGCAGTGATTCGAGGATTTCCCAGGCCTGGTCGAGGTCGCCCTGCTCGGCGATCACGTCGGCGATGTCGAGCAGCACCTCGACGTTGCCCGGCTCCTGCTGGTTGGCCTGCTTGAGCATGTCCAGGGCCTGCTCGATGGCCCCGGCAGCACGCACCTGCTGGGCCTCGCGGCGCAGCTTGTCGATCTCGGAGAGCACGTGGCGACCGATGAACTCGCGAATCTGCCCCTCGGGCAACGCGCCCTGGAACTGATCGACCGGACGCCCGCCGACGAACATCATGACCGTGGGCAGGCTGCGCACGCCGAACTGCTGGGCGAGTTCCTGCTCGGCCTCGGTGTCGATCTTGGCCAGTTTCACCTGGCCGTCCATGCCCTCGACGATCTGCGAGAGAAGCGGCATCAACTGGCGGCAGGGGCCGCACCATTCCGCCCAGAAGTCGACCAGCACCGGTGTCTCCCGGGAGGCTTCCACCACCTGGTCGTGGAATGTCTGGGCGGTGACGGAATAGACGTGCGCGCTGTCGCTCATGGTCGGATGATCCTCGTGGGTGTTGGTTCGGCTGCGCCTCGACATGGTGGTGGCCGGGCGGATTTTCAAGAGAGGGTCTGCATGGTTGGGGCGTGGCCGAGCCCGGGTGGGCCTCATCGGCCACCGCGCCGGTGTCAGGCCCCGGGCGGGCGTGTACACTTTGCGGCGGGCCGCGACGGCCGGCTCCCAGCGCCGCGCCGGTGATCCAGTGGGCCCCCGCGGCACCGACAATCTTAGGGAATGCACGGTTGATCTATGGCTGAACGATCCGATTACACCGCCGGCTCGATCGAGGTGCTCACCGGCCTCGATCCGGTCAGGAAGCGCCCGGGCATGTACACCGATACCACCCGGCCCAACCACCTGGCCCAGGAGGTGATCGACAACAGCGTCGACGAGGCGATCAGCGGCCACGCGAGCGCGATCGACGTGGTCGTCCACGAGGACGGCGCGCTGACGGTCTCCGACGACGGGCGCGGCATGCCGGTGGACATCCATCCCGAGCACGGTATCTCCGGGGTGGAGCTGATCCTCACCCGCCTGCACGCCGGCGGCAAGTTTTCCGACAAGTCCTACCAGTTCTCCGGCGGCCTGCACGGCGTGGGCGTGTCGGTGGTCAATGCGCTCTCCGACCGGCTGGTCGTGGATATCAAGCGCGACGGCAAGCTGCACCGGATCGAGTTCGCCCACGGCGAGGTCACCCGGCCCCTGGAGGTGATCGACACGGTCGGCAAGCGCAACACCGGCACCACGCTGACCTTCTGGCCGGATATCAGCTACTTCGACCAGCCACGCTTCAACATGGCCCGCCTGCGTCACGTGCTGCGCGCCAAGGCCGTGCTCTGCCCGGGGCTCAAGGTCAGCCTCACCGACCAGGCCTCGGGCGAGCGCGAGGACTGGTGCTACGCCGACGGGCTGCGCGACTACCTGCTCGAGAGCGTGGCCGACCAGGAGGTGCTTCCCGCCGAGGGATTCGTCGGCCACATGAAGGCACCCGACGGCGGGCGCGCGCAGGAAGTCGCCTGGGCGGTGGTCTGGGCGACCGAGCCGGGCGAGGGGCTCACCGAAAGCTACGTCAACCTGATCCCTACCCTGCAGGGCGGCACGCACGTCAACGGCCTGCGCCAGGGGCTGACAGAGGCGATCCGCGAGTTCTGCGAGTTCCGCAGCCTCTTGCCCCGCGGCGTGCGCCTCTCGCCGGAGGATGTCTTCGACCGGGTGCGCTTCGTGCTCTCGGCCAAGCTGCACGACCCGCAGTTCGCCGGCCAGACCAAGGAACGCCTGTCCTCGCGCGAATCGGCGACCTTCATCAGCGGCGTGGTCAAGGACGCGCTGTCGCTGTACCTCAACCAGCATCCCGACATCGGCGAGCGGATCGCCGCGATCGCGATCGAGTCGGCGCAGAGCCGCATCAGGAGCGAGAAGAAGGTCGCCCGCAAGCGCGTGACCAGCGGCCCGGCGCTGCCCGGAAAGCTGGCCGATTGCGCCTCCACCGACCTCTCGCGCACCGAGCTGTTCCTGGTGGAGGGCGATTCGGCCGGCGGCTCGGCCAAGCAGGCCCGCGACCGCGACTTCCAGGCGATCATGCCCCTGCGCGGCAAGATCCTGAACACCTGGGAGACCGACCCCGGCCAGGTGCTGGCAAGCCAGGAAGTGCACGATATCGCCGTGGCTCTCGGCCTCGAGCCGGGCTCGAACGATCTCTCCAAGCTGCGCTACGGCAAGGTCTGCATCCTGGCTGACGCCGACTCGGACGGCCTGCACATCGCCACCTTGCTCTCGGCCCTGTTCCTGCGTCACTTCCCGGCGCTGGTGGATGCCGGGCATGTCTTCGTGGCCATGCCGCCGCTGTACCGCGTCGACATGGGCAAGGAGACCTTCTACGCGCTGGACGAGCACGAACGCGACGGCATCATCGATCGCCTCGAGGCGGAAAAGCGTCGCGGCAAGATCCAGGTGACCCGCTTCAAGGGCCTGGGCGAGATGAACCCGGTGCAGCTGCGCGAATCGACCCTTGCCCCGGCCACGCGCCGGCTGGTGCAGCTCAAGGTGGAGGGTGACGACACCATCGAGGTCTTCGACATGCTGCTGGCCAAGAAGCGCGCCGCCGACCGGCGCGCCTGGCTGGAACGCAACGGCGATCTCGCCGAGGTGGTATAGCTCCCATGGCGGACTGGCCGGCCCGGGGGCACCTCATCCGGCGCAGCCTGCTCGCCGGGTGGCTGTTCGTGGCCCCCGCCGGCGCCCATGCTGCCCCGAATCTCCAGCTCACCGGGCTGGAAGAGGTCGACCTGATCACCAACGTCGGCCTGTCGGTTCCCCGGGTGACCTTCTCCTGCAACGCCAGCACCGCGCAGATCCGGCGCTATGTGGATGCCGCGGCCCGCGCCGCCGAAGAGGCCCTGCAGGCCTATGGCTACTTCAATGCGCGTATCGAGGGACGCATCGATGTGCGCGACGATTGTCGCGACCCGGCGCTGCATGTCGAGAAAGGGCCCGTCACCACGGTCCGGTCGGTGGAGATCGACCTGGCCGACAGCATCGAGTCGATCGAGTCGGTCCGCAGCTTCGTCGAGGAGAACCGCCCCGAAGTCGGTGCGCCGCTCGACCAGGCGGCCTACGATGCCTTGCGCGACGGGCTGCTCACCCGCGTGCAGCGTCTCGGCTACCTCGATGCCCGCTTCTCCCGCCACGAGATCCGGGTCGATCCCGAGGAGCAGGCCGCCGACATCGCCCTGGCGCTCGAGGCGGGGGGGCGCTACCGCTTCGGCGAGCTGGACATCGAGCAGACGGTCCTGAACCCCGAACTGGCGCGCAAAATGGCGGGCGTGGAGCGGGGCGCGCCGTATACCAGCCGAAACCTGCTGTCGATCAACCAGAACTTGAGTGGCGCCGAGTACTTCGATTCGGTCTCGGTCCGGCCCGACCTGGACCGGCGGGAGGATCTCGCAGTGCCGGTGGATGTCGTCGCCCGCCGGAGTCCGCGCACCTCCTGGGAGTTGCGCGCCGGCTACGCGACCGACGTCGGTCCGCGGGTGGGCGCGAACGTCAAGCGTCGCTACGTCAACAAGCGCGGGCATCGCTGGGCCGCGCGGACCCAGCTGTCCGCCATCGAGCAGCGGCTGAACACCAGCTACAGCATCCCCCGTTCGGCCGATCCGCTTCGCGAGCGCTACGACATCTACGCCCGGGTCACGCGGCACGACAACAACTCGATCGTGACCACCGAAGCGGCGAGCGGGGTGCAGTGGGTGCGCGAAACGGACCGCTGGACGCGGTCGCTGTTCACGGAATACCTGCTCGACCGCACGCGCTACGGTGACAATCCGGCCGAGTCCCAGGGCTTTGCCGTCGTCGGCGGTCGGCTGGGCTACGACGGGCTGGACGACCCCCTGTTCCCGACCCGGGGCGTGGTGTTCGATGTCTCGCTGCAAGGGGCGGCCGAGCCGGTGTTATCCGCCGCGAACTTCGTTCGCGCCCGGGGCCTGGTCGGCGGCTACCATTCCCTGGGACGCTGGATCTTCGCCGGCCGGGCGGAGGCCGGCGTGATCAGCACCGACGACTTCGATTCGATCCCTCGTTCCCTGCGCTTCTTCACGGGCGGGGACCGCTCCGTGCGCGGTTACGACTACGAATCGCTCTCGCCGCGTGACGAGGAGGGCACCCGTACCGGGGGCAAGTATCTCCTCGTCGGCAGCCTCGAGGCCATGCATCCCGTGGTCGGTGACGACTGGTACCTGGCCGGCTTCGTCGATACCGGCAATGCCTACACCGACCCGGAGGCCGATCTGAAGACCGGTGCGGGGGTCGGGGTGCGCTGGCGCTCGCCGGTGGGCATGGTGCGGCTGGACGTCGCCCAGCCGCTCGACGGTTCGGGTGGCCTGCCGCGCCTGCACCTCGGCCTGGGAGCGGCGTTCTGATGCTCGGTCGTGCCCTGATCACCGCTCTGGTCTGGTTGCGACGACTGGTCCTGGTCGGCGGCTGGCTGGCGTTGACGGTGCTCATGCTGGCCGCCGTGGCGCTGTGGTGGCTGACGAGCACGTCGTCCGGCGTCCAGTGGTCGTTCGACCAGGCCGAGCAGCGCCTGTCCGCGTTGACGGTCGAGCACGTCGAGGGCACACCCTGGCGTGGGTTGCGGCTCGAAGGATTGGCCTGGCAGCCGCAGGAAGGGGCGGCCGTCGAGGCGGCCGAACTGCGGCTCGAGATCGACCCGGGCGCGCTCTGGCGCGGGCAGCTGCGGCTGGCCGACCTGTTTGTCCGGGACATGCTCGTCGACCTGCCGCCGGCCGGGGAGGACGCGGCGGGCGGGCCGGACGGTGCGTTCGACCCGGATGACCTGCCCTTGCCGCCCTGGCTGGTCGAGGTCGAATCCCTGCGCGCCGAGTCGGTCGTGATTCGCCAGGGCGAGCGGGACACGCGGGTCGAGACTGCGCAGCTCACCGCCCTGCTGGATGCCCGGGTCGATCGCCCCCGCCTCGAACTCGATCTCGCCGAACTCGCGCTCGAGATGCCCGATGCCGTGCGGCTGGACGGCCGGGGCGAGATCGCCGTCGAACTGGCCGGCTCGATGCCCGCGATCGGCAGGATCGAGCTTCTGATGGATCATCCCGCCGGCTGGCTTTCGGGCCACGTCGACGTCGAGGGGGAGGCGCTCGCGGGGCTCGCTCTGCGCCCGACGCTGGACTGGATCGGCGCCGACGGCCAGCCGGCCGCCGCCTGCGGGGCGATGACGCTGGAGGGCGCGGACCTGGCCATCTCGAACCTCGTCATCGATGCGCTCGGGGGACGGCTGGCGCTCGACGGCGCGGCGCAGCTGGCGGCCGACTGGTCGCTTCGCCTCGCGGGGCGGGGCGAGTCCGTCGATCCCGCGTGGATCACCCCCGGCCTGCCGGGAGATCTCGATTTTGGTGTCTCGATCGACGTCTCGCGCGCCGACGGGTGGCTGCCGGTTGCCGGGCGGCTGGCGATCGACCGGCTGGACGGCGAGCTGGCGGGAGAGCGGCTCGAGGCGATCGACATCGAGGGCGACCTTGCCTCGGACCTGGTCACGCTCGGGGTCGATGGTCGCGCCGGGGGAGGCGATCTGCGGCTCGATGCCCGGCTCGATGCCGAGCGTGGCTTCGAGGCCGACTGGCGGATCGAGGCGCTGCCGGTCGCCGCGGCGCTGCTCGACGGGCAGCGGCCCGCGCTGGTCTTCGCCAGCGACGGCCGGGTCCACGGGCGCCTGCCGGACTGGGAGCAACCGCTGTCGGCAGCGGACTGGCTGGCGCAGAGCCGGCTCGAGTTGGAGGCCCTGCGGGCGGTGCTGGCCGAATCCGGCGTCGAGGGTGAGCCACGTCGCCTGCAGCTCGACGCCCAAGGCCGCCTGGCCGACGGCGAGGCCGCTCTGTCACGGGGCGAGCTGAGCATGCCGGGGGCGCGGTTCGAGGCCGGCGGGCGACTGGCGACCGCCGCGGAACTCGACGATTGGCTGATCGACGACGGCCGGCTGCAACTGTCGGTGCCGGATCTCGGCGCGCTGCCCTGGGACATGGTCGAGCGCGTGCCGGGCGTCGACCTTGCCGCCCTTGGAACGGACGCTGCCCGCGGAGCGATCGATGCCGATGTCGACCTGGCCGGGCCGTTGCTCGACCCGCACGGGCGGCTTGAACTGACGGCCCGCTCCCTGGTGCTCGCCGGGCATTCGCTCGGTGAACTGGCCGTCGACGGCCGCATCGGCGGGCCGGAGGCGAACGATGACCTGCGGCTGTCGCTCGAGGCGGCGGATCTGCGCGCCGTCGGTGCCGAGGAGAGACTGATCGACCGCCTGTCCATTCGGGCCGACGGCACGCCCGAGGCCCACCGGTTGCGGATGGACGCCGATGCGATGGTCGGGCTCCGGCTGGTCGCCGATGGCGGCTGGGACGGCGCGCAGTGGCAGGGACGGCTGGATCGCCTCGATCTCTCCCGGCCCGACGTGGGTGACTGGGCGCTGGCCGAGCCGGCGACCCTCACCATCGATGCGCAACGTCAGCGACTGGAAACCTTCTGCCTGCGGCCGGTCAGTGCCGGGATGCCGGCGTCCGAGACCGGGCGATTGTGCCTGGACGCGGATCGCGACCCCGAGACGGTGAATGCCCGTGCCAGCGGGGACCTGTCGCTCATGGCGCTCTGGCAGCAGTGGCCGGGGGCGGACCCGGAAACCCTCGAGTTGCCGGGTCGGCTGCAGGTCGATGGCACGGCCCGCCTTGCCGCCGGCGTGCCGAGCGCCGACATCGGGATCGACCTGCCGGCCAGCGAGATCCGGCTGGCCGGGGATGCCTTTACCGATGACTCCAGCAACGACGAGTTCGAGGTGATCACCTACCGGCCGGCACGGCTGGAGGTACGCCTCGACGGTGAGCAGGTCGAGGGCGGTCTTCAGGCCGGTCTGGAGGACTGGCTCGACCTGAGTGCCGCAGGCCGTGCAGACCTGGCGGATCGCCAGATCGAGGGTGACGTCGACCTGGCCCGTGCCGACCTCGCCCGCCTGGTCGATCTGTTCGAGAGCCTGGTCGGTCCGACCAACCTGCCGGTGGGCGACATCACGGGCGATCTCCGCGGGCAGGCGTCCGTCACCGGGGACTGGGCGGATCCCCGTGTCGCCGCAAGCCTGCGGCTGCGCGATTTCGGCCTGGCCGCCTTTGCCGCCGGCACCGAATACCGCGACGGCCGGATCGACGCGGAGCTGGCTTCTGACGGCGGTATCACCTTGGCGGGATCGCTGGTCGGCGAGGCGGACACGCCACCACGGCCGGTGTTCCAGGAGCGGCGCATCACCGAGACCGAGTCCTCGCGCACTCGTGGTGAACTGGCCCTGAGCGGCGAGGGGCGGTTCGATGCCCCGGGCGACTGGCGGCTGGCGCTGGAAGTCGGCGGCGAGGCGGTGCCGGTGCTGCGCCTGCCGACGATGACCGTCGATGCCCGCCCGGACCTGCAACTGGATCTTGCACCGTCCGGGGGGCGCCTGGACGGCGCGATTCACGTGCCGCTGGTGATCGCCAATATCGAGGAGCTGCCGGAAAGTGCGCGCAGCAACTCGCCAGACCTGGTGATCGTCGGCGAGGAGGAGCCGGACCCCGGTTCCGCCTACCCGATCGAGGGCGACGTCGACGTCGTCCTGGGCGACGATGTCAGCCTGCGCGGCCACGGTTTCGCCACCCGGCTGGCCGGAGGGCTGGAGCTGAGGATCCGGCCCGATCAGACCGTTGACGGCTTCGGCGAGGTGCGCCTCGAGGACGGTCGCTACCAGGCCTACGGCCAGGATCTGCGTATCGAGCGCGGCCGGCTGATCTTCAACGGGCCACTGGGTGCGCCGGGGCTGGACGTGGTGGCCAGTCGCCAGATCGACGATGCCGAGCGCACGGTGGTGGGCCTGTCGATACAGGGGGAGCTGGAGAATCCCGAGACTGAGGTCTTCTCGGAACCGGCCACCTCTCAGAGCGATGCGCTGTCGCTGCTGCTGACCGGGCGGCGGCTCTCCGATGGTTCGGAGGGGGACGGCTCGTTGCTGATGGCAGCGATCAAGGGGCTGGGTGTTCGCGGGGGGGACACGCTGGCCCAGCAGGTCAACGCCACCCTGGGCTTCGACGAGATCGGGCTGGATTCGGGCGACGACGTGAGCGGCACGCGCTTGAGCGTCGGCAAGCGCATCGGGGAGAATCTGCTGGTCCGCTACGCGGTGGGGGTATTCGATGGAGTCGGGGAAGTGATCACGCGCTACCGCATCAACCGGTTCCTGCACTTGGAACTGACCAGCAGTGCCGAGTCGCAGTCGGGTGACCTGATCTACCAGATCGACACCGGACGACGGGAGGACTGATGGGTATCGGCCTGCTGATCGTCCTGGGCCTGATGGCCGCGCTCTCCTACCTGCCCGGCTGGTGGGTCGGGCAGGTGATGCGGCGACACAGCGAACCGGCCGACCGCTTCGACTTCTCCGGCGCCGACCTGGCCCGCTACCTGCTTGATCGCCATCATCTCGAATACGTCAAGGTGGAGGAGACCAAGGCCGGCGACCACTACGACCCCGCCGACCGGGCGGTGCGTCTGTCACCGGCGCACTTTTCCGGGCATTCGCTTACCGCGATCACGGTGGCCGCCCACGAGGTGGGTCACGCCCTGCAGGATGCCGAGCAATACCCGCCGTTCCAGCGTCGGCAGGAAGTGGTCGAGCGTACCCGGTGGGCACAACGCATCGCCGGCTGGATCCTGGTCGCCATCCCGGTCGTCTCGGTGATCCAGAAGGGGCCGCTGGCCGGGCTGGTGATGTTCGCCGCCGGGGTGATGACCATGGCGGTGCCCGTCTTCGCCCACCTGGCCACCCTGCCCACCGAGCTCGATGCCAGCTTCAATCGCGCCTTGCCCATGCTCCAGGAGGGCGGCTTCCTCAGGAAGACCGACCGCCGCCCCGCCCGCCGCATCCTGCGCGCCGCGGCATTGACCTACGTCGCCCAGGCCCTGTCCTCGCTGATCAACGTCTTCCGCTGGCTGCGCGGCATGCGGATGTAGCAGGGGAAGAGAGGAACCCGCGGCTCGGTTACAATGCCGCCCACCGCGCCGCGAAAGCGGCCCCCGAATCCAGAACAATCAGGAAGCGCGCAATGCAGAGCCAATACCTCGAAACCGCCCTCGCCGCCGCCCGTGCCGCCGAGGCGGTGGTCCGTCGCTACTGGCAGCAGAACGTCGAGATCGAGATCAAGGAAGACGCCACGCCGGTCACCGTGGCCGATGTGGAGACGGAGAAGGCCATCAAGGCGGTGATCCTGGATGCCTTCCCGGATCACGGTTTCTACGGGGAGGAGACCGGCAAGACGCGTCCTGAGGCGGAGTTCACCTGGCTGGTCGACCCGATCGACGGCACCAAGAGCTTCGTGCGCGAGTACCCGTTCTTCTCCACGCAGATCGCGCTGATGCAGGGCGACGAGATCATCCTGGGCGTGTCGAGCGCGCCGGTGTTCGGCGAGTACGCCTACGCCGAGAAGGGTGGCGGTGCGTTCTTCATGGACCGCGCCGCGCGGGTCAGTCAGATCGATACCCTTTCCGAGGCGACGCTTTCGGTGGGCAATCTCGTGACGCTCGCCAAGCAACCGGTCGGCTGGGCCGGGCTGGCGACGCTGGTTGCGGAGGTCAACCGCACCCGCGGCTACGGCGACTTCTACCACTACCACCTGCTGGCGCGTGGGGCGATCGACCTGGTGGTGGAGTCCGACGTCAACGTGCTCGATATCGCCGCGCTGTCGGTGATCGTCCAGGAGGCGGGCGGCGTATTCACCGACCTCGAGGGCAACGGCGTGGGGCTGGACACCACGACCGTCTGTGCCGCCGCCACGCCGGCTCTGCACCAGATCGCCCGCAAGCGGCTGGGGTTCTGAGGATTGGCTGGAACGTTTCGCGAGTAACGGTCGGTCAGGTGGGATTCAGACCGGCAGGTCGATCCAGCCCATCAGGATGGCCGCGGCCAGGAACCAGACGTAGAACGAGAAGATCTTGAGCTGGGCGCGGTAGAGGAAGTAGACCACCAGCTTCAGCGAGACGATCCCGACGATCGCCGCGACGACGAAGCCGACGGCCAGGTCCATCAGGGTCAGACCGTTGAGGCCGAACTCGCCCCAGACCTCCAGGCTCTGGACCAGGGTGGCCGCGAGGATGGTCGGTATGGCGAGGAAGAAGCTGTATTCGGCGGCCCAGCGGCGCTTGAGGCCGGTGAACAGGGCGAAGACGATGGTCATCGCGCTGCGCGACAGGCCCGGGACCAGCGCGAAGCCCTGGGCCACGCCGATGACGGTCGCCACCTTGGCGTTGATGCCCTTCAGGCCGCGGCGGCGCGGTTTGAGCTTGTCGGTCCACCACAGCAGGATGCCGGTCAGGGTGAGGGTGAAGGCGATCATCACCGGCGTGGCGAACACGTGTTCGAAGGTGGCCTTGAGCCCGAAGCCGATCGCGGCAGTGGCCAGCACCGACAGCATCCCCAGCAGGAACAGGCGCACATACAGCGGCATGCCTTCGTGCCGACCCTCGGCCGAGGCCCAGTGCAGGGCCCCGGTCGCCGCGTTGCGCGAGAAGCGCCACAGGCTGGACCAGAACACCACCACGATCGAGACCAGGGTGCCGACATGCACCACCAGGTCGAACAGGATCATCTCGGCGCTGTCCGGCGGCGGCAGGTCATGGCCCTTCTCGATCAGCCAGTGCTGGGTGAGCACGAGATGGGCGGTCGAGCTGACGGGCAGGAACATGAAGATGCCCTGAATGACGCCGAGCAGGGCGGCGATGAGCAGTGTCACGGTGACATCCTCGGGATGGGGAAAGCGCTGTTTCTACTGCAAGGCGCCATGGGCGTCAAATGCCGTCGGCCCGACAGCCGGCCACGACCCGGGTCAGTGGCTCAGGGGGTCGATGCCCGCTTCGCGCAGCAGCCGCGCGGTGGCGATCAGCGGCATGCCGAGGATGGCGCTCGGGTCGCGGTTGTCCATGTGCTCGACCAGGCAGGCGCCCAGTCCCTCCGAACGCATGCTGCCGGCACAGTCGAAGGGTTGCTCGATCTCGACGTAGCGTGCGATTTCTTCCTCGGAAAGCGGGCGCATGCGCACCTCGACGGTTTCGTGCCAGTCGAGAAACCGCCCGTCGGGGCAGGCCACGCTGACCGCGACGTGGAAGACGATGCTCTCGCCGGCGATCTCGGCCAGCTGGCGTCTGGCCGTTGCGCCATCGCCGGGCTTGCCCAGGATGCCGCCCCCCCAAGCCAGGAGCTGATCGGAGCCCAGCACCACCGCCGATGGGTGGCGCTCGGCGACCCGGCCTGCCTTGGCATGCGCCAGGCGACGACAGGCGTCCGCCGCCGGTTCGCCGGTGCCGATCGTCTCGTCGATGTCGGCGGGATCGACGATGTAGGGGGTCCGGAGCCGATCGAGCAGCTGGCGGCGGGTAGCCGAGCCGGAGGCGAGGACGAGGCTGGGTTTGCGGTGCGGCATAGTGTTTGGCGAAAGCGTGAGAAGCCGGTAAACTTAGCGGATTAAGATTCCCGCTGGCAAGCTTTGGTGGCGCCGTGTTGCGTCTCGCCGGGCGCAGGATGGTGCCGATGTCGACCGACGACAGCCAGACCCAGGTCAAGCAGCTGAGCGTGCCGCTGGACGTGCGCGCCGCCTGTCGGGCGGGCGAGGAGTGGGGCGGCGAGGTGCCGGTCGCCGCGCTGCCGCGTTGTCGCGACATGGCGCCGGAGGCCGGCCGACTCGCCTATCGGCTTCGATTCTTCGAGGGGCAGGGGGTGCATCCGCTGGCCGCCGAGTTGTCGATCGAGGCATCGCTCGCGCTCGATTGCGCTCGCTGCCGCGAGACGGTAGTGCAGTCGGTCTCCTCTCGCTCCCGGCTGAGTTTCGTGTTCAGCGAGGAGCAGGCCGAGCATGTCGAGACGGACGCCGAGGCGGTGATCCTCGGGCGCGAGGGGCGGATCAAGCTGCTCGAGCTGATCGAGGACGAGCTGCTGATGGCGGTGCCCCTGATGCCGGTGCACGATCGTCCCTGCGGGGTGATTTCGTCCGATCGGCCCTACGAGTCCGGAAAGATCGCCGAGCCCGTCGACGAGGGCGAGGACAATCCCTTCGCCGCGCTGGCTGCGCTGAAGAAGGGATCCGGCGGGAAAGACTGAATTCGTGTCATGGCGGCAGTGCCGCCGGGACGGAATGAAAGCAAGCAGGCGCGCCCAGGCGCGTCTTGATCATTTTGGAGGTAGAAAACCATGGCCGTACAGCAGAACAAGGTCAGCCGCGCGAAGCGCGACTCTCGCCGCGCCCACGACAGCCTGAAGAACGCGCAGCTGTCCATCGACCCGACCAGCGGCGAGACCCATCGCCGTCACCACGTCACCCCGGACGGTTTCTACCGTGGCCGCCGCGTGGTTACCAAGTCGGGCGACAACGCCTGATTTCCTTCGCCGAAGGTCCGCGTGGCGCCCGCCTGTCGGGCGGCACGGCCTGTCCGCGCCGCCTTGCCGGGGACTTGGGCAGTGCCGTCGTGTGGGGGCTTCCCGCGGGTAAGGGGCATCGATGACCAGCCAGATCGCAATTGACGTGATGGGCGGTGATCACGGACCGGAGGTCACGGTTCGTGCCGCCGCCCGTTTCCTGTCGCGCCATCCGTCGGCCGGGCTGCTGCTGGTCGGCGACCAGGCCTCCATCGAGCGGCACCTGGCCGATCAGGTCGGGATCGAGCGGGATCGGATCGAGATCGTCCATGCCGACCAGGTGGTGGCGATGGACGAATCGCCGGCGATCGCGTTGCGGACCAAGAAATCCTCCTCGATGCGACTGGCGATCGACCTGGTCAAGGATGGTCGCGCCCAGGCGGCGGTCAGTGCCGGCAATACCGGTGCCCTGATGGCGACCGCCAAGTTCGTCTTGAAGACCCTGCCGGGTATCGAGCGCCCGGCGATCTGCACTGCGCTGCCGAACGAGTCCGGCCACACCCACGTGCTCGACCTGGGGGCGAACGTCGACTGCGACGCCGAGCACCTGTTCCAGTTCGCAGTGATGGGTTCGGTACTGGTCGAGGCCTTCGACGACAACCCCTCGCCACGTGTCGGCCTGCTCAACGTCGGCGCCGAGGCGATCAAGGGCAATGACACCGTCAAGGGTGCAGCAGAGCGGCTCGAGGCCGGGCCGGTCAACTACATCGGCTTCGTCGAGGGCGATGACATCTACAAGGGCGGCGTGGACGTGGTGGTCTGCGACGGCTTTGTCGGCAACGTCGCGCTCAAGAGCAGCGAGGGCGTGGCCAAGATGATCAGTCATTTCCTGCGCCAGGAATTCAAGCGGGGCCTGTTCTCGCGGCTCGCCGCGCTGATGGCGATGCCGGTGCTGGCGCGACTGAAGAAGCGGGTCGACCCGGGCCGCTACAACGGTGCGAGCCTGCTGGGCCTGCAGGGCATCGTGATCAAGAGTCACGGCGGGGCGAATGTGGACGCCTTCGCCAACGCGCTGGATGTCGCGCTGCGCGAGATCGAGAAGGATGTGCCGCGGCGCATCGACCAGCGTCTGGAGACCCTGCTACAGGAGCGCGGCCAGGCATGACGTACGCGCGCATCACCGGCACCGGCAGCTACCTGCCGGAACGCATCATGACCAATCACGATCTCGAGCAGATCGTGGATACCTCCGACAGCTGGATTCGCGAGCGTACCGGCATCGAGCAACGCCACATCGCCGCCGAGGGCCAGCTCACCTCCGACCTGGCCGAACCGGCGGCGCGCCGCGCCCTGGAAGCCGCCGGCCGCGTGCCCGAGGAGGTCGACCTGATCATCGTCGCGACCACCACGCCCGATCGCACCTTTCCCTCGACCGCCTGCCTGCTGCAGCAGAAGCTCGGCATCCACGGCTCGCCGGCCTTCGACGTGCAGGCGGTCTGCACCGGTTTCGTCTACGCGCTGTCGGTGGCCGACAAGTTCATCAAGACGGGTTCGGCCCGCTGCGCCCTGGTCGTCGGTGCCGAGACCCTCTCGCGGATCGTCAACTGGTCCGATCGCAATACCTGCGTGCTGTTTGCCGACGGGGCCGGGGCGGTGGTGCTGGAGGCCTCGGACGAGCCCGGCATCATCCGCACCGACATCCACGCCGACGGCAGTTACGAGTCGCTGCTGACCACCGCCAAGCCCGATCCGGCGACCACCGACCCTGAACGGCTGGCCGACGGCACCGCCTTCATCGAGATGCGGGGCAACGAGGTGTTCCGCATGGCGGTCAACACCCTGGGGCGTATCGCTGACCAGACGGTCGAGGCCGCCGGCATGAAGCCGAGCGACATCGACTGGCTGGTCCCGCACCAGGCGAACGTTCGCATCATCCAGGCCACGGCGCGCAAGCTGGGCATGTCGATGGACCGTGTGGTGGTGACCGTCGACCGGCACGGCAACACCTCGGCGGCCTCGGTGCCGCTGGCGCTGGACGTGGCGGTGCGTGACGGGCGCATCAAGCGTGGCGATGTCATCCTCACCGAGGCCTTCGGTGGCGGGTTCACCTGGGGGTCCGCGCTGCTGCGCTACTGAACGCCCCACCGAGTTTCAATCCACTACCCGGAGACGTGCATGGCCAAGGAAATCGAACGCAAGTTCCTGTTGGCCAGTGATGCCTGGCGCCACCAGATCGAGCGCTCCGAGCGCATGGTTCAGGGGTATCTGAACGACCAGGGGCCGGTGTCGGTGCGAGCGCGCATCGCCGGCTCGCGGGCATGGCTGAACATCAAGAGCCGCACGCTCGGTATCTCCCGCGACGAGTTCGAGTACGAAATCCCGTTGACCGACGCCGAGCGGATGCTCGACCACCTGACCACCGGACCGGTGATCGACAAGACCCGGCATTTCGTCACCTACGGCGAGCACCTGTGGGAGATCGACGAGTTTCACGGCGAGAACGACGGCCTGGTCGTCGCCGAGGTGGAGCTCGAGTCCGTGGACCAGCCGTTCCACCGACCGGACTGGTTGGGCGACGAGGTGTCGGATGATGCCAGGTACTACAACGTCTCGCTGGTTAAAAATCCTTACAGTCAGTGGTAAATTGCCGGCTGGATGCGCGCTGGTGGCTTGGGACGAGTTTTTCGGGGCCGGGCGGAAGCAGGGTCAAGGCTGACGGGCCTGCTGTCTGCAGGGCAGTGGACACGGTGAGTAGCCGACGCAGGCTTGTTCGCACCAAGACGAAGGGTTGCCGATGATTCGGGTCATGATTGTTGATGATCACACGATGGTCCGCGCCGCGATCAGTCACCTGGTCGGCGGCGTGTCGGACATCGAAGTGGTCGCCGAGGCCGACAGTGGCGAGCGGGCCCTCGAGAAGGTGCGCACCGGGGGCATTGACGCGATTCTCTGCGACATCCACATGCCGGGCATGGGCGGCTACGAGTGCCTCAAGCGCGCTCACCAGGTCCACCCGAGTCTCGGGCTGGTCGCCCTGACGGCCGAGGCCGACGTCAGCCTGGCGCGTCAGGTGCTCGACTGCGGCGTGCACGCCTACGTCACCAAGGATGCCGACCCGGACGAGTTGATCAGCGCCATCCGCAAGGCCGCCGAGGGCAAGCGTTACGTCTCCAGTCGCATCGCCCAGGAGATCGCCCTGCAGAACGGCCGATCCGAGGACGATCCCTTCGAGGTGCTGTCCGGCCGCGAGCAGCAGGTGCTGCGCATGATCCTCGACGGCAAGAACAATACCCTGATCGCCGAGGCGCTCTGCGTCAGCCCCAAGACGATCAGCACCTACCGCGCCCGCATCCACGAGAAGCTCGGGGTCAGTACCGACATCGACCTGCTGCGGTTGGCGGTCAAGGCCGGTCGCACGGTCCTGTCCGCCTGATCTTCCTCCCGTTTTGATGACCGACCGGTTTGATGCCAAGGCCTTTCTGGCCCGCGTGACCGAGCGTCCCGGCGTCTACCGCATGCTGGATGCCGACGGCGAGATCCTCTACGTCGGCAAGGCACGTAACCTCAAGAATCGACTTTCCAGCTATTTCCGTGGCACGCCCGCGGCGATCAAGACCCGTCGTCTGGTCGAGCAGGTCGCGGACGTCGAGATCACCACCACCCAGACCGAGGCCGAGGCGCTGCTCCTGGAGAGCAACCTGATCAAGGCCCATCGGCCGCGCTACAACGTCCTGTTGCGCGACGACAAGAGCTATCCCTGGATCTACGTCTCGACCAACGACCGCTTCCCGCGCCTGGCCTATCACCGCGGCTCGCGCAAGCGCCCCGGGCGGTATTTCGGACCGTACCCTTCCGCCGGCGCCGTACGCGAGACCCTCAACCTGCTCGAGAAGGTCTTCAAGGTCCGCCAGTGCGAGGACAGCGTGTTCAGGAACCGTTCGCGCCCCTGCCTCCAGTACCAGATCGAACGCTGCAAGGCGCCCTGCGTGGACTACGTCGACGAGGCCGAGTATCGCCAGGACGTCGAGGACACCATGGCGTTCCTCTCCGGGCGCAGCCAGAAACTGATCGACGATCTGGTCGCGCGCATGGAAAAGGCGGCCGTCGAACTCGATTTCGAGCAGGCCGCCGCCCTGCGCGACCAGATCGGCATGCTGCGCGCGGTCAGCCAGCAGCAGGGCATTACCGGCATGTCCGGAGACGCCGACGTCGTCGCCCAGATCAGCGAGCAGGGCACCACCGCCGTTGGCGTGGCCACCATCCGCGATGGTCGGCACCTGGGTACCCGGCATTTCTTCCCGGACGTGCCGGCCGACGCCGCCCCGGCGGAGGTGATCAGCGGCTTTCTGGGTCTGTACTACAGCGACCGCGACCTGCCACGGCGCATCCTTTGCGACTACCTGCCGGAGGATGCCGAGTGGCTGGCCGGGGTGTTCGCCGAGCAGGCCGGCCATCGCGTCGAATTGCTGGTGCCTCGACGTGGCAAGGCGCGGGCCTGGCTGGAGGACACGCGCGAGAACGCCCGGATCGCGCTCAACGAGCGGCTGGTCAGCCGCCGGGGTCTCACGCGTCGTTTCGAGGCGCTGGGCGAATGGCTCGCCATGGACCGGATCGAGCGGATCGAGTGTTTCGATATCTCCCACACCCAGGGCGAATTGACGGTAGCCTCCTGCGTGGTCTTCGGTCCGGAGGGTCCGCGCAAGGACCAGTACCGCCGTTACCACATCGAGGGCATCGCGCCGGGCGACGACTACGCCGCCATGCATCAGGCTCTCACAAGGCGTTTCGATCGGGCCGTGCGCGAGTCCGGCGTGCTGCCGGACGTGCTGCTGATCGACGGCGGCAAGGGTCAACTCGCCCAGGCGATCGACGTGCTGGCCGAGCGCGAGCTGACCGACCGGGTTCGGGTGATCGGGGTCGCCAAGGGGCCGGAGCGTCGTCCCGGCGAGGAAACGCTGATCCAGCCGCTGGCCGGTGCGCCGGGGCTGTACACCGAGGACCACCTCGGCCCGCACGACCCGGCCCTGCACCTGATCCAGCAGGTTCGCGACGAGGCGCACCGTTTCGCGATCACCGGCCATCGTGCCCGCCGGCAGAAGGCCCGCACCCAGTCCGACCTGGAACGCATTCCCGGGGTGGGCGGCAAGCGCCGCCAGGCATTGCTGAAGCACTTCGGCGGCATCCGTGGGCTCAGGGGGGCGAGCGTCGCCGAGCTGGCAAAGGTGCCCGGGATCTCGCCCGCGCTCGCCACTCGCATCCACGAGTGGTTCCACGAGGGAGGGACGGCGTGAGCCCGCGGGCACGTCCGTCCACCAGAACGTGCGCCTGATTCCGGGTTTCCGGCCGTCGGGGAGATCCTTTGCTAGGCTTGCGCCCGGTCATGACCTGATTATGGAAACACTGCACGATTCGATGAACGCACGAATCGTGCAGTGTTTCCTTATCGACCGTCGACCACCGACCCACGCCGGAGACACCTTCCATGCCCGCACCTCCCGCCGAACCCGCTCGCTGTCGTGCTTTTTGCGTGCCGGCCTGGCGCGCCCTCCTGGTCTCGCTCCTGCTTCTCTTCACGGTGCCCGGTCTTGCCCAGCAGGATGGCGCGTCGTCGGGGGGCGGCTCGAGCGCGGAGTCCGGTCAGTCCTCCGGGGCCGACGGCCCCTACGCGGGCCTGCTCGAGCTGCTCAAGGACCCGGCCAAGCGGGACGAGCTGATCGCCGAGCTCGAGCGGCTCTCATCAGGCGACCGGCAGGACGGGGCGGCCGGGAACGAATCCGCTCAGGACGCGGACGCCTCAGGGATCTCCGACGGCATCGCCTCCGGCCTGGTGGGCGTGGTCTCGGGTACCATGCAGGACATGGCAGGAGCGGCGTCGCGTCTCGCCGCCGGCGGGGTCGACATCGACTGGGTCGCGGTCGGCCAGTTGGCCTGGCGAGTGGTGGCCGCGCTGCTGATCGCCTACCTGGTGCTGGCGATCGGCCGGTGGCTTCTGGGTGGTGCCTGGCGACGCCTGGACGCCTTCGCGCAGTCGGCCACCTCGCGGCACCGCTTGTTCCGTACCGGCGCGGCGGCGCTGGCCAGCTTCGCTCTGG
The DNA here is from genome assembly GCF_046540515.1 of Guyparkeria sp. Classification (GTDB taxonomy): domain Bacteria; phylum Pseudomonadota; class Gammaproteobacteria; order Halothiobacillales; family Halothiobacillaceae; genus Guyparkeria. The sequence continues at coordinate 29,463 of NZ_JBKHFB010000001.1, forward strand.
GCCTGGCGCTGCTGGCGCTGGCCTACATCGCCGCCCAGGCCAGCGTGTGGTGGCTGGCCGACGGGAACAAGACGGCCGGTGCCGTGCTGGGGCTCGCGCTGCAGGCATTCATCCTGGTCGAGGTAACCCGGCTGTTGGTCGGGACGGCGTTCGCGCCGGCCACGCCCGCCCTGCGCCTGTTTCGCCTGTCTAGGGAGGATTCCCGCTTCTGGGCCGGTTGGCTGTCGCGTGTGATCTGGCTCACGGGCTATGCCGGCATCTTCCTGGTGCCGGTGATCGAGCTGGCCGACCGTGATGATCTCGCCAGTGCGGTGGGATGGGGCGTGGCCGTGCTGGCGCTCGCCTACACATGGAGCCGTCTGTGGAAGGCCCGCGGCATGGTGAGTGATGCGCTCCTGGTGCGCGCCGACCGCAGCCGGCTGGCGGTATCGTCCTGGGCCTTGCGCCTGCTGGCGGTGAGCTGGCATTGGCTGGCAATGATCTATGCGACCGGCGTGTTCGTGGTGGCGGTCACCCGGCCGAGCGACTCGCTGCCGTTCGTGGCCCTCGCGACCGTCAAAACCGTGATCATCGTCGGCGCGGCCATCTTCGTCGCCGCCATGCTGACCCAGTGGATCGGTCGCGGGGTGCGCGTGCCCGAGCGGCTGCTTCATCGCATGCCGACCCTGCAGCTGCGTCTGAACACCTACGTACCGCTGATCCTGCGGATCCTTCGGGTCGTCATCGGCATCGTGGCGTTTTTCGGTGTGTTGACGGTCTGGAATCTGGCCGACATGTTCGCCTGGATGGGCAGCGACAGCGGCCGCTGGATGCTCGCGGCGGTGATCGACATCTCCATCGTGCTGATCATCGCCTTGATCGTCTGGCTGGTGGCGACCGGATTGATCGAGGCGAAGCTCAACAGCGATGCCGGTATCCCCTCGGCGCGGCTACAGACGTTGCTGTCGCTGTTCCGCAACGCGATCGCCATTGCCCTGGTCACCATCACGGCGATGATCATTCTCTCGGAGCTGGGCGTGAACATCGGCCCGCTGCTGGCCGGCGCCGGCGTGCTGGGCCTGGCGATCGGGTTCGGCGCGCAGAAGATGGTCCAGGACGTGATCACCGGGGTGTTCATCCAGATCGAGAACGCTATCAACACCGGTGACGTGATCACCGTCGCCGGCGTGACCGGGACGGCCGAGCGGCTGTCGATCCGCTCGGTCTCGATCCGGGATCTGTCGGGGACCGTGCATGTCGTCCCGTTCTCGTCGGTGGATATCGTCTCGAACTACATGCGCGAGTACGCCTTCCACAAGGGAGAGTACGGCATCGCCTATCGCGAGAATGTCGACGATGCGATCGCACAACTCAAGGCAGCGTTCGACGAACTGGCCGCCGATCCCGACTGGAAGGATTGCATCCTCGAGCCGGTCGATATCCCCGGTGTGGTCGCGCTGGCGGACAACTCGGTGAATATCCGCGTGATGATCAAGACCACACCGGGCAAGCAATGGGCGGTCGGTCGGGCCTACAACCGCCTGGTGAAGATTTACTTCGACAAGGCCGGTATCGAGATTCCGTTCCCGCACACCACGTTGTATTTCGGCGTGGACAAGGACGGCGAGGCGCCGCCGGCCAACCTGCGTCTGCTGAAAGGCGAGGAGGCGGTCGAGGATTTCGAGACCGAATCCGTTCGCAACAAGCGGCGCGGCAGGAAGCCCGATCGATCGAGCGGCAACGTGCCGGACAAGGACGACGTCGACCTGCCGGAAGACTGATTCGTCCACTGTTTCGGATGGACACGAAAAAGCCCCGCCGTGGTCGCCACGTCGGGGCTTCGTTCTGGAAGGCGCTGAAGAAGCCGGGCGTCAGTCGTCCAGTTCGGCCGTGATGGAGAAGGCACCTCGAATGTCGCCTTTCGCGTAGCCGGTAGCCTGGTCGTCGGGATACAGGCGATCGATTTCCGCCTTGAGCTTCGGGTCGACGTCCTGGCCGTGGCAGTTGAGGCAGACGCCTTCGGTGCCGATCGCCTTCATGAATCGCAGCTGCTTCTCCCCGTCGACCTTCTTGACCTCGTGCCAGGCAATCTCGTCGATCGGCGTGCCGTCGGCCTTGCGCTTCTCGAAATCCTGCATGACCGCTCGCTCCCAGTCAGTGGGTTCGGTCGCGCGTGGCTTGAGGCTGGTCCGGCGAAGCGTGAAGCCGCTCTCTTCGCTCAGGTCGGCGGCGATCTCCGGGGCGCGTTCGTTGCAGATCTGCACGGCGGCCATCGGGCCGCCTTCCTTCATGGCGGCCTGAAGCTCGCCCTTGAGCGTCTTGCCGAAGGTCTGCATGGTTGCCTTGTAGTCTTGGAGCTGCGCCTTCACGGCCTCCTCGTTGGCGTTGGCGTGCGCCGACATCGAGGCAAGGCCAAGCGCGGTGGCGGCCAGCAGTGAGGGGATGCGTACGGTTGGCTTTGTCATCGGTGACTCCCTGGGTGTGCCAATGGATAAATAACGACTATCCGGGTAAGCACCAAGCTTATATTAGACCCCCGGGGTCCTTGCAAGACGGAAGGGTGTCGGCCAACAAAAACGCCGCCCTCGTGTGAGGCCGGCGTGGAGAGGTGTCGTGATCGAGGTCGAGCCCGGTCAGAACGGGTTGTAGGACTTGCCCTGGGTGAACTGCATGTAGCCCACGCCGGCGCCCAGTCGCAGGCCGACCCCGACGCGGATCGGCGCGACCACGATCGACTGGCTGCGCAGATATTGCATGCCGACCCCCCCGACGACGAAGGCCGACCCGTTGACCCCGGCGAATCGCTGGAAGATCAGGTCGGGGCGCGGCAGGTTGTAGACCAGCATGAACACCCGGCCGGCATCGCCGCCGAAGTCCCAGCCGACCGACGGGCCCTGCCAGTAAACGGTCTGCTTTTCGCCGGACTTTGCCATGAACTCGCCCTTGCCGTAGCGCAGCCCGACCACGATGGCACCACCGCCTTCCTCGCCCTTGATGATCGCGTTGGGCCGACCGTAGTCGTCAAAGGCGCGGTCGACCGCGCGGGCGATGCCCTCGGCCGAGCCGCCCAGGAAGTCGACCGCCTCCTGGGTGGTCTCGTACTTGTCGTAGCCCTCGTCCTGATCGTTGGAGCCCTGTTCGCTCGACTGGTCGCTGTCTCCGTCCTGGCTGGCCGGCGCGCTGGCGCAGCCACCCAGGAGCAGGGCCATTGCCAGTGCCGCGAGCAGGGGCATCGTTCGGAAGCCGAACCGCGGGAGGGAAAAGCCGGTGAGGTCGGGAATGGAGCCTTGCATGTTTCGAAAGTCCCTTGTTCAGAGTGAAACGGCGTGTTGAATGGATGGCTTTAGGGAGGGGTGTACCAATCGGATGTTACCCCGGCCTTGCGAGCCGTTCGTCGTCCGCATGCGCCGAACGGCATCGGATTCGTGCAGAGGTTCCCTAAGCAGACCCATGCACCCGGCAAAAGTTGCGCGGGCCTGATCTCCGGCCATCCGGTTGACAACCTGCTGTTTTGTCGCAAGCATACGCGCTTTGCCGCGGGTAGGCCCGACGGCACCGTCTTTTCAACGGGATGACCGAATGAGTATCAAGTCCGATCGCTGGATCTGTCGCATGGCCGAGGAGCAGGGCATGATCGAGCCGTTCGAGGCCGGCCAGGTGCGCAGCATGCCGGGTCCAGACGGCAAGATCGAGCCGATGGTGTCCTACGGCACCTCGAGCTACGGCTACGACGTGCGTTGCTCGAATCACTTCAAGGTGTTCACCAATATCAACACCACGATCGTCGATCCCAAGGCCTTCGACGAGCGCAGCTTCGTCGACGTGCATTCCGACGTCTGCATCATCCCGCCGAACTCGTTTGCCCTGGCGCACACGGTCGAGTACTTCCGCATTCCGCGCAACGTGTTGACCATCTGCCTGGGCAAGTCGACCTACGCCCGCTGCGGGATCATCGTCAACGTCACCCCGCTCGAGCCCGAGTGGGAAGGCCACGTGACCCTCGAGTTCTCCAACACCACGCCGCTGCCGGCGAAGATCTACGCCAACGAGGGCGTGGCGCAGATGCTGTTCCTGGAGTCCGACGAGGTCTGCGAGACGTCCTACAAGGACCGTGGCGGCAAGTACCAGGGCCAGCGCGGCGTCACCCTGCCGACGGCCTGATCGCCCCCGAGCGTCGGCCAGAGCCGGTCCGTTCCCCCCGCCCCCGGCACGACGACGCCGGGGGCGGTTTTCGTTCTACTCCGCCGTCTCCTCGACCACGTTGAGCGCCAGCACCGGCCAGCCGCGTGCCTCGGCCTCGCGACGCAGCACCGGGTCGGGATCGACCGCCACCGGGTAGTCGACCTGCTCGAGCAGCGGCAGGTCGTTGCGCGAATCCGAGTAGAACCAGGTCTCCTCCGGACGCGCCTGCTGGGTCTCCAGCCACTCCTCGAGTGCCAGGATCTTGCCGTGCTGGAAGGTCGGCGTGCCCGTGTAGCGCCCGGTGTAGCGGCCATTGCGTCGCTCGGGTTCGGTGGCCAGCAGATGGGGGATGCCGAACAGTTCGGCGATCGGCCCGGTGACGAAGGCATTGGTCGCCGTGATCAGCATCAGGGTGTGGCCCCGACGCCGGTGGGATTCGACCAGCTCGCGGGCCGCCGGTGTGATCAGCGGCCGGATGTCCCTCTCGATGAACTCGGCGCGCCAGGTATCGAGGTCCTCGGCCGGGTGCTCGGCCAGGGGCGCGAGCGCGAAACGCAGGTAGGCATCGATATCGAGCGTGCCCTGCTGGTAGTGACGCAGGAACTCGTCGTTGTGCCGGGCGTAATCTTCGGCGTCGACAATGCCGTGTTCGGTCATGAAGGCCCCCCAGGCGTGATCGGAGTCACCGGCGAGCAGGGTGTTGTCGAGGTCGAAGATGGCGAGTTTCACGAAAGGCCTCCTGGCGACAGGGCCGCTGGGCCTGCCGTCATGATCGCGTTTGACTCCGGCCTTGGCCGGGTCGACGGGCGCGCATGATACCCCATACCGGCCGGTTGTTGACCCGGGGCGTTTCCAGCCGCCCTGGCTGGAGGGTGTCCATGCGGCGAGAAGGCGCCAGCAAGATCGTCCGGCCGGGTCTTGCCGCTCACTATGGCCGACTGGTTCGGTTGTCGTGCCCGGCGCGCGGCGCCTGCCGGGATTGCCGCAGGCGTCGGTTTATCGCCCCGGGGTTTTATGAAAGAATCAATGACACTTGGGTGACGGTCATCGGCCGGCGTGCGGCACGCCGTCACCCCTGCGGGGCCGCGTGTCCCGCCATTTATACCGACTGACTTTTGCAAGAGTGGAATCGTGATTGACCGTAGCGGCTTTCGACCCAATGTCGGCATCATCGTGTGCAACCAGCGAGGCGAGGTCTTCTGGGGCAAGCGGGTCGGTCATCGTTCATGGCAGTTTCCGCAAGGCGGCATCAATGCCGAGGAGCGGCCGCTGGAGGCAATGTATCGCGAGCTGCGCGAGGAGGTGGGCCTGCTGCCCGAGCATGTCTCGGTAATGGCCTGGACCCGAGGTTGGCTGCGCTACCGCCTGCCGCGCAACATGGTCCGGCGTCACGTCCAACCGGTCTGCATCGGTCAGAAGCAGAAATGGTTTCTCCTGCGCCTGCGCGCCGAGGAAAGCGCCTTTGACCTCAACGCCTCCCACAAGCCGGAGTTCGACGGCTGGGAGTGGCGGCCTTTCTGGTCGATCCTGCCCGAGGTGATCTACTTCAAGCGCACCGTCTATTTCCAGGCCCTCCACCAGTTGGCGCCCTTCCTCGAGAGCGTGCCCGCCGAGTGCCCGGACGACTGTCTGCCGGAGCAGCTCGAGCGGCGTGTCGGGCAGGCACCATCGGCCGACCTGGCCGCGGCGGGGAACCGCGATGCTCGATGAACTGCGTCAGATCGTCACCGAGGTATCCAAGTCCGCCGATCTGCGGGCCGCGCTCGACCTGATCGCCCGTCGGGTGCAGTCGGCGCTCGACGTCTCGGTCTGCTCGGTCTACGTGCTGGGTGGTGACGAGGCCGAGGCGGTCGAGCCCAGCCTGGTGCTGCAGGCCACCGAGGGTCTGAACAAGTCGATGGTGGGCCAGGTCTCGCTCGCCATGGACGAGGGGCTGGTCGGGCTGGTCGCGCGTCGCGCCGAGGTGATCAACCTCGAGGATGCCTCGACGCACCCGGCCTTCAAGTTCGTCACCGATATCGGCGAGGAGCCCTATCACGGCTTTCTCGGCGTGCCGATCATCCACCGCGGCGACGTGCTGGGCGTGCTGGTGGTGCAGGCCCGCGAGCGGCGTCGGTTCTCCGATGACCAGGAATCCTTCGTCGTCACCCTGGCTACCCAGCTTGCCTCGGCCATTCGCCATGCACGCGCCAGCGGTGAGCTGATGCGCACCGGCAACGAGCCCGGCGCTTTCGACTCGGCCTTCTCGGCGCGCGGGTTGCCCGGCTCGCCCGGGGTGGTGTTCGGCACTGCGGTCGTGGTGGCCGACGGCCAGTCGCTGGAGATGGTCGAGGATCGCGTGGTCGAGGACATCGACCACGAGCTGGGGGTGCTCGATTCCGCGATCGAGGCGGTTCGCCAGGAATTCGAGCAGCTCAAGATCGATTTCTCGCGGGCCTCGGGCAGCGAGGAAGAGAACCTGCTGTTCGACGCCTACATCCGCATGCTGTCGGGGGGGTCGCTGGTCGAGGCGATCGAGCAGCACATCCGCGCCGGCCAGTGGGCGGGGGCGGCGTTGCGCGATGCGATCGCCGAACACGCGGCCGTGTTCGAGCAGATGAGCGACGCCTACCTGCGCGAGCGTGCCCAGGACATCCGCGATCTGGGCAACCGGGTGCTGCAGAAACTGCACGCCGAGAGCGCCGAGCCGACCGAGTGGCCCGATCAGATCGTGCTGGTCGGCAACGACCTGTCCGCCTCGCACCTGGCCGAAGTGCCCACCGAGCGGCTGGTGGGTATCGTCTCGTCGACCGGCTCGGGCTCCTCGCATCTTGCGATCCTCGCCCGGGCGCTGGGCGTGCCGGCGGCGATGGGCGTCTCCGATCTGCCGATCTCGCGGCTGCGCAACAAGGAGGTGGTGGTCGACGGCTACCGCGGTCTGGTGATGGTCCGACCGCGGGGCTCGCTGCGCGAGGAGATGCAGCGGCTGGCCCGTGAGGAGGCAGAGCTGACCGAGGAGCTCGCCGCCCTGCGCGACGAGCCGGCGCTGACCTCCGATGGCGTGCGTGTCGCCATGCACGTCAATATCGGCCTGCTTTCCGACATGGCGCCGTCGCTGACCGTCGGTGCCGAGGGTATCGGCCTGTATCGCACCGAGGTGCCGTTCCAGATCCGCAAGCAGTTTCCCGGCGAGGAGGAGCAGGCCCACATCTACCGCGAGGCGCTCGAGACCTTCGCCGGCAAGCCCGTGGTGCTGAGGACGCTCGACGTGGGTGGCGACAAGCCGCTGTCGTACTTCCCGATCCGTGAGGACAACCCGTTTCTCGGCTGGCGGGGCATCCGGCTGGTACTCGATCATCCGGAGATCTTCCTCACCCAGATCCGCGCGATGCTCAAGGCCTCGGCGGGGCTGAACAACCTGCACATCCTGCTTCCGATGATCTCCGCGGTGGACGAGGTCGATCAGTCGCTGGCGTACATCGCCCAGGCGTTCGACGAGGTCTCCGAGGAAATCGGCGAGATCGAGCGGCCGAAGATCGGCGTGATGATCGAGGTGCCTTCGGCGGTCTACCAGGCCGACGCGCTGGCCAGCCGCTGCGATTTTCTCTCCATCGGCACCAACGACCTGACCCAGTACCTGCTGGCGATCGATCGCAACAACGAACGGGTCGCCTCGCGGTACGACGCCCTGCACCCGGCGGTGCTCGCCGCGGTTCGCGATGTCTGTACCGCCGGCGCACGTCAGGATTGCGAGGTGGCCGTCTGCGGGGAGTTGTCCGGCGACCCGCTGGGCGCCGTGCTGTTGCTGGGGATGGGTATCCACTCGCTCTCGATGAGCGCCGGGTCATTGCCGCGGATCAAGTGGGTGATCCGCAGCTTCTCGCATGCCGATGCCGAGGCGCTGGTCGATCAGGCGATGCGTTGCGAGCGACCGGCCGAAATACGGACACTGCTCAACCAGGCACTGGACGACCGTGGTTTGGGCGGCTTGATTCGCGCCGGTCGTTACTGACTTCGGCAACGTCGCAAGGGGATCAGGCTGGCTCGCCCTGACGGAGCCGCTGGGGGCGATTGACTTGACCCCGGCCGATGCCTATCATGGCGCACCTTCGTCACCGGCACGGGTCGAACCGCTCCGGCGGACGAGGCGCGTGTTGCGCGATGACGGCGAACGGAGTGTAGCGCAGTCTGGTAGCGCACCTGGTTTGGGACCAGGTGGTCGGGGGTTCGAATCCCTCCACTCCGACCAGTGAACAAGCCGAAACTTGCGCCTGTAGCTCAACCGGATAGAGCATCGGCCTTCTAAGCCGAGGGTTGCGGGTTCGAGTCCTGCCGGGCGCGCCATAAGCGCACCAGGATGAACGGTGAAAACCTTTCGATGGTGACTGTAGCTCAGTTGGTAGAGCCCCGGATTGTGATTCCGGTGGTCGTGGGTTCGAATCCCATCAGTCACCCCACCATAGCCACGAAAAGGCCCGCCTCCCACGGCGGGCCTTTTCGTGTCCAGTCGTTGCCTGATTCGTCAGTGGTCGGTGGCGGCCTGTCGGGCGTGCATCAGTCCTCGCCTTGTTCCTTTCCGTGGCTCCGGCTGCGTTCGTCCACCCGCTCTCGGGCCCGGCGAAGTACCTCCTCGTGCCGGTCATTGACGTAGAGCGCGTAGCTCAGCACCTCGGCGACCGCGCGGAACAGTTGTTCCGGGATGCGTTCGCCCAGGTCGATCTCGGCCAGGGCCCGGGCGAGCATCGGGTCTTCCACCGCCGGCACGTCGGCCTCGCGAGCCACCTCGATGATGCGTCGGGCCAGCTCGTCCTGCCCGGTCGCCACCACCTGCGGCACGTCGGTGCCGTCGTAGGCCAGCGCGATGGCGCGTCGCGGCGCCGACGAGCGGCGGTTCGAGTCGTTCGAATCGCTCATGCCTGCTCACTCAGAAAACCGTCCGGAGCCGAGTCGCCTGCCGCACTCGCGGTGTCGGGTTCGAGCCGGGCGCGTGCGCTGGCCGGTGCGGGCCCCGGGTAGGCGCCCAGCCGACCCGGCGTGAGGCCGGCATCGGTCAGTGCCCGGGCAAGCGTCGGGCGCGTGGTCTCGAGCAGGGCGACCGAATCGGGGCGATCGGCGAACAGGTCGACGTCGATGCGGTCGCCCTGCATGATCAGGGCGGCGTGCAGGGGACCGAGACGGGGCCATTCCATCGCCAGATCGATGCGCCAGCGCCCACCGCCGTTACGTGTTTCGCCCGATGTGTCCTCCTCGCGAATGCCCAGGCGCAACGAGTGGGCCTCGTTGGCCAGTTGCAGGGGGATCTCCAGCAACCAGGTGGGCTGGGTGGGGCCGGTCTGCGTGCCGGCTGCGGCTCCCGCGGCACCCTGCGACAGGGCGGTTGCCAGCTGGCTGCGCTCGACCTGTTCGCCGATCCGCTGCATGAATTCGAGTGTGGCCTGGCGGGCGGCCGGGTCGCGCGGCGCGAGGTCGGGCTGGGCGCGCAGACTCCGGGCGGCCTGTTGCAGGAGGCTGCCCAGCGGGGTCTCGGTCAGTCCCTGGCCGGTCGGTGCCGGCATGGGGCCGCCCACGCCGGCCAGCGGGTTCGGCGGTCGGGCCGGGTTGTCCGCCGTCGCGAGCCAGCCGGCGACCAGCCCCTGGATCAGCCGCGGCTCGCGTAACGCGGAGAGCAGCGGCAGCAGCCCGTTGAGCCCCGGAGGCACCGCCGAGGCGGTCGTCGCCGCCAGCGGTGGCGTGGCGGCAGCCGCCGCCGATTGCGCGGTGGTCGGTGGCGCTGTTTGCCCCGGCTGCATTGTCGCCGAGCCGACCTGGGTCAGCGCCGCGCGCATCAGCGATTCGGTCGCCGCGGTCCCGCCGCCCGGTCGAGCCCCCTGGAGGATGGCGGCCGGGATTGAGTTCGCGGTGGCCGCGGCCGGGCCGGGAGGCGTCGTCGGATTGGGCGGCCCGGCTGGCGTTGGAGCAGGCGGTTGTCGGCCGCCAGGTGCTGTGACCACCGCACCGGAGGACGTCGCGCCGGGAGTGGGCGTGCCCGTCGCAGGGGCGGACGCCCTCCCCGGGTTGGCGGCCGGTGGTGAATTGGCGGACGACGGGGTCGAGCCGGTGCCCGCCGTGCCCAGCCGTGCCAAGGCCTGTAGCAGGTTGCGCGTGAGCTGGGCCTGGTCGAGCTGACGAGGGTCCGGCGGTGGGCCGAGGGGGCGCAGATGGACCTGTTCGCCCAGACGGATCACCTCCAGGTCGATGGCCTGGCCGGCCTTGAGGGGGTGATGTGTGGTGACCTGCAATTGCCCGCCGGCGACCGAAAGGGTGGCTCGCTCGCCGGGCCGGGCGTCCGACAGCGAGATCGCGGCAAGCCGCTGGCCGGTCTGCAGGCGCAGGACCGGCCCGCTGGTGGTCGTCTGACCGGGCTGTTCGACCTTGAGAATCTTCATATGTGCTCCGGTCGGGGCGGTTGGCATCGATGGTAGGGCGGGCCGATGTCGCTCACAAGCCACAGGCGGGCTCACGGGAATTCACCACGAGTGACAATGTTTTGACATGTCTCGAGGGTCACGCTAGTTTTCACGGCGATTCCGAGAAACCTTTTGGCTCCGTGATTCCATTGACCGCCTCGACAGGTCCGTGTCGCCGGGGTGACCACAGTTTGCTCGGAAATGCGAGCGAGAAACAACAAGAATCGGCGTGGACACCGACGGCCACGCCCCCAGGAGAAACGCATGCCGCGGCCGCAACCCCTGTGCTGGATCGACAGCGAGGCCCCCGAGGCGTCATTGCTCAACGAGCAATTGATGCTGCTCGGCTTCGATACCTGTGTAGGCCCGGATTCGTGCGAAACGAATTCCCCCCTGTGTCGCCTGACGTTCTCCACCGACGGCATGGACGGGGCGGGTCGACGGAGGGAGTCCGTCCCGTGGATCCTGCTGGGGGAGATGGATGCCAGTCCGTCCGTTCGGCCGCAGGCCCAGTTGCCCTGGCCGGTACCGCTGGAGACGCTGCAAGCGGTGATCGCGCCCATGAAGAGCCGCTGGCACGGCGAGCGCCTGCGGCAGGAGAATCGGGGGCTGATCGGTCGCAGTCCGGCGCTGGAGGCCGTGCGCCACGAGGTGGCCCAGGTCGCGCCGACGGATGCCACCGTGCTGATCCTGGGCGAGACCGGCACGGGCAAGGAGGTGGTCGCGCGCATGATCCACATGCTGTCCGATCGCGCCGACAAACCGTTCGTGCCGGTCAACTGCGGCGCGATTCCGGGCGAATTGCTGGAGTCCGAGCTGTTCGGTCATGAAAAGGGCGCCTTTACCGGGGCGATCACCCAACGCAAGGGGCGCTTCGAACTCGCCCAGGGTGGCACCATCTTCCTCGACGAGATCGGCGACATGCCGTTCTCCATGCAGGTCAAGATCCTGCGAGTGCTCCAGGAGCGCAAGTTCGAACGCGTCGGTGGCAGCATGTCGTTCGATGCCGACGTGCGGATCGTGGCGGCCACTCACCGCGACCTGCTCTCGATGGTCGATGAGGGCAAGTTCCGCCAGGATCTCTACTACCGCCTCAACGTCTTCCCGATCCAGACCCAGCCGCTGCGCGCACTGCGGGACGACCTGCCGGAGATCGCCACTGCGTTGGTCGAGCGATTGCGTCGCGACGGGCGTCCAGCCCCGGAACTGACCGACGCCGTCGTCTCGACGCTCAAGCAACATGACTGGCCCGGCAACGTGCGCGAACTGGCCAACGTGCTCGAGCGCATCGGCATCCTCGCGGCAGACCGCCCGGCCCGCATCTCGGATCTGCCCGCCCACCTGCAGCATCTCGGTCCGGCAGAGCTCGAAACGGCACCCAACGCAAGCCACGAACCGGATCAAGTCGCCGCCGAGCGCCTTGATCCGGACCCGCGCAGCATCTGGTCGCTGACAGAGAATCTCGGGCCGCGATTGCCGCTTACCCCCGAGGAGGTCGAGGACTGCGATCTGACCCTGCCGGAGGACGGCATTTCGTTGAAAGGGCAGCTCGAGGCGATCGAGCAGGCCTGGATCCAGGCCGCCCTGTCTCAGGCCGATGCCGTGGTCGCCCGCGCCGCGCGGCTGCTCGGCATCCGTCGTACCACGCTGGTCGAGAAGATGCGCAAGTACCAGATCGGCTGACCGCCGAGTGGCTGGCCTGGATTTGGCACACCTCGTGCAAGTGACTGCGCACGTCAATTCGCGACAGTCAACGAGGTGGGTCCATGAGCGGCAACGACATGTCCGTCGACCAGATCCTTTCCCAGATGCAGCAGCTGCGCACCCAGGCGACCCAGCGGCCGGCCGGTCCGGAGGCCGTCAATCCCGCGGCGCAGGGCGTCAATGAGGTCGAGCGCAGCAGTTTCGCCGATGCGCTCACCCAGGCGGTCGGCCAGGTCAACGAGTCCCAGCAGACGGCCGCTGATCTCAGGAACCGGCTCCAGGCGGGCGACGACAACGTGACGCTCACCGAGGTCATGCTCGCCTCGCAGCGATCTTCCGTGGCCTTCGAGGCGACCCTGCAGGTACGCAACCGATTGGTTCAGGCCTACGAGAAGGTCATGAACATGCCGCTTTAATGCCGCGTTCCACTCCCGTCACCCGTGTTTCCCTGATTCGGACGTAACGTCATGGCCCAAGGTTCAGCTATCACCACCACCCCGACCGGAAGCGGCGAGAGCCCCCGCTGGATCCGCCAGATGGATGCGTTCACGCAGTCGTCAAGTTTCCGGCAGTTGCTCCTGCTGATCGCACTGGCGGCGGTGATTTCGTTCATGGTCGGTTTCTTCCTCTGGGGTAGCGGCAAGTCGATGGTGCCGCTCTATCAGTCTCTGGACGCCCAGTCCTCCGCCGAGGTGGTCGAAGCGCTCAAGGCCGCGGGCGAACCCTACGAGCTGGCCGACGACGGCACGGTGATGGTGGGCGCGGATCGACTGCCCGAGATCCGCATGCTGATGGCGCAGCAAGGGTTGCCGGGCAGTGATGGCGTGGGCCTGGAAATGCTCAACGAGGATCAGTCGCTGGGTACCAGCCAATTCATGGAGCAAGCGCGCTATCGCCGGGCGATCGAGACCGAGCTGGCCCGCTCCATTCAGACGATCGGTGCCATCCGTGCCGCGCGCGTGCACATCGCCCAGCCCGAGAAGTCGGTGTTCGTGCGTGATCGTGAGACACCGACTGCCTCGGTGGTGGTCGACATCAAGGGGGGCAGCAACCTCGGTCGAGGCCAGGTCAATGGCATCGTCCACCTGGTTGCCTCGAGTATCAACGACCTTTCCCCCGAGAACGTAAGCGTGGTGGACCAGGGCGGCAACCTTCTGACCAACGATGGTGACGATGCCGCCGGCATGGGGCTGACCAGCCGCCAGTTCCAGTACCGTCAGAATCTTGAGCAGGCCTACGCCCGCCGGATCGAATCGCTGCTCGCACCGATCGTGGGCTCGGACCGCGTTCGGGCCCAGGTCTCTGCGGAGATCGATTTTTCACGCCGCGAGGGAACCAGTCAGACCTATGGACCGGACGAGGGTGTCCTGCTGAGCGAGCAGATCAATGAAACCATCCGTTCGCTGGGTGGAGGCGAGGGCATCGTGGGTGTGCCGGGCGCGATCGCCAACCAGCCGCCAGGCGGTGGCGAGGTCAATCCGGATGGGGGCGAGGGTGGCCTGGTGCCCCCGCAGGACCTGAGCGTCGAGGAGTTCCAGACGCTGGCGCAGACGCCGATCGACAGCGACCGCAACGAGACGCGTAACTACAACGTCGATCGCAATATCGAACACACCCAGTTCGCCAGTGGCAAGATCGAGAAGCTCAATGTCGCCGTCCTGCTCGACGAGAACGCGACCGGCGGCGGTGACGCAGCCGAGGACGAGAACGAGGAGGCCGCCGAGGCCGCTGCCGAGGAGCGCGCCGAGCGCCTCGAGCAGATGCGTGCGCTGGTGGCCCAGTCCGTCGGTATCGACGACGCGCGTGGCGACGAGGTCACCCTGAGCACCTTCCCGTTCGTCGACCAGGACATCGAGCCGGTTACCACGCCGGTCTGGGAACAGGGCTGGTTCTGGGCCACGTTGAAGAACGCCGGCATCGGCCTTGCGATGCTGCTGGTCTTCCTCTTGGTGGCCCGCCCCCTCCTCAAGATGCTTGCCGAGAGTCGTCGCGAACGTGTCGCCTCCTCGACCGAGCTCACCGATCAGTCGGGGCAGCAGGGCTCGCAGTACACTATGCCGACGCAGTACCCGGACGAGCGCCGTGCCCAGTCGGAGGGTGAGGCATACGACGAGGATGACCTCTCCAACGTGCCCGAGCTGATCGGCAATGCCAGCTACACTGACAAGCTGCGCCAGTTGCGCAAGAGCGTGAATCACGATCCCAAGGCGGTCGCGGCCGTGATCAAGCAGTGGACCCACGAGGAGAACTGATTTCCCATGGCCCAGGCACTCGATACCAATCTCCCGCAGGAAAGCCCGCTGGCCGGCCTGAAGGGACCGGAAAAGGCCGCCATCCTGATGATGGCGCTGGGCGAGGAGTCCGCGGCGCATATCTTCGCTCACCTCGACCCACGCGAGGTGCAGAAGATCGGCCAGGCGATGGCCGTGCTGAAAACCGTCACCCGCCCGCAGATCCAAGCCGCGCTGGACGAGTTTTCCGACGACCTGGAGAACCAGACCGGTCTGGCACTGGGCTCGAACGACTACATCCGCAACGTGCTGACTCGCGCGTTGGGCGAGGACAAGGCCGCCGGCCTACTCGAGCGGATCTCGTCGCAGGGCAATCGGCGCAACCTCGAGTTCCTCAAGTGGATGGATGCGCGTTCGATCGCCGAGATCATCCGTTACGAACACCCGCAGATCATCGCCATCGTGCTCTCGCACCTGGAAAGCGACCAGGCCGCCGAGATCCTGCAGATGCTGCCCGAGAACACCCGCACCGACATCGTGCTGCGCATCGCGCATCTCGAGGGGGTCTCGCCGCAGGCCCTCGAGGAGCTCGACGACATCATGGAGCGCCAGGCTTCCGGCACCCAGGGCGGCAAGTCCTCCAAGGTCGGTGGCGTCAAGATCGCGGCCGGCATCATGAACTTCCTCGAGTCCAACGTCGAAGAGGAGCTGATGGGACGCGTCAAGGAGACCGACGAGGAGCTGGGCACCCAGATCGAGGACCTGATGTTCGTCTTCGCCAACCTGGTTGACGTCGAGGACCGCAGCCTGCAGATCCTGCTGCGCGAGGTGCCGGCCGACAAGTTGCTGCTGGCGATGAAGGGCGCCGATTCGGAGCTCAAGGAAAAGATCTTCGGCAACATGTCCCGGCGTGCCGCCGAGATGATGCGCGACGATCTCGAGACCCTCGGCCCGACACGTCTGGCCGATGTGGAGGCTGCGCAGAAGGAGATCCTGCAGGTGGCCCGTGCGCTGGCCGACGAAGGCAAGATTGCCCTGGGTGGCGGAGGTGGCGATGAGTTCATCTGACGACGCCCCGACGCTCACCCGTCCGCTCGAGGCCAACGACTGGCAGGAACTGGTGGACGCCTGGGAACTGCCGGATTTCAGTGTCGAGCCGGCCGAGGAGTCGGCCGACGAGCTCGACCCGGCCACCGCCGAGGAGCTCGCCAAGGCCCGTGCCGAGGCCGAGACGCGCGGTTACGAGGCGGGACTGCAGAAGGGACGCGACGCGGGCTACCGGGAGGGCATGGCCGCCGCCCGGGAAGAGATCGAGGCGATCGAGAACCGGCTGCGCGGCTGGCTTTCGCACCTGGAGCGGCCATTGGCGCTGCTCGACGACGAGGTCACCGAGCAGCTCACGGCGCTGGCTACCCAGATCGCCCGGGTGATGGTGGCCCGCGAGGTGCAGGTGGACAACAGCGGGCTGCCGGCGATCGCCCGCGAGGCCCTGTCGGCCCTGCCGGTGTCGGTGCGCTCGGTGACCCTGCGGTGTGCCCCGGCCGATGAGTCGGCCCTGCACGAGATCCTGGACGACCCGCGTTTCGAGTCGATCGACCTGCGTGCCGATGCAACGGTCAGTGCCGGTGGCGTGGTGGTCGAATCGGGCGATGCGCGCGTGGATGCCAGCCTGGCCAACCGCTGGGCGGCGACCCTGGATCACCTGATCGGTCGGGTCTATCCGGGACCGGAGCAGCCGGTCCCCGCGAGCGACACGGCCCGGGCGGCCCGGGCGACGGCGCAGGGCGACCGGCCCGACGAGGCTGCTCCATCCGACCAGCCGGCGAGCCCCAGGGGCGAGTCGGCGCCAGCGGCCAGCTCGACCCCGGAACGCGATGAACCCCCGGCCGAGGAGCGCGGCGATGACTGATCCCGGCTTGCGCGATCCCACCATGGATGTGTCCCTGAACTGGGCGCGACGCCTGATGGGCACGACCGCGCGCGTCGACGCCCCGGCGGCGGCCTCCGAGGGCCGGATCGTCCGGGTCGTGGGCCTGGCGCTGGAGGCGCGTGGACTCTCGGCGCTCATCGGGGACCAGTGCGAGGTAACCGACCCGCAGGGGCGGCGCTTCGAGGCCGAGGTGGTCGGGTTCGCCGAGGAGGCGACCTACCTGATGCCGCTGGAGACCACGCAGGGGGTCGGTCCGGGCTGCCGGGTGAAGAATCTGGGTGCGGCCAGCCGTGTGCCGATGGGCGAACAACTGCTCGGCCGGGTCCTCGATGCCCGCGGCCGGCCGATCGACGATGGCGATCGCCTTACCGGCGATGCCTCGGTCAACCTGCAGGGGCGACCGATAAACCCCTTGAAGCGACGCGAGATCACCGAGCCGCTCGACGTGGGCGTGCGGGCGATCAACGCGCTGATGACGGTCGGCCGTGGGCAGCGCATGGGCATCTTTGCCGGCTCGGGCGTGGGCAAGAGTGTGCTGCTCGGCATGATGACCCGCTACACGCGGGCCCAGATCATCGTGGTGGGGCTGGTCGGCGAGCGGGGCCGCGAGGTGGCCGAGTTCGTCAGCGAGATCCTGGATGACGAGGCCCGCCAGCGGGCGGTCGTGGTGGCCGCACCGGCCGACAGTTCCGCGCTGATGCGCCTGCACGGGGCGAACCTCGCCAGCTCGATCGCCGAGCATTTCCGCGACCAGGGCTTCGACGTGCTGCTCCTGATGGATTCGCTGACCCGCTACGCCCAGGCCCAGCGCGAGATCGGGCTGGCGATCGGCGAGCCGCCGGCGACCAAGGGTTACCCCCCGTCTGTGTTCGCCCACCTGCCCAAGCTGGTGGAGCGGGCCGGCAACAGCGAGAACCGCCAGGGAAGTCTGACCGCGTTCTACACGGTGCTGGTCGAGGGCGACGACCTGAACGACCCGGTGGCCGACGCCGCCCGCGCGATCCTCGACGGGCACATCGTGCTCTCGCGCGAGATCGCCGAGCGGGGCCGCTTCCCCGCGATCGACGTCGAGGCGTCGATTTCCCGGCTGATGCCAAAGCTGGTCGACCCGGATCATCTATCCTTGATGAGACGATTCAAGGAGTTGGCGTCCACCTACCGCGAGAACCGCGACCTGATCGCGGTCGGCGCCTACCGCCGTGGTCAGGACGCGCGTCTCGACCGGGTGATCGACATCCAGCCCGATCTCGAGGCGTTCCTGTCGCAACCGATGGACGAACCGGCCGACATGGCCTCGAGCATCGACGCGCTGGTCGACCTGCTGCATTCGGATTGACGGGGTAAACGGGCATGAGTGACACGCAGCGATTGAAATCCCTGGGCAACGCCGGGCGGGTGATGGGCCATCAGGCGGATCTCGCCAGCCGTCGTCGTCGCGAGGCGCAGCGCGAGCTCGACGCCCAGCGCCAGCGCCTGGCGGACCTGGAAGGCTACTTCACCGAATACACCAATAACCTGGGCTTCGCCGCCGAGGGACGTAATCGCGCCTTCGCGTTGCAGAACTACCGCCAGTTCATGGCTCGGATCGAGGAGACCATCGAGCATCAGCGCAAGGTGGTCCACGATCTCGAAGAGCGGCTGAACAAACGGGCGAACGACGCCCGCGAGGCGCATGCGCGCAACGAATCGGTCGACCGTCTGAGTCAGCGTTACCGCGACTCGATCCGGCGGCGGGCCGATCGGGCCGAGCAGCAGGTGATGGATCAGCATGGCGCGGCCAAGGCCGCGCACGGGGGCGGAACAGGGGGTGTGCGATGAGTCAGATCGGTGAAGGCAAGGCGGCGATCGAGGGCCTCGGTCGCCTGCTGGGCGCAGGCGAGGGCAAGGCGGGGCGACTGCCCGCCGGCCTTGGCGGTGGAGCGCGTGAGGAATTCGCCCGACTGATGGCCTCGGCTCAGGGCCGCTTTCCCACTGACGGCAAGGCCGGCGAGATGCCCGTGTCCCGGTCGTCGATAGCCGGTCAGCTTGGCCAGCTTGATCAGGGGGGCGAGGAGCTTGCCGAGGCGCTGGCGGGGTTGGCCGAGCAACTGGCCCAGTTGCGCGAGGCCCTCGGTGGCAAGTCCGGTGACGGTGGGGCGGCCGGCGAATCGTTGCTCGGGGAGGCCGAGTTGGAGGGGATGGATGCCCTGCGTTCGGCACTGGACGATCTTTCCGACGACATCGAAGGTCGCCTCGTCCGCCTCGAGGAGATGGCCGGCAAGGCCGGGGACTGGGATGCGGGTGATGAAATGGGCCGGGGGCCGGTTCAGGGGAAGACGGATCGCGCTGCCGTTGACGACTGGCCGGGTCTGGAGTCGTCTGCATGGGGCGATGTCAGCGAGTCGTCGAACGGCGAACTCGCCGAGACGATCACGGCCTTGCGTGACGAGGTCGAGGCCCTGACCGAGGCCCTTTCCGGTCTGGAGCAATCGGTCGAGTCAGGGCAACCGCAAGTGGCCTTGTCGCTCACCGAGTTGACCGAGCGCCTGTCGAGCCTGCGTGAGAGCGTGCTCGAGGCCCGTCGTGAAGGCGGAGCGGGGCGTTCGGCGATGCCAGCCGGACTGCCGGGGCAACTGCAGGCACTGGAGCAGGCCCTGCAGCGGGCCCAGTCGGCCGCGGGTGGCGAGGCCCAGCTTGCCCAGACCGCGCAGGCAGCCCGGGGCGCGGGTGCACGTGGCGAGGAGTCGGTCCGGGACGGCAACTGGCGCTTTGCCGAGACGGGGCGACGTTCGGGAGGGAATGCCGAGTCGGCGCGCCTGGGTGGTGTGGCGGCCGCCGATGCCGGTCGCGATGCCGACTGGTCCGGTGGGCCGGTCAGTGCTGCGCTGGGGCTGACTGGCCGGGAGTCGCCCGCGCTCGAGCGCGCTTCGCTGACGCGCTGGTCGGTGCTCAACGGCCTGGAGGGCCAGGCGGTCGGGCGAGGCGAGCCGGATTCGCTCCCGGCGGGCGGGTCGGCTGCCGCGACCGGGGTCGGTGGCAGCCCGTCAGCACCGCTCTCCGGCAGCAGCCCGTCAACCGGGATCTTCACAGGTCAGCCAGCGACGGGCGCGCCCAATCCGCAGATGCCCGCGCAGCTGGGTCAGCAGATCCAGTGGATGGTGGGCAAGGGGGTTTCCCGAGCGAACATCGAGTTGCGGCCAGCCGATCTGGGACCGCTGAAGATCGCGATCGAGACCCAGGGCGACGAGACGCGTATCGCGCTGACGGCGACCAATGCCACCGCGCAGGGGCTGCTCGAGCAGCAGTTGCCCCGCCTGAAGGAATGGTTGCAGGAAGCCGGGCTTGCCGATAGCGAGGTCGAGGTCGGCCTCGGCCAGGAGAGCGATTTCGGTCAGCAGCTGGCCGATGCCGACGAGGGCGGCCAGGGCAGTGCCGGCGGCGCCGGTGGTGGCGCCGACTCCAGTGGGGGTGAGCAGATCGCCCTGGCTGCCGACGGGAGCGATGGTGGGGACACCACGGAGGAAGGCCGCCTGGTCCTCGACCTGTTTGCCTGACCGCATTTCAGCGCCTGCCTGCGTTTTTCAAAGGGGCCGCCCGGGCGGCCCCTTTTCGCGTTCTCCGGTCGCGTGATTCGTGGCGAATCCGCCAATACATTCCCGCATTCCGGCAAACGAGTGACTCGGGTTCTCGTTTTTTGTCGGTTTTCTCGATTTCGCTAGGGGAGACCGGAAGGAACTCAGCCGGATTGGTTTTGGGACGCCGGTGATTATGTCGTCGGTATTGACCGGCCTGTGTTAATGGGCTAGATTTTCTGGGCATTGGTCCGGGCCAGGGAAAGCGCGGCTTTCATGGCAAAGTATGCCGATTCTAGTGATTTCCATTTCGCCCATTCCTGATTAAAGGGGTAGTTATCCAGATGAGCCAATTCGACGTAAAGAACCTTTCCGCCGAGGAACTGAAGAAACTGGTCAATGACGCCGAGCAGGCCCTGCGTGAGCGGAGCAAGCAACGCGTGATGGAGCTGCGCCGCGAAGCCGAGGCGTTGGCGAGCGAGCTCAACACCACCGTGGCCGATATCTTCGGCGTGGAAAAGGGCAGCAAGCAGGCGGGCAAGAAACTGCCGGCCAAGTACATGAATCCGGCCAACCCGTCTCAGACCTGGTCGGGCCGAGGCAAGCGCCCCAATTGGCTGGTCGACGAGCTCAATAAGGGCAAGAAGCTCGAGGACTTCCGTATCTGACGGTAACCTCGGATTGCCGTTCGGTTCACGAACGGCACTGTCGGATGTATCCAAAAGGCCTTGTCGCGTGGCAAGGCCTTTTTGTTTTGCGTGATATCAGGTCGACGGTTGCAGTCGACGGATCAGCCATTCGGGGGGCTGGGCGATTTTTCCCAGACAGTATCGGGCGGCCCGATCGATTACGCCGTGTTCGTGATAAAGCCCTTCCTTCTCCGCCCAGTCGCGGACATCTCCCTCCGGAATGCCGTGGTGCTTGGCGACGCTGATCAGCTGGACCACACCGTCCCGATGCCACTTGGCCTGGGAGGCGCTCTTCTCCTCCTGGCTCTCGGCCACGGCCACCGAGGCGGCGGCGATCAGCGGCGCCCCTTCCGCCCGGCGCGTCTCCTCGCTAGCCAGCAAACGGGCGGCCAGCGGGCAGGTCACCTCGGCCGGGGCCCGCAGGGCGAGGGCCGCCGTGAAGGCCAGCAGCAACCGGTCCGGATCGTGGCCGGCCTCGTCGACCAGACGGTTGAGTACGGTGCGATAGTCGCCGGCCTCGATCATCAGGGCCATGCCGCGTTCACGCATCTCGGGCCTCAGGTGGTCGCCCAGGCCGTCGAGTACCCGTCGCCATAGCCCGAGGCGTGGCTCGCCGCCGGTGTCCAGGTGGGGCGAGAGGATCTCGAGTGCCTCCTCGGCTCCCCCTTGTTCCACCAGTTGCTCGATCAGCATGTCGGCCGCCTGTTCCAGCCAGACCGGATCGTCGCAGCGCGCCGCGGTCTCCACCGCCTCGGTGAGCGGCCGGATCGCCTTGAACAGGCTGCCCTGCTGGCGTAGCAGGGTGGCCAGATCCAGTTGCGCCTGGACGGCGATCTCGGCCGGAAGCATCGAGAACTCCGGGTGGTCGACGAGCTCGCGAAGGCGCCCGATTGCCTCGCCGCTCTGGCCGCGGGCGGCCAGAGCGAGGGCCAGGGTGTGAGTGAGCCCCGGGTCCCGGGATTCGGCCAGCAGTGCCTCGGCCAGCGCAGTTGCCTCCTCGAGCCGGCCCTCCCCGATCAGGCTCACCGCGAGGGCGTCGCCGATCTCGAAGCGGCGCGGATCGTGGCAGTGGCGCATCCAGTCGAGCAGCCAGGGCAGTTCCTCGCGGTCGAGCGTGTCGGTTTGCCAGGCATTCCGGTAGTACCAGTCGATCACGGCGCGCGCCCGGTCGCAGTCGACGGCGCTGGCGGCCGGTTCGGCCATCTGGGCGTGCAGGGTGTCGAGGGACGAGGGGAGCGATTCGGGCATGGTTGGGCTCGAGACGGGAGTGTGATCGGAACGGTTGTGACGGTCGAAGTCTACCCGACTCCCCGTCCAATGACGGGGTGCGAATCACGCTCGTCTCGACACGGCCTCTCGTTTCTTTATACTCCGCCGCCGGAGTTGGCCAGATTGTCGCGGCGTTCCTCGTGAACGTCGAGGAAAGTCCGGGCTCCACAGGGCACGGTGCCAGGTAACGCCTGGGCGGCGCGAGCCGACGGAAAGTGCAGCAGAGAGTAGACCGCCGATGGCCACCGCGAGGTGGCACAGGTAAGGGTGAAAGGGTGCGGTAAGAGCGCACCGCACGCGTGGCAACACGTCGTGGCACGGTAAACCCCACCGGGAGCAAGGCCAAATAGGGGAACGATGGCGTGGCCCGCGCTGTTCCCGGGTAGGCTGCTCGAGCGCGACGGTGACGTCGCGCCCAGATGAATGGCAATCCACGACAGAACCCGGCTTACCGGCTGACTCCACCCCATTTCCTGTTGCCGACGGAACGGCTCCCGTTTCCCTGGGACCCGTCGGCACGGCGGTAATGCTCGATCCTTCCGCGCGCACCCGTATTTTCCCCCACTTTCCCCCACCGGCACTCGAGTGCGGCCGGGATGCGGCCCCGCGTATCCTCGTGCGCTTTGTTATCTATGCGCGGTAACCCTCTGTTTTTATCTGAAAACACATCCACACTTTCCCATTGTTTGTTGGCTAACTCCTTGTGGTCAAAAGAAAAATCCCGGCTATTTCTTGATCGCCCAGATGGGTGGGGCTATAGTGCGCGCAGGTGTAGAAAAGTGGGAAAAAGTGGGAAAAAGTGTTCCGGGGCATCACCAACCTGAATCTCGACGCCAAAGGACGCCTGGCCATGCCCACGCGTCACCGGGAGGCGTTTGCCCAGGATGACAACCAGCTGATCCTCACCATCGATACCCAGGAGCACTGCCTCCTTATCTACCCGCTGGCGACCTGGCTCGAGATCGAGAAGCAGATCGATGCCCTGCCGTCGTTCAACAAGACCGCCAACCGCATCAAGCGGATGCTGATCGGTCACGCCACTCAGGTGGAATTCGATTCCGCCGGACGCATCGTCATTCCCCCCGCACTGCGCGCCCACGCGAAGCTGGAGAAGCCGGCCGTGCTGGTCGGGCAGGGCAAGAAGCTCGAGCTCTGGTCGCAGCCGCTGTGGAACCAGATGACCGAGGAATTCCTCGACCAGTCGGACGAGGACGACCAGTTGCCCAGTGCCCTGGAGACCCTGTCCTTATGACGGTCGATGCCGCCCATGACACGGTATTGCGCGACGAGGCGGTCGACTGCCTGGTCATCGACCCGGCCGGCACCTACGTCGATGGCACCTTCGGCCGAGGTGGCCACAGTCGTGCGATTCTCGCCAGACTGTCGCCCCAGGGGCGCCTGGTGAGTTTCGATCGTGATGCCGAGGCGGCCGAGTACGCCGCCCGGCTGGCCGCCGAGGACCCGCGCTTCTCCTTTATCAAGTCGGCATTCTCCGGCTGGGGCGAGGCCCTGGCCGCGCACGGCGTCGACCAGCCGGTCAATGGCGTGATGTTCGATCTGGGCGTGTCCTCGCCGCAGCTCGACCAGGCCGAGCGCGGCTTTTCCTTCCGATTCGACGGTCCGCTGGACATGCGGATGGATCAGAGCCAGGGGCCATCGGCGGCCGACTGGCTGGCGGTTGCCGAGGAAGAGGAAATCCGTGACGTGCTGTTCCGCCTGGGCGAGGAGCGCTTCGCCCGCCGGATTGCCGCCGGTATCGTCGCCCGCCGCGAGCAGGCCCCCCTGACGCGCACGAGCGAGCTGGTCGACTGCGTGGTCGCCGCCATCCCGAAGCGCGATCCCAACAAGCACCCGGCCACGCGCACCTTCCAGGCCATCCGCCTGTACATCAACAAGGAGCTCGACGAGATCACCCAGGCGCTCGAGCAGGCCCTTGCGTATCTCGCGCCTGGCGGCCGGCTGGTGGTGATCAGTTTCCATTCTCTCGAGGATCGCATCGTCAAGCGGTTCATCCGTGATCACAGCACCGCCGGCAAGGATTTCTTCGGCAACCCGGTCGGCAAGGTGGCGCTGAAGAAGGTCGGCAAGGCCATCCGGGCCAATCGTGAGGAAACCGCCAGGAACCCGCGGGCGCGCAGCGCGATCATGCGAGTCGCGGAGCGGGCGGCATGAGGGCGCTCAACGTCTTCCTGTCGGCATTCGCGGTGGCCAGCGCGCTGGCGGTGGTCGTCCTGGTGGCCGAGGATCGGCGCCTGACCCAGCAGCTCGCGGTGGCTCGCGACGGTGTCGAACGCCTTGAAGGCACCTACGCGGAGTTGCAGCTCGAGGAGGGCACCCTGACCGCCCAGGGTCGGATCGAGCGCATCGCCACCGAGGAGCTCGGCATGCTCCCGCCGAATGAAGACCAGATCACGGTGGTGTTCCGATGAAGGCGGCCTGGGCAGTCATCACCCGGTGGGCCGCCTGGCTCGGTGTGCGTTGGCGCGCCGGCGTCGTGTTGATGGTGTTCGCTCTTGCCGCCGTGGTCCTGCTGGGCCGTGCGGTGCAGTTGCAGGTTACCGAGCGAGATTTCTACGCCGAGCAGGGCGGTGATCGCCACGAGCGCGTCCAGACGATCGCCGCCCATCGCGGCATGATCACCGACCGTCACGGCGAACCGCTGGCGATCAGCGTGGCCATGCACGCGGTCTGGATCGACCCGAAGATGATTGCCGCCCATCCCGAGGCGATCGATCGGCTGGCCCGGATCCTCGGGCAGCCGGCCGCCGAGTTGCAGCGTCGGGTGCGCGAGTACGGTTCGCGTCGTTTCCTGTACGTCGCCCGCCAGGTGCGCCCGAGCCTGGCCCAGGCGGTCCGCCAGGCCAAGCTGCCGGGCGTGGGCCTCAAGCGCGAGTACAAGCGCTTCTATCCGACCGCCGACGTCACCGCCCCGCTGCTGGGGTTTTCCAACATCGACGACGAGGGGCTTGCCGGTATCGAGCTGAGTTTCGATCAGCTGCTCGCCGGCACCCCGGGCAAGCGACGCATCCTCAAGGATGGCGATGGTCGCGAGATCGTCGATCTTGGCGTCATTCAGGCCGCGCGCCCGGGTCAGGACCTGGCGTTGTCCATCGATCGTCGTCTGCAGTACCTCGCCTACCGCGAGTTGTCGCGTGCGCTCGAAGAGCACGACGCGCTGGCCGGGTCGGCGACATTGATGAACGTCGCCACCGGCGAGGTGCTGGCCATGGCTAGCGCGCCCTCGTTCAATCCCAACAATCGTGCCGCCATCGATCCGAGCGTCACCCGCAACCACGCGGTGGTCGACCAGTTCGAGCCGGGATCGGCGGTCAAGCCCTTCACCGTGGCCGCCGCCCTGTCCAGCGGTCGCTGGCAGCCCTCGGACACGCTCGATACCGCGCCGGGCTACCGCCGCGTGGGCGGTTTCACCATCCACGACCACCGCAACTACGGCACGCTGGACATGACCGGCCTGCTGGAGAAATCCAGCAACGTGGGGGCCAGCATGCTGGCCGAGGACCTCGGCGCCCAGACCCTCTGGAACACCTACCGGGGGTTGGGTTTCGGCCAGATCACGGGGGTTGGGTTCCCCGGCGAGGCCGGCGGGTCGCTCAGCCTGTGGCGCGACTGGCGGGTAGCCGACACGGCCGCGCACAGCTACGGATACGGTCTTGCGGTGACGCCACTGCAGTTGACGAGTGCCTATGTCGCGCTGGCCAACGGCGGGCAGTACGTCGCCCCCAGCCTGCTGCGGCAAGACGAGCCGCCCGAGACCCGGCCGGTGTTCGATCCCGAGGTGGCCGACCGCGTGGTCGGCATGTTGCGTTCGGTGGTCTCGCCGACCGGCACTGCGCCCGAGGCCGCCGTGACCGGCTTCCAGGTCGCCGGCAAGACCGGCACCGTGCGGCAGCTCGGCAAGGGCGGCTATTCCCGCACCGACTACAACACGGTCTTTGCCGGGCTGGCCCCGGCGAGCGATCCGCGGCTGGCCCTGGTGGTGGTCCTGCATCGGCCCAACGCCGGGAAGGTCTACGCCGGCGACGTCGCCGCGCCCGTGTTCCAGCGCGTGATGAGCGGCGCCTTGCGCATGCTCAACATCCGCCCGGACAACCTGCCCGAACTGCCCGCCGGGCAGATCGCCGGCGAGCTGCCGTCCACCGTGGCCAACTCCACCCGCACTCGGGAGGCCGGCTGACATGGCGCGTATGACCTTTCCCGAAATCGGCCTGCGGGAGGTTCCCGTCCTGCGCCATGCCGGTGCCCCGGACCGGCGCGTGTGGGCGATCAGCGACGACAGCCGCGAGCTCGATGCCGGCACCATCTTCTATGCCCGCGAGACCCAGTCGCATGATGCCGATCGTTTCGTCGCCGACGCCCTGGCACGGGGTGCCGCGGCGGTCATCGGCGGGCGGCTGACCCCGGCCGAGGGCGTGGTCCTGCTCGACCGGCCCGAAGAGGCGATCGCCGACGCCATCCGCCAGGCCCACGGCTGGGGACACGAGGCGGTGGCGATCACCGCGGTCACCGGCACCAACGGCAAGACCACCGTCAGCCACCTTATCGCCGGGCTGATCGGCCTCGACGGCAACCCGGTCGGCGTGATCGGTACGCTGGGCTGGGGGCTGTGGTCGGCGCGGTCGGCCTATCGGGCCACGACCAACACCACGCCCGGGCTGATCGAGAACTGGCATCGGATCGGCGAGCTGGTTCGCGAGGGCGCGCGCGAGATCGTCATGGAGGTCTCCTCGCATGCGCTGACCCAAGGCCGGGTGGAAGGGCTGCCCATTCGTACCGGGGTGTTCACCAACCTCGGTCGGGATCATTTCGACTATCACGGCGACATCGAGGCCTATCTCGGGGCCAAGGCCCGACTGTTCGCCTTGCCGAGCCTGCGCCAGGCGGTGCTGAACGCCGACCAGCCGGCCAGCGAGCGGATGCTCGCGACACTCGCCGCCCGCCCGGACGCGCCCCGCACCCTGTGTTTCTCGCTGACCCCGGCCGTGAGCCTGCCCGACTGCCGCCCCTGCCTGAGCGGTCGGATCGGTGCCCCGGAGGGCGGTCGCATGCACCTGACCGTGAGCGGTTTAGGCGAACGCGCCGAACTCGAGGCGGCGCTCGCCGGCCGGTTCAACGCCGAGAACCTGCTCGCCGCCTTGGCCGCGCGCCTGGTGGTGGGTGAAACGCTCGACGAGCTTGCCGGTCGTGTCGGGCGACTCAAGACCCCGCCGGGACGCATGGAAACCGTCACGGTCGGGCGCGGCATGACCGTGGTGATCGACTACGCGCACACCGCCGACGCGCTCGAGAACGTCTTGACCAGTCTGCGCGAGGGGCTGCCCGAGGGCGCCCGTCTCGGGGTGGTCTTCGGCTGCGGCGGTGATCGCGATACCGGCAAGCGCCCCTTGATGGGCGAGGTGGCCGAGCGACTGGCCGACTGGGTGATCGTCACCAGTGACAATCCACGCAGCGAATCGCCCGAGGCGATCATCGACGCCATCGTCTCCGGCATGAGCGCACCCGACGCGGCCGACCGGCTGATCGACCGTCACGAGGCCATCGCCACCGGCATTCGCCGGCTGGCCGAGGGGCGGCCGGGCGACTGCCTGCTGGTGGCGGGCAAGGGCCACGAGACCGGCCAGGAGGTCGGCGACGAGATTCGGCCCTTCGACGATCGCCAGGTGGTTCGCGAGCAGGCACGGGAGGTGGGGCCATGATCCGGGCCACGCTCGACCAGATTGTCCGCTGGGCCGAGGGGCGCCTGGTCGCGGATGCCGATGGCTCACTGCCGGTAGCCGGCGTGGGCACCGACAGCCGAGCCGACTTGGGTGGGCGCCTGTTCGTCGCCCTGAAAGGGCCGAACTTCGATGCCCATGACTTTATCGACCAGGCGGCCCGACAGGGAGCGGTAGCCGCGCTGGTCGAGCGCGAACAGGCGGATTGCGCCCTGCCTCAGGTCATCGTCGACGACACGCTCGCCGCCATGGGCCGCCTGGCCCGCGGCTGGCGCGAGGCGGTCGATCCCACCGTGATCGGCATCACCGGCAGCAGCGGCAAGACCACGGTCAAGGAATTGCTGGCGGCCATGCTGGGCCAGATGGGCCCCACGGCCGCGACGCGCGGCAACCTCAACAACGACATCGGCGTGCCGCTGACCCTGCTCGACTGGGCGCCCGAGACGCACTACGCGGTGGTCGAGATGGGCGCCAATCACGTTGGCGAGATCGCCCGGCTGACCGAGCTGGCCGCCCCGGACATCGTGGTCGTCACCATGGCCGGCCGCGCCCACGTGGGCGAGTTCGGCTCGGTCCAACGCATCATCGAGGCCAAGGGCGAGATCTACCGTCACCGTCCGGCATCCGCGCGGGCGCTGATCAACCTGGACTCCGACGGCGCCGACCAGTGGCTCGAAGATGCACCGCGAGCCGAGACCTTCACCCTGGATCCCGCCCACCGCGAGTGGGCCAGCTGGCTGGGAGACTACGACGCCAACGGGCATCGGCTCTCGGTAGCGGAACGTGGGCGGCCGCTGTTCGAGCACCTCGCCGTGCCGATCCCGGGGGCACACAACGCGGCCAACTTGCTGGCCGCCATCGCGCTGGCCCGGATGGGCGGGGCCTCGACGCAGGCCATCGCCGACGGGCTGGCCGGGTTCCACCCACCGGCCGG
Source organism: Guyparkeria sp. (assembly GCF_046540515.1). GTDB lineage: Bacteria > Pseudomonadota > Gammaproteobacteria > Halothiobacillales > Halothiobacillaceae > Guyparkeria. Next base: position 58,089 of record NZ_JBKHFB010000001.1, read on the forward strand.
GCGGATGGGTCTGCTGGCGCTCGCCAATGGCTGGCGGCTGATCGACGACAGCTACAACGCCAACCCGGAATCGATGCGGGCCGCTCTGGGGTACCTGGCCGGCCAGCCGGGCGCGCGCCTTGCCGTGCTCGGCAGCATGGGCGAGTTGGGCGACGAGGCCGAGACCCTGCACCACCAGCTGGGTGAATTCGCGGCGGGGCAGGAACTCCAGGGGGTGATCGCGGCCGGTCCGGAGGGCGCGGCGATGGCCGCCGGTTTCCGGGCGGCCGGCGGCGCGAGCGAGGCGATCGAGGTAGTCGCCGACAGCCACGCGGCGACCGAGGCCCTGCGCCACCGGCTGGCCGGCCTGGAGGGCGAGGCCGTGACCGTGCTGCTCAAGGGGTCGCGTTTCATGCACATCGAACGGGTCCGCGAGGCCCTGGAGCGGGAGATCGGCATCGCGCCGGGGACCGGCAACGAATCGACAGGGAGAGGGCGAGATGCTGCTCTGGTTGACTGAATGGCTCACCCAATACGCCAGTTTCTTCGGCGTATTCGAATACCTCACGTTCCGCGCGATGCTTGGCGTGGTGACCGCCTTGCTGATTTCGCTGGCCATCGGCCCGTTCGTCATCCGCTGGTTGCAGAGCGTCAAGGCCGGCCAGCCGATCCGCGAGCTCGGCCCGCAGACCCACCTTGCCAAGGCCGGCACCCCGACCATGGGCGGGGCGCTGATACTGATCTCGATCGCGATCTCGATGCTGCTCTGGGGCAGCCTCGGCAATGTCTACGTCTGGGTCGCGCTGCTGACCACGATGGGCTTCGGCCTGATCGGCGGCTGGGACGACTATCTCAAGCTCTCGCGTCGCAACAGCGACGGGCTGGCCGCGCGCTGGAAGTATCTCGGCCAGTCGGTCATCGCACTGGTCGCCGCCGTGTTCCTGTTCACCATCGCCGAGGACCCGGCGGAGACCAGCCTGCTGATCCCGCTGATCCGGGACGCGCTTATCCCGCTGGGTTTCGGTTTCGTGATCCTTACCTACTTCGTGATCGTGGGTAGCTCGAATGCCGTCAACCTCACCGACGGCCTCGACGGGCTGGCGATCATGCCGACGGTGCTGGTCGCCGGCGGGCTGGGCGCGTTCGCCTACGTCACCGGCCACTACGAGTTCGCCAACTACCTCGGGCTGCCGTTCATTCCCGGGGTGGGCGAGCTGGTGGTCTTCTGCGCGGCGATCGTCGGTGCCGGGCTCGGTTTCCTCTGGTTCAACAGCTATCCGGCGCAGGTGTTCATGGGCGACGTGGGCGCGCTGGCCCTGGGCGCCGCGCTGGGCATCGTCGCCGTAATGGTTCGCCAGGAGATCGTGCTGTTCATCATGGGCGGCATCTTCGTGCTGGAGACCGTCTCGGTGATGCTGCAGGTCGCCTCCTTCAAGCTCACCGGCCGCCGGATCTTCCGCATGGCGCCGATCCATCACCACTTCGAGCTCAAGGGCTGGCCGGAGCCGAAGGTGATCGTGCGCTTCTGGATCATCACCGTGATCCTGGTGTTGATCGGTCTCGCAACCATGAAGGTGCGCTGATGAAACTGATCGTCGGCATGGGACAGACCGGATTCTCCGCGGGGCGCTTCTTCGCCCGCCGCGGCGAGCCCTTCGTCGTCGCCGACACCCGGGGCGTCGATGCCCCGCGGGCACGCTGGATCGAGTCGTTCGGTCCGGGCACGGTCTTCGAGGGCGCGATGGGTGCGGCCATGCTCGACACGGAGGCCCTCCGTGGGCTCGACGGCATCGTGCTCAGCCCGGGTCTCGACCCGGCGGCCGAGCCGCTGGCCGGGCTCTTGGCCGAGGCGCGCCGTCGTGGGATCCCGGTGGAAAGCGACATCGCCCTCGCCCTGCGCCACGCGACGGTGCCCTATGTCCTGATTACCGGGTCGAACGGCAAGAGCACGGTCACGGCGTTGACCGCCGAGCTGCTCTCGGCGGTGGGCAAGCGCGTCGGCATTGGTGGCAATTACGGCACCCCGGCGCTGGACCTGCTGGCCGAGCCGGTCGAGGTGCTGGTGCTCGAGGTCTCGAGTTTCCAGCTGGAGGCCTGCGACCCGGCGGCCATCCGTGCGCGGGCGGCCACCGTGCTCAATATCAGTGCCGACCACCTTGACCGCCACGGCACGATCGAGGCCTACGCCGCCCTCAAGCAAAAGATCCTCGTGCATGCCGAGACGGCCGTGATCAATCTCGACGATGACCGGGTGCGTGCCATGGCGGGCGACTGCGAAGGTCGCCTGGTGAGCTTCTCGAGGCTCGACCAGGATCGTGGCCTGGCGGTGGCCCACCGTTATTACCTGGATGTCGACGGCGAATCGCTCTGCCGTGACGACCAGGTGGTATTCGATGGTGCCCAGGTCGCCCTGCCGGGTGCCCATAACCGCCTCAACGCCCTGGCGGCGCTGGCGCTGGTCGAGGCGGTCGTCGGGCGCGCCGCGCTCGAGCAGTCGGCCCTGCGCGAGACGCTGTCGACCTTCACCGGCCTGCCGCATCGCATGCAGGTGGTCTGCCGCTGGGCGGTCAACGGTGGCGAGATCCGGTTCATCAACGATTCCAAGGCCACCAACGTCGGCGCGACCGTCGCCGCGATCGAGGGGCTGGCGGGCACCGGCGTGGACGGGCAGATCGTGATCGTCGGCGGGCAGGCCAAGGGGCAGTCCTTCGACGAGCTGGCCCGCGTCCTGAAGGCGCATGCCCGCGGCGTGGCGCTGATCGGCGTCGATGCCGACCGGATCGAATCGGCGCTGGACGTCATGCCGGAGGAATCGGCGGGCGGGCTTTCCGTGGCCCGCTGCGATTCGCTCGAGGAAGCGGTCGCCTGGGCGGCCGAGCTTGCGGCCTCCAACGCGGTGGCCGGCCGGGACGTGGTCGTGCTGCTCTCGCCGGCCTGCGCGAGCTTCGATCAGTTCAACGGCTACGCCGATCGGGGCGAACACTTCGCGCGGGCCGCCGAGGCGGTCTGCGATGAGCGCGATATCCCGGCAACCCTGCCGGTGGAGGTGGCGTCATGAGCCTGTGGCAACTCAACCGTCGCGGATGGCAGTGGCTGGGACAGGCCGGTGGCGCCGGCCGGCAGTGGCTGGCCGAACGCAAGGCGTTCGAAGGCGCGAGGGACGTCGGTAGCGGCATTTCGCTGGACCGCTCGTTCGTGATCGCGCTGCTGGCCCTGTTGTCGATCGGGATGGTGATGGTCGCCTCGGCCACCCTCGGCATGGGCGATTCCGCGGCCGCCGGGCGGGGCCTGCTGATCCGGCAGGCCGCCGCCCTGGTCGTCGGCCTGGTCGCGATGGTGCTGCTGCTGATGGTGCCGCTGCGCCATTTCGTCTCCTTGCGCAACGTCATCCTGCTGCTCTCGTTCCTGTTGCTGATGGTGCTGTTCGTCCCCGGCGTGGCGCACACCGTCAACGGGGCGACGCGCTGGATCGATCTCGGGTTCGTCCGGCTTCAGGCCAGCGAGTTCGCCCGGCTGGGCATGATCGTCTGGATGGCCGCCTATCTCGGCGTTCACCTCGACAAGGTGCAGACGCGTATCCGCGGCATGCTGGCCCCGGTGATAGTGATCGCGCTTGCTTCGACCCTGCTCATGCTCCAGCCCGACTACGGCAACACGCTGGTGCTCGGTACGACGCTGTTCGCCATGGCCTGGCTGATGCGCGCCCAGTTGCAGACCATGCTGATGCTGATCGCCGTCGGCGGGGCGCTGGCCGTGGCGGGCGTGTTCTCGGCCCAGTACCGGATCGACCGCCTGCTCTCGTTCTCCAATCCCTTCGCCGATCCCTTCGGCGACGGTTACCAGCTGGTCAACGCCCTGATCGCCATCGGCACCGGCGGGTTGTTCGGCCGCGGGCCGGGCGAGAGCGTGCAGAAGCTCGCCTACCTGCCCGAGGCCCACACCGACTTCATCTTCGCCGTCTACGCCGAGGAGTTCGGTCTGTTCGGCGTGATCGCCCTGCTGGGACTCTACGGCGTGCTGGTGTGGCGCGGTTTCGTGATCGCGCGGATGGCCTGGACGGTCAAGCACTACACCGGAGCGGCGTTGGCCTGGGGCATCAGCACGTGGATCGGCATGCAGACCCTGATCAACATGGGCGTGAACATGGGCCTGCTGCCCACCAAGGGCCTGACCCTGCCGTTGATCAGCTACGGCGGTTCGGCGATGGTCGCGACCCTGCTGGCCATGGGGCTGATCCTGCGCGTGCACCACGAGGCCAGCCGGGCCATGGCCGAGGCGGGCATAAAGGACGTTCGGGAGGTGACCCGATGAGCCGCGCGCTGATCTACGTGATGGCCGGCGGGACCGGCGGGCATGTCGTGCCGGCCCTGGCCGTGGCTGCCGAACTGGCCGGACGCGGCTACGCCATCCGCTGGATGGGGACCGAGCGCGGCATCGAGTCGCGCCTGGTACCCGAGGCCGGCTACCCGATCGATTATCTCGATATCGGGGGATTGCGCGGCAAGGGGCTGGGCACCCGCCTGGCCGCCCCGTTCCGATTGTTGCGTGCCGTCTGGCAGGCCGGCGGCCTGTTGCGTCGTCATCGGCCGGCACTGGTGATCGGCATGGGCGGCTTTGCCGCCGGCCCGGGCGGGCTGGCCGCCTGGCTGCTGCGCCGCCCGCTGGTGATCCACGAACAGAACGCGATTGCCGGGCTGACCAACCGCGTGCTCTCCCGCCTGGCCCGCGTGACACTGGCCGCCTACCCGAAGGCCTTCGGCCGCACCCTGCCGTCGGGCCAGGTAGTGGGCAACCCCGTGCGCCCCGAGATCGCTGCCTTGCCCGAACCGGCCGAACGGTTCGCTGGCCGCGAGGGCCCGCTGCGCGTGCTGGTTCTCGGCGGCAGCCTGGGGGCGCAGGCCCTCAACGAATCCGTGCCGCAGGCCCTGGCCCGCATCAGCCAGCGCGTCGATCTGACCGTGCGTCATCAGGCCGGTCCGCGCCATCTCGACACGGCGGTCGGTCACTACGACTCGGCCGACTGGGGTGCGGGCAGTCGCCACGAGGTGACCGGCTACATCGACGACATGGCCGAGGCCTTCGGCTGGGCGGACTTCGTCATCGCCCGTGCCGGGGCCATGACGGTCGCCGAGATCGCCGCGGCGGGCCTCGGCTCGCTGTTCATCCCGTTCCCGCATGCCGTGGACGATCACCAGCGGTTCAATGCCGCCTGGCTGGTCGACCAGGGTGCCGCCCGTCTGCTGAACCAGCGCGAGGCCGATGTGGACACGCTGACGCGCCTGCTCGGTTCGTTGCTGGCCGATCGGGCCGCCCTGCTCGACATGGCCCGTCGCGCCCGCGAGGCCGCCGTGCCGGACAGTACCGCGCGGATCGCCGCACTCTGCGAGGAGGTGATCGGCGCGCAAACCACGGACAACCAACCCGGGGAGGGCCGGTAATGGCTAGCGTCACAGCCGATTTCGCCCCGGTCGCCCAGGTACGCATGCGCAAGGTGCGCCACCTGCATTTCGTCGGTATCGGCGGGGCGGGCATGAGCGGCATCGCCGAGGTGCTGCACACGCTCGGCTTCGTGGTCTCCGGCTCGGACATCAGCGAGTCGCCGGCGGTGCGTCACCTGCGCGAGCTGGGCATCGAGGTGTTCATCGGTCATGCCACCGACAACCTCGCCGGCGCCGACGTGCTGGTCGTCTCGACGGCCATTGCCGCCGACAACCCGGAACTGGTGGCCGCGCACGACCGCCGAATGCCGGTGGTCCGGCGCGCCGAGATGCTCGCCGAGATCATGCGTTTCCGTATCGGGCTGGCGGTGGCCGGCACCCACGGCAAGACCACGACCACCTCGCTCTTGGCCGCGATCATGGCCGAGGCGGGGCTCGACCCGACCTACGTGATCGGCGGCAAGCTGCTCTCGAGCGCCTCGAACGCGCGCCTGGGACGGGGCGAATACCTGATCGCCGAGGCCGACGAGTCGGATGCCTCGTTCCTCCACCTGCAGCCGCACGTCGCGGTGGTCACCAACATCGATGCCGACCACCTCGAGACCTACGACAACGATTTCTCGCGGTTGCTCGACCACTTCGTCGAGTTCCTGCACAACCTGCCGTTCTACGGGCTGGCGGTGCTCTGCGCCGACGACGACCACGCCATGAGCATCGTCGAGCGGATCGGACGCCAGGTGCTGACCTATGGCATCGACGAGCCGGCCGACGTGCGCGCCACGGCCATCCGCAGCGACGGCTTCGAGTCGAGCTTCGACGTGAGCCTGCCGGGCGGCGAGTCCTTGCACTGCCGCCTGGCGATGCCGGGCCGGCACAACATCCTCAACGCCCTGGCGGCGATCACGGTCGCCCACGATCTCGGCGTCGACGGCGAGGCGATCGTGCGGGCGCTGGCCGGGTTCAAGGGTGTGGGGCGTCGGCTCGAGCGTCGCGGCACGCTGGTCTTCCCGCAGGGGCGCCGGATGCTGCTCGACGATTACGGGCACCACCCGCGCGAGGTCGCCGCGACCCTGGCCGCGGTGCGCGATGCCTGGCCGGACGAGCCGCTGCTGCTGATCTTCCAGCCGCATCGCTACACCCGCACCCGCGACCTGTTCGAGGACTTCGTCGAGGTGCTCTCGCAGGTCGACCAGCTGATCCTGATGGAGGTCTACGCCGCCGGCCAGCAGCCGATCGCCGGGGCCGACGGACGCAGTCTCGCCCGCGCGATCCGTGCCCGCGGGCAGGTCGATCCGGTGTTCGTCGCCGAGCCGGGCCAGGTGGCCGAGGTGATCGACGACATGGTCCGCGAGGACGGCATCGTGCTGACCCTGGGGGCCGGCAACGTCGGCAGCCTGCCGGGGCTGCTGCTGGAGCGTTGGGAGGATCGCACATGAATGCACAGGCACATGCCCTGGGGCGCGTGATGGTGCTGATGGGCGGCTGGTCGGCCGAGCGCGAGGTTTCGCTCGCCAGCGGCCGGGCGGTCCACGAGGCCCTGATCGCACGCGGCGTGGACGCGATCGCCGTCGATCTCGATCGCGCCGGTGCCCGCGGGCTTGGCCGGCGCCTGGCCGAGGAGCGCATCGATCGGGTCTTCATCGCCCTGCATGGCCGGGGCGGCGAAGACGGCCAGATCCAGGCATTGCTCGACCTGGCCGAGGTGCCGTACACCGGCAGTGGCATGGCCGCCTCGGCGGTCGGTATGGACAAGGTGTTGTGCAAGCGCATCTGGCAGGGCGCGGGTCTGGACACGCCGGCGTTCGCAGTGGTCGAGAACGCGGCCGATGCCCGGTCGGCCGCCGAACGGTTCGGCTGGCCGGTGATCGTCAAGCCGACCGCGGACGGGTCGAGCGTCGGCGTGAGCAAGGTCGACGGCCCCGACGGGGTCGAGGCGGCATTCCGGGCGGCCGCCGCCCACGGCGCGGTGATGGTCGAGCAGTTCGTTTTCGGCGGCGAGTACACGGTCGCCCTCCTGGGCGACCGGAGCCTGCCGGCGATCCGCATCGAGGCGAGCGCCGAGCACGCCTTCTACGACTACCAGGCCAAGTACGAGGCGGACGATACCGGCTACCGGATTCCCTGCGGCCTGCCGGCCGAGGAAGAAGCGAGGCTGGCCGATGTGGCCCGACAGGCGTTCGCCCTGATCGGCGCGCGCGGCTGGGGCCGGGTGGATTTCATGCGGGATGCCGAGGGACGTCACTGGCTGATCGAGGTCAACACCGTTCCCGGCATGACCAGCCACTCGCTGGTGCCGATGGCGGCCCGCGCGGTGGGCGTGGACTTCCCGGACCTGTGTGTCGCCATTCTCGAGCAGACCCTGGGCAACCGGGCCGAACCCGGCGAGGTATCCACGGGGGGTGAGTCGGCTGATGGAGCGAGTTGATGGCAACGCGACGCGCCTCGCGGGTAAGGCCCCGTGGACCGAGCTGGCAGGAACGTTGGGCGGCGTTCGCCGCCGGCCTGCGCGTGTCGCTGCGATGGGCCTGGCGGATCGGTCTGTGGTTGGCCTTTCTCGCCGCCGTGGTGCTGGTTTCACAGCGGGTCTGGATGAAGCTTCAGACGCCGGTATCGCAGCTGGAGGTCGAGGGTGCCAACCGTTTCGTGACCGAGCAGCAGGTGCGACAGGAGCTCTGGCCGGCGCTGGGGCAGGGCATCTGGGCGGTGGATATCGAGACCTTGCGCGAGCGGCTGCTGGAGGATGCCTGGCTCACCGAGGTGCGCATTACGCGCCAGTGGCCGGACCGATTGCTGGTGAGCCTGCAGACGCACCAGCCGATCGCCACCTGGAACGAGGATCGGTTGCTGAGTGCCTCGGGCGAGGTGTTCTCACCCGAACGGCGCCCGCTCGAGCCGGAGTTGCCAAGGCTTTCCGGACCGACCGGCAGCCAGTGGGCGGTCTGGGAGCGCTACACAAGCCTCAGGCCGGTGCTGGCTGCCGTGGGGCTGGAGCTGGCCGGCGTGACCATGAGCGCGCGCGGCTCGCTGAGTCTTGCGCTGGCCTCGGGTGCGGTCATCCATGCCGGGCGGCAATCGCTGGAGGCGCGTCTGCAGCGTCTGCTCGACGTCTACCCCGACACGCTCGAGGCAAAGATGGATCGAGTCGAGCGGATCGACCTGCGCTACAGCAACGGGTTTGCCGTGGCCTGGCGCGAGTCGGAAGGCGAAACCGACAACACGACAACAAACGAATGACGACAGGGAAGTTCGCGAGCCAAAAACGGACGGGAACCATGGCAATCAAGGGCAGAAACACAGCATGAGCGCGTTGAGAAAAGGAGAGCGGGAGTTCGTCGTCGGACTCGATATCGGCACCAGCAAGGTGGCGGCCCTCGTCGGCGAATGCGACGGCGACGGGCGGCTGAGCCTGATCGGCTACGGCTCGCACCCGACCAACAAGGGCTTGCGACGGGGGTCGGTGGTCGATATCGAATCCACCTCGATGGCGATTCGCCGCGCGATCGACGGGGCCAGCGCCCTGTCCGACTGCGAGATCGGCTCGGCCTGGGTGGGTGTGGCCGGCGATCACGTGCGCAGCATGGACTCGCAGGGGATGACCGGCACCGGCGGGCGCGAAATCACCGACGCCGACGTCAGCCAGGTCATCCAGTCGGCCCGGGCGGTGAAGATCCCCGATGGCCAGCAGATCCTGCACTGCGAGCCGCAGGAGTTCCGCATCGACGGCCAGGACGGCATCAGAAAGCCGCAGGGCATGAGCGGTCACCGGCTCGAGGCGAACGTGCACATCGTCACCTCGGCGGCGAACAACGTGCAGAACATCATCAAGTGCGTCGAGCGATGCGACGTGCACGTCGAGGGCACCGTCCTCGAACCGATCGCCGCGGCGCGCGCCGTGCTCAACGACGACGAGCGCGAACTGGGCGTGGTGCTGATCGACATCGGCGGCGGCACCACCGACGTGGCCATCTACACCGGCGGGGCATTGCGTTACGCCGCCGTGCTGCCGATCGCCGGCGAGCAGATCACCAACGACCTCTCCTACGGCCTGACCACGCCCCCGGCCGAGGCCGAGAAGATCAAGATCAACCACGCCAACCTCGGGACGCTCGACGAGCGCGAGGCCTCGCGCGCGATCGAGGTGCCGGGGGTGTCGGGGCGCCCGCCGCGGCGCATCCCGCAGGAGACGATGATGCGCATCGTCCGCCCGCGGGTCGAGGAGCTCCTCTCCTACGTGCAGGAGGAGATCCGCCAGTCGGGCTACCAGAACCTGGTGAATGCCGGCGTGGTGCTGACCGGCGGCACGGCACAGATGCCGGGCTTCGTCGAACTGGCCGAAGATTTTCTGCAGATGCCGGCCCGCCTGGGCACGCCCCAGGGCGTGGTCGGCAATCTGGACGCCTTGGGGGACCCGGCGAACGCCGCCGGGATCGGCTTGATGCTGCACGGGCTGGAACAGGCCCGCGAACAAACGGCCCATGGACCGTCACTGGCCCATGGAAATGTTCTGGAACGGCTCAAGGGCTGGTTCCGTGACCACTTCTGATTCACACGATTCTTACGAACGCCACGCGAGAGAAGGAGACGACACCATGAGCAACTGGACAATGGCTGAAATGCAGACCGAAAGCGCCAAGATCAAGGTCATCGGCGTAGGGGGCGGCGGCGGCAACGCCGTGGCCCACATGGTTCACCAGAACATCGAGGGCATCGAGTACATCAGCGCCAATACCGATGCCCAGGCGCTGGTGAAGAGCAACGCGCCCTCGCAGCTGCAGATCGGCGCGAACATCACCAAGGGCCTGGGTGCCGGCGCCGACCCGGAACTGGGCCGCCAGGCCGCGCTCGAGGACCGCGAGCAGATCCAGGAGGCGATCAGCGACGCCAACATGCTGTTCATCACCACCGGCATGGGCGGTGGCACCGGCACCGGCGCGGCCCCGGTGATCGCCCAGATCGCCCGCGACATGAACATCCTCACCGTCGCGGTGGTCACCCGACCGTTCTCCTTCGAGGGCAAGAAGCGCACGGCCGTGGCCATGGAGGGCATCCAGGAGCTCGAGGACAACGTCGACTCGCTGATCGTCATCCCCAACGACCAGCTCACTGCGGTGATGGGCAAGCAGGCGGCCCTGCGTGACGCCTTCGCCGCGGCCAACGAGGTGCTGTTCACCGCCGTGGCCGGCATCTCCGAGCTGATCACCCGTCCCGGCGAGATCAACCTCGACTTCGCCGACGTGCGCGCGATCATGACCGAGAAGGGCACCGCGATGATGGGCACCGGCATCGGCACCGGGGACAACCGTGCCGCGGAGGCGGCCGAGGCGGCCATCCACAGCCCGCTGCTGGACGACATCAACCTCACCGGTGCCGAGGGCATCCTGGTCAACGTCACCTCCAACGGTGACCTGTCGATCGGCGAGTTCATGGAGATCGGCGAGATGGTCCAGTCGCTGGCCGGTGACGAGGCGGTGGTCAAGGTGGGCACGGCGGTCGACGACGAGCTCGACGGCCAGCTGCGCGTCACCCTGGTGGCCACCGGCCTGTCGCGGATCAAGAACGTCAGCGGCGAATCGAGCAAGCCGCGCGTGGTGATCGACAACGCCCGCCGCGAGGAGCCGACCGAGCAAGCCGAGCCGTCGCGCGCCGAGGCTCAGCAGGCCTACGCAGGGACGGCCCATCGCGGCAACACCGCGATCAACCTCGATACCATCGACATCCCGTCGTTCCTGCGCCACCAGGCGGACTGATCGACGGCCCCGGTCGCCAAGCCGGGGGGTGAAAAACTCGCGAGGCATGACAAAGGCCCCGGGACGCCAGTCCCGGGGCCTTTCCTTTGGGCTCGTCACGGTCGAGCGATCGGAATTTCCCTTACCCGCCCGGCAGCAATTGCACCACGCGCATGGCCTGGCGGTCGTCGATCCAGCTGCGTCGCTGCGGGTCTCGTAGCGTGATGAAGAACAGCAGGCCGAGGCTCGCGACGCTCAAAAGCCCGTAGCCGAAGCGCGCCAGCATCGGCCGGATGCAGGGGCCGTCGCGCTCGCGTATCAGCAGCAGGCGCCAGACCTTCATGCCCGGGGTCTGGCCGAAGCGGCACCAGAAGAACACGAAGTAGGCGGCGATCCAGGCGAGCAGGTAGAGGCGGAACAGCCACTGTGCAGGCCCTTCCGGCGGGACGGGCTCGCCGCGGGTGACGATCAGGGCGAGAAAGGTCGCCAGGATCACCACGGCGATCACGAACAGCGTGTCGTAGAACAGGGCGGCGGCGCGTCGCCACAGCGGGGCGGTGCGCGCCGGGCGCTTCGGGGTCTCGTCGGTGGTCATGCCGTGGCCTCCTCCGGCGCGGGCAGGGCGATGTCGGCGAGGATCGCCTCGATGGTCTTCAGGCGCTCGTCGAGGGTCTCCATCTCGCGGCTAAAGCGCAGGGTGTCGGCCGACAGGCGATAGGTGTCCGGGGCGGCCTGCACGGCGGCAACCAGCTTCGCCGGATCGATGCGGGCGTGCTCGCCGAAGATCAGCCGTCCGCCGCGGGCGGTCAGTTCGATCTTGGTGATGCCGAGTCGGCGGGCCCGGATGCGCAGTCGATGGGTCTCGACCAGGGCGACCACCGGCTCGGGCAGCAGGCCGAAGCGGTCGATCAGTTCCACCTTGAGCTCGTCGAGCACCTCGTTGTTCTCGGCGGTCGACAGGCGCTTGTAGAGCGTCAGGCGGGTGTGCACGTCGGCAACGTAGTCCTCGGGGATCAGGGCGGGTTCGCCAAGATCGACCTCGGTGCTCGAGGTGGGCATGGGGGCATCCAGGGCCGGCTCGCGCCCCTGGCGGATGGCGGCGACCGCCCGGTCGAGCAGCTGCATGTAGTAGCGATAACCGACCTCGTGCATCTGCCCGGACTGCCCGGAGCCCAAGAGCTCGCCGGCGCCGCGGATCTCCAGGTCGTGGGTGGACAACGTGAAGCCGACGCCCAGGTCCTCGAGCGCGGCGATGGCCTCGAGTCGCTTCTGCGCATCCGGGGTCAGCTGGCCCGGCTCCGGAGTGATCAGGTAGGCGTAGGCGCGGTGGTGCGATCGGCCCACCCGGCCGCGCAGCTGGTGGAGCTGGGCCAGGCCGAACTTGTCGGCGCGGTGGATCAGGATGGTGTTGGCCGTGGGGATGTCGATGCCCGACTCGATGATGGTGGTCGAGACCAGCACGTTGAAGCGCTGGTGGTAGAAGTCCGACATCACCTGTTCGAGTCCCCGCTCGCCCATCTGGCCGTGGGCCACGCCGATGCGGGCCTCCGGCACGATTTCCTCGACCAGCCGGGCCATGCGGTCGATGCTCTTGACCTCGTTGTGCAGGAAGTACACCTGCCCGCCGCGTTTCAGTTCCCGCTGGATCGCCTCGCGGATCTGCACCTCGTCCCAGCGCAGGATCACGGTCTTGACCGCCAGGCGCTCGCGCGGCGGGGTGGCGATGATCGACAGGTCACGGATGCCCGAGAGCGCCATGTTGAGCGTGCGCGGGATGGGCGTGGCGGTCAGTGTCAGCAGATCCACCTCGGCGCGCAGGGCCTTGAGCCGCTCCTTGTCGCGCACGCCGAAGCGCTGCTCCTCGTCGATGATCACCAGTCCGAGATTGGCGAACTCGGGCGAGTCGCGCAGCAGCTTGTGCGTGCCGATGACGATGTCGACCTGGCCGGCCTTGATCCGTTCCCGGGTCTCGCCGGTCTTCTTGTTGCCCGACAGGCGCGAGAGGCTCTCGATGGTCACGGGCCAGTTGGCGAAGCGGTCGCGGAAGTTCCGCATGTGCTGCTCGGCGAGCAGGGTGGTGGGCACCAGCACCGCCACCTGCGCGCCGTTCTGCACGGCGACGAAGGCCGCGCGCATGGCGACCTCGGTCTTGCCGAAACCGACGTCGCCGCAGACCACCCGGTCCATCGGCTGGCCCGCGGCCATGTCGACGAGCACCTGTTCGATCGCCAGTCGCTGGTCGTCGGTGGGCTCGAAGGCGAATTCCTCGGCGAACTGATGGTAATCGGCCTCGTCGGCGGCAAGCGACGTGCCCTTGCGCGCCGCGCGGCGGGCGTGGATGTCCAGCAGCTCGGCGGCCACGTCGTGCACCTGCTTGGCCGCGCGCTTCTTCGCCTTCTCCCACTGCCCGGAACCCAGCCGGTGCAGCGGCGCGGTCTCCTCGGAGCCGCCGGTGTAACGCGAGATACGCTCGAGACCGGAGACCGGCACGTAGAGCTTGTCGTCGTCGGCGTAGGTGAGCAGCAGGTATTCCTGCGGCTGGCCGTTCATCTCCAGGGTGACCAGTCCCTGGAAGCGGCCCACGCCGTGATCCTCGTGGACCACGGGCGCCCCGATGGCGAGATCGTCGAGGTTCTGGATGATCGCGTCGGCGTCGCGACCGCGCCGCGACTTGGCTCGGCGCTGGGCGACCCGTTCGGCGAACAGGTTGGTCTCGCTGATCACCGCCACCGGCCGGCCGGCGGTCGGCAGGATCGCGCCATGCTCGAGTTCGGCCACCGCGACGGTCACCGGTGCCCGGTCGGCCTGCTCCCAGCCCGTGATCGCCTCCGGCTTGAGCCCGGCGGCGGTGGTCTGCTCGACCAGCGCCTGGCGTCGCCCGCTGCTTTCCGCGACCAGCAGGGTGTGACCATCGAATCCGCGCACGAACTCGGCCAGCCGCTCGATCACCGCCGCCGGGGCCGCGCCGCCGGTGGCGAGATCCGGCAGCGGCCGGTCGCCGATGTCGGCGGCCTGGGGGAAACGCTCGTCGTCGCCGGCGACCAGTCGCCAGCGCGGCAGGCTCGCTATCCGTTTGGCGAACTCGTCGGGTGTCTGGTAGAGGGCCTCGGGGGCGAGGATGGGGTGATCGATGTCGCCGGCGCGCTGGGTGAAGCGCTCGCTGGTCTCGCGGACGAAGGCGTCGATCGCCGCGTCGATCCCGTCGAACAGCAGCAGCCGGGCACGTTGCGGCAGGAAGTCGAACAGGGTCGCGGTCGACTCGAAGAACAAGGGCAGGTAGCTCTCGATGCCGGCCGGGACCAGCCCCTCGGAGACCTGCTTGTAGATGGGTGCGCTGGTCGGGTCGCCGGCAAAGGCGTTGCGCCAGTTCTGGCGGAAGGTGGCGATGCCCTTGTCGGTCAGCGGGTACTCGCGCGCCGGCAGCAGGGTGATGGCCTCGACCGTCTCGGTGGAACGCTGCGACTCGGGGTCGAAATGGCGCAGGGTCTCGATCTCGTCGTCGAACAGGTCGATGCGCACCGGCTCGTTCGC
>NZ_JBKHFB010000002.1:0-54634 GCF_046540515.1 Guyparkeria sp.
CACGCGATTTCCAGCCATGTGCGGGCTTCGGGAATGAAATGCACGATCCCCTCGAGAATGCCCGCCGCGTAGTTGCCGTTCATTCCCAGCAGCCCGCCACGGGCGACGTACAGGTTGGCTGCGGTGCCGCGCACCTCGGCGACACGGATGGCGGCCTGCTTGACCTCTTCCCGGGCGTTGGCGACCACAATCGCCTGCAGACCGCTGGTCAGGACCGGCAGATCGTTGCCGCTGTCGCCGGCAAAGACCGTCCGGGCATGGGGGGCGTGCAGGTGTGACTGGAGAAACCGGATCGCGTGCACCTTGGTTGCACCGGCAGGCAGGACGTCCACCAGCCCGACATCGGCCATCTCGTCGATGCTCCAGATGACACTGCTGCGTACCCCGGCATCCGCCAGGCGTGCGCGGATCCGCTCGGCAAGCGCCTCTCCGTCGATGTTCGCCGGGGCGTAATAGCTCAGCTTGTAGGTATTCTGCTTTTCCGGTTCCTGGGACTCGATCTCCTCGAAATCCGCGAGCATCGTCGCAAGCGCGTTGCGGTCGTTTCCGGCCCAGTCCGGCGCGATTTCCTGACCCCAGGCATCCCAGGCATGCCACTCGCCGTCGTCGATGCGGTAGATCGTCGTGCCGACGTCGCCGATGGCGAAATCCGGGGTGGGCAACGCGAATTCGGCGATCGCCGATTCGAGCAGCCGCCTGTCGCGACCGCTGACATAGGCGAGGGTCACCTCGGGCCGCTCGACCAGTTGCCGGAACAGGTCGCGCGCGTCGGAGGATTCCGGCTGGCGACCGTTGGGTATCAGCGTGCGATCGAGATCGGTACAGACCAGCAGATCACTCATCGTCGTCGATCCTGAAAAGCGCTTCTCCCTGCAGGGCGTGATGGGCGATTACCGCGGCGGCCGCGCTCCAGCCCTGACAGCGCGTGCCGCCCGGTGTGAGTTCCCGGCCATGCACGAACTCCGGAAAGGACCACGGCTCGTCATCCATCGACAGGGCATTGGCCGCGTGAATCGCGTCAAGGTGGCGTCGGGCCTTTCCGCTGTGTCCACGGCGGGTCAGGTCGGCGACATAGAAGCCGGTGAGCATCGGCCAGAGCCCGCCGTTGTGAAACTCGTACGGCCTGTTCTTGAAGGTGTACGAAAACATCATCTGCAAATCTTCCCAGTCCCGGTCCACCGGCTCGATGATGGGGTGAAAGGCCGGCAGTAGCGGCATGGCCTTCGGCGTGATCTTCGCGATATATGCATCCACCTGCTCGCTCTGCCGGTCCTGGGCCACGCCGAACAGGTTGGCCAGGACATTGGCGAAGGCATCGAAGCGGTAACCGTAGCCGGTCGGCGAAAAGAACGGCATCCAGTAGTGGTCACGACGACGTGGTGCTGCCTTGCGTCCCTTCTCGTAGAGCACCTCGTGATAGACGTCGGCCGGCTCGTCGCCGTCGAACCAGTAGTTGCCGCGGATCAGGTGGAACAGCCGCAGGGCGCGGTCCTTCAACTGATGGTCCGCCGAGCCATGGAGATGATCGTGCACACGGCAGAACGAACGCAATGCCTGCAGGTAGAGGAGCTGATCGTAGAGGATGTAACCCGACTGGACGTATTCGTCGGCCCAGTCGCCGGTCTGCGGGACGTAGATCAGGCCGCGGTCGTTGAACTCCCACGCCCCGAGGAGAAAACGTACCCGCTCGAGTGCCGGCAGGGCCCCTTCCAGGAAGGTATCGTCTCCGGTGGCACACCAGTACTCGGCGCAGCCGATGACGAACCAGAGATCGGCGTCCACCCGTCCGGTGGTGCCGCCGTAGCTGATCCGCTGCGTGCCGGTGTCGACGTTGCTGGGGATCTCTCCGTGAGGACCCTGGTGGCGCTTCAGTGTCTCGAGCGTCTTGCGCATCGTGGCCACCAGGGCCTCTTCCCCGGTCATCAGGGCGGCCAGGCCGATGATCACCCCGTCACGGGCCCAGACACGTCGATAGTTGTCGCGCTGGGTCGGCGAGGCCAGGAACCCGTCATCGGTCGCACACTGGCGGACCAGGTCCATCGCGTGTTCCAGACCTTCCTTGCGCGTTTGGGATGCTTCCGTCATGGTCCTGACCAATCTCTGACACTCATCGTCACGCACTTGAGTGTAGAAGGTCGAGGCGCAAAAGCCGTCAAATGTCCAACGATCGGCCGCTACTCCACCGCGCGCGCCCCTTCCTGGTCCAGGTTCGATTCGAGTGCGACGAGTCGCAGGCTGAGAAGCCCGGCGATCACGACGAAGGCCAGCGCGAAGCCCAGACTGCCGGCAATGCCCAGCCACTGATAGCTCGCCCCCGAGAGCACGGTGCCCAGCAGGCGTCCACCGGCATTTGCCGCGTAATAGAAGCCAACGTTCTGCGAGGCTTTCACGTCGGGCGAGTAGCGCAACACCAGATACGAGTGAGTGGCCGAATTGAGCGCGAAGACCACGCCGAAGAACGCCAGGCCCAGCGTGATGATCCATCCGGCGGTCTGGCCTGACGCAATGGTGAGCAGTAGCGCGGCCAGGGGCAGGACCAGCGCAAAGCTCCAGGCGACGGCGGTGCGCGCACCCGGACCGCCCCGCCCCCCCGACCGTCGTGCCCCGAGCAACCACGGCGCGCTCGACTGGACCACACCGTAGCCGATCACCCACAGGGCCAGGTAGGCCCCCACCCAGTGGAAATCCCAGCCGATCGAGACCAGGAACACCGGCAGGGCCACCACGAACCACACGTCCCGGGCGCCGAACAGGAACAGGCGTGCCGCGGCCAGCCAGTTGATCAGCGGCTCGCGGGAGAACATCTGCCGAAAGCCCGTCTTCTCCTTGATCGCACCGAAACCGCCCGGCAGGGTCAGTGTCATCAGGAAGCCCACCACGAGCATGCCGGCCAGCAGCCCCATCGCCCCCTGGAAGCCCAGTACGGCAAGCAGCACGGCACCGAGAAAGAACCCCGCGCCCTTCAGCGCGTTCTTGGAGCCGGTGATCCAGGCGACCCAGCGAAACAGCTGGGCATTGCCCTCGCGTGCCACGAGCTTGACCCCGGCCTTCGCCGACATCTTGTTGAGGTCCTTCGCGATGCCTGACAGTGCCTGGGCGACCATTACGTAGACAACGGTCAGCCAGGCATCGGGCACGGTCAGCATCAGCAAGGCGACGATCTGCAGGCCGGTTCCCAGTTGCATGGTCCGGTTCAGGCCGATGCGCGACCCCAGCCAGCCACCGACCAGGTTGGTGACGATGCCGAAGAACTCGTAGAAGAGGAACAGCATCGCGATTTCGAACGGAGAATAACCAAGCTGGTAGAAGTGCAGCACCACCAGCATGCGGATCGCGCCGTCGGTCAGGGTGAACAGCCAGTAGTTGCCCGTGATGGTGAGGTAGTGGCGCAGCGCCTGGTTCATGGCGAGAGGCATGGTGACTCCGGGGGTTGCTCAGGGCCTGCCGATCATCGAGACGAGCTCGACCAGCCGTTGGGCATAGCCCCACTCGTTGTCGTACCAGGCCAGCACTTTCACGAGATCCTTGTCGATCACCATCGTCGACGGTGCATCGATGATCGACGAGCGCGGATCGTTGGTGTAGTCCACGGATACCAGCGGGCGGGTCTCGAAACCGAGGATGCCCGCCAGTGGCCCTTCGGCGGCGGTGCGCAGCAACTCGTTGACCTCATCGGCCGTGGTGGAACGACCAGGGGTGAAGACGAAATCGGTCAACGAGGCATTTAGCAACGGCACCCGGACGGCCAGCCCGTTCAGCCGCCCGTCGAGTTCGGGGAAGATCGCGCCGATGGCCTTCGCCGAGCCGGTGGTGGTCGGCGAAAGCGACATCGACGAGGCCCGTGCGCGGCGCCAGTCCTTGTCGCCCTTGTCGACCACCACCTGCGTGTTGGTCAGATCATGCATGGTGGTCATCGTGCCCCGCTCGATGCCCAGGCCCTCGTGCAGCACCTTGACCACCGGCGCCAGGCAATTGGTAGTGCAGGAGGCCGCGGTAACGATGCGGTGGCGCTCGGCGTCGAAACGTTCGTGGTTCACGCCCATCACGACGTTGAGTACCTCGGGGTGCTTGACCGGCGCCGCCACGGCCACACGCCCAACCCCTTGCGCCAGGTGCGGCGTGATCTCCTCGTAGGTACGCCATCGCCCGGTCGACTCGATCACCAGATCAACCCCCGACCCGCGCCAGTCGATACCCTCGATCGACTCGCTCTGCGTGAACCGGATCGTGCGACCGGCAAGCGTGAGCGTGTCGCCCTCCCCGACAACCGGCTGCCGCCATCGACCATGGACCGAGTCAAACTCGGTCAGGTGGGCCATGCAGGCGGCATCGGCCGCCGTCTCGTTGATGTGAACGACCTCGAGATCGAGTTCCGGCCGATCGGTCAGCGCGCGAAACGCGAGCCGACCGATGCGCCCGAAACCGTTGATACCGACGCGCAGCGTCATGTGGATCGTCTCCCGTTGGCGGCCAGGCTATTGCCGGCCAATTGATTGACGGCCGCTACCGGCCGGAGAACGTATATGGAAATAGACATATTTCAAAGCGTACTCGTCGATTATGACAGGGACATGTCGGTCGGCTTGCACGGGCGGCACCGACACCGATCCCCGATTTGTTCATCCGGCCATCATGAACCGTCGCCCCACGCCACCGGGAGGTCTGGCCCCTGGTGGCTCCACGCCATTGACATCCTGTCCCGAATGGGGGCGAAAAGTGGCCATGAAGTTTTTCACAGAAACTGTGGATAACTATGTGGAAGAACCCGAGAATCCACGATTGCACAAGGCGGACGACACCATTGGCTAATTTTTCGCCACCCCGGTGCCCGCCGCAATCGGAACCTTTTAAAACAACATGTTACGCACTGTTCCGCGCTAACTGACTGATTCGTCGTGCACGAAAAAGGCGCAACCGCGGTTACGCCTCGTTGATGTGGAAAATAACCGGTGTCAAGCCTTGACAGCGACCATCTTGCGCTTCACTTCGCACCGATCAGCTCGATCGCGTAACCGTCCGGATCCGCGACGAAGGCAATGATGGTGGAACCGGCATTCATCGGGCCTGGTTCGCGCAGGATCTTGCCCCCTTTTTCGCGGATCTTTTCCGCCGCCTCGTAGACGTCGTCAACCTCGATGGCAATGTGACCATACCCATCGCCGAGGTCGTACTTGTGGTCGCCCCAGTTGTAGGTGAGCTCGAGCACCGCCGTTTCGCTCTCGTCTCCGTAGCCGACGAACGCCAGGGTGAACTCTCCGGCCGGATAGTCCTGCTGTCGCAGGAGCGTCATGCCGAGCACGTCGGTATAGAAGGCGAGCGATTTTTCCAGGTCACTGACGCGGATCATGGTGTGCAGAATGCGCATGGATCGTCTCCAGCTGAGTGTTGACATGGGGCGCGAGACTCTAGACGATCGATCCGTTCTTCGCGAGTCAATCCCGCGCGGTCTACTGGACGCCCAACGGCGTGGGGCGGTGCAACAGGAATCCCTGCACGTAATCGACCCCCATTTCCACCACCTGTCGATACTGCTCGTCGGTTTCCACCCACTCGGCCACCGTCTGGGCCCCCATCACGCGGGAGACCTGCACGATCGCCGAGACGATCACCGCGGCAACCGGGTCTTGCGACAGGTCGTCGATCAGCCGGCCATCGATCTTGACGATGTCCGGGTCGAGGCGGCGCAGGTACTCGAAGGAAAGGAAGCCGCCCCCGAAGTCGTCGAGGGCGAAGCGACAACCGAGACGGCGCATCGCGGCTATGAGTCGCTCGGCCTGATCGAGATTCAGAATTGCAGCCGTTTCGGTAATCTCGAAGATCACCCGTTTCGCGTCGACGCCGGATTCAACCAGCGCCCGGCGGATGAAATCGACCATTTCCGGGTCCTGGACCGAGTGGCCGGAAAGATTGATGCTCACCGTTCCGCCACGCGCGTCCTGTTCAGCGAGCCAACGACAGCTCCGTCGGATCACCCAACGATCGATCTCACCCATCGCATGATGTTTCTCGGCGATCTCGATGTACTCACTGGGAAAACGCATCCGGCCGTCGTCATCCGTCACCCGCAAGAGCATCTCGTGGATCGTCGTTCGCGTTGGGTCGACCGGGGCGATACGTTGACCGGCGAGATCGAGGCGGTCGTCGGCGATGGCGGCGCGCAAGGTGTGATAGCGTGCGATCTGCTGCTCGCGTTCGAGCAACTCGGTATCCTCGCCCGAGAACTGCACGACGCGATCCCCACCAAGTCTCTGGGCACTCTGGCAGGCGCGCTCGGCATCCTCGAGTCGCCGTGAGGCAAGCAGGTCGTCACTGTCGATGCGGGTCACGCCCACACTCGCTTTCAGCCGCAGGTGCTGGTGCTCGTCCGGCAGCCGGAACGCATGGATGATTTCCAGCACCTCCCGGGCGACCAGCGCGCAGGTGTCCCGGCTGGAAAGCGGCATCCAGATGGCGAATTCGTCGACTCCCATGCGTGCCAGCACCGCGTCCGAGGGCAGTTCCAGCGAGAAGTGACTGGCCAGCGAGGCAAGTATGTGGTCTCCCAGCTCCCGGCTACCGATCTCGTTCAGGAGCCGGAACTCGTCGAGGTCGACCCAGATCAGGCAGCTGGCGTGGACCGGTTGGTTGAGCATCGCCCTGCCCGGCATCGCTTGGGAAAGAAACTCCGTCATCGCCTCGCGATTGAGCACGCCGGTGAGTCGATCGTGGGTCGCCCGGTAGGTCAGCAGCGCGTTGGCTGAACGCAGATCCGTGACATCGAGCATCGACACCAGCAACTGGACACCCCCCTCGGCCTCGAGGCGGCTGATCTTGAGGTTCACGTCGAAGCGTTGGTTGTCCCGCTCCACCAGGGCATCCACCGACCGGGTCTCGCGGGTCTCGACCTGCTCGACCAGCTCGTTGAAAGCACATCGCGATGACAGCCCTTCGATACGCAGGTCGAAGGCGTCGCAGAACGTACGACCGACGAGACATCCCTCAAGGAGCGGATCGGCGAATGCACCGACGGCGTGATTGGTCAACAGGATTCGACCCTCGGCGTTCGTGAGCACCGCCCCGGTGTGCAGGCCGGAAAACGCTCGACGCAACCGACGCTTCTCCGCACTCAGCCGCCGCGTCGACCGTCTGGCCTGCCAGGCAAACACCGCCAGCATGGCGGCCAGCATCAGCGCGAGGTAGTGCCAGTAGTGGCGCAGGATCGAACCTAACGAGACGGATTCAGGAAGCCACTTGTCACGCAACCGATTGACCACCGAATAATCCAGCGGGGTGCGCCAGCCGACGATTCCGGCCTGCCGTGCCGCGCCGGCATCCTCGGGAATCGCGATCAACTGTCGGGCGACGCGGGCGGCAAGTTCGGTGGGTGCGCTGTCGGTGGCGGCAAAGGGCCACTCGGGTACCAGCGGCGTGTTGCTGGGAAATGGGAAGTCGTTCCGGTTTGCCTTGCCGATCGGCATCAGGCGGCTGTCGGGATGAGCCTCGAGGTATCGCTGGAAGAAGCTCGCGCGGACGACTCCCGCATGGGCCCGCCCGTCGAGCACCGCGTCCACCACGGCCTCCAACGGCAACCCGGTGAAGATCGGGGTGATCTCGTGCCCGACATCCAGCCCGGCGTTCTCGAGTGCCTGCATCCCGAGCAGCCAGCCGCCGAGCGCATTGGGGCTCGTGCCCGCGACGCGGCCGCCGACCAGATCATCCAGCGTGTCGAAACCGGCCCCCTGGCGGGTGAACACCACTGCGCCAAGTTGCTCCAGGGCCTGACCGTCGGCCTCCATCACCAGGGTCGCCAACGGCCAGATGGTACCCAGGCGCGACAGTTCGGCGAACTGCAACGGCTGGGTCAGCACGAAATCCAGCTGCCCACGCACGAAGGCGTGCTGCAGCTCCGAGAGAAACAGCGGCTCGATCACGAAACGGTAGCCCGGGTTCCGCTCGCTGAGATGATCGGCGGTCGCCTGCCAGCGTTCCCGCGCCTCGCTCTTGCCCGCATAGGCAAGCACGCCCACCCGTACCGTGGTCGCATCGCCGGGGTTCGTGGCGCGTTCCGCGGCCACAGATGGGGCCGACACGCTGGAGCACAGCACCACCAGCAACAGGGCGCCCGCCGACAGCAACTTGGTCGCCGACAGAACCGCTGACCGGGCGCGATCCGCGATCACCCGGGCATCCTCGCCGCTCTTGGACATGCGATCATCATTTTGAGTGGTTCTTGGCGTCCATGCTGTAAGGAAAGGAGATTTAACGGCAGGTCGAGGCAGCGGACGATCGACCGGCCCGTGTCCGGCCGGTCCAACGCCACCACAAGACACGGCGTTCAGTCGGTCAATGTGCTGCGTTCGAGGGCAAGCCGTTCGGCCAGGGGTTCGGGCCGGTGGAGCAGGTAGCCCTGGGCGAAATCCACCCCGATCAATTCCAGCTGACCCAGCGTTGCCGTCGTCTCGACCCATTCGCCAACGGTGCGAGCGCCCATGACACGTGCGACATCGTGGATGGACTCCACGATCACCGCCGCGACGCGATCATCTTCCAGGTCGCGGACGAGCTTGCCGTCGATCTTGACGATATCCGGCTTGAGATGGCGAAGGAACTCGAACGAGATCAGTCCGCCGCCGAAATCATCCAGGGCCACCTGACACCCCACCTCACGTAGGGAGGCTATCAGTTCGACCGCCTGATCGAAATTCGAGATCGCGGCCGTTTCGGTGATCTCGAAGCACAGACACGTGGGGTCGATTTCGTTGCGTTGCAATTCTTCACGCACGAAGCCGATCAACTCGCCGTCACTCATCGACTGACCGGAGAGATTGATCATCAACCGCGCCGGGGGGGTGTCGTCGTCACGGCGGTATGTCGTCAACTCCTCGATCGCGCGACGCACCACCCAACGATCGACCTGCGGCATGTAATTGAAGCGTTCGGCCAGCTCGATCAGCGGGGCCGGCGAACCCAGGTTGCCGTATTCATCGGCCAGCCTTAGCAGTACCTCGAGCCTCGTGTGGGTGTTCTCGGCAGCCCCGATGGAGCGGATCTCCTGCGCGTGAAGCACGAACCGGTCCTGTTCGACGGCCTCCTTGAGCCGATTGAGCTCCGCCAGATCCGTTTGCCGCAACGAACGCTCGCTGCCGCTTTCCTCGAACACCACCAGGCGGTTGCCCCCGAGATTCTGCGCGGTCATGCAGGCCGACTCGGCCTCCTCGATCACGGTGGCGGCGTTGTAGCCTCCGCCGGGCGCGAGGTGGCGCACACCGATGCTCGCCGACGTACGCAGCGTTCGGCCATTTCCGTCGAACCGGAAATCGCGGATCGCCTCCAGAATGCGTTCGGGCCAACCCTCGCCGGCCGATGTCGGCAGGTAGATGCCGAACTCGTCACCACCCAGGCGGCCGATCGGCGTATTCGGCGGCAACACCACGCGCAGGTAACCCGCCAGGCGACGTACGAGTTCGTCGCCCATACGGTGCGAACCACCTTCGTTCAACAGCCGGAAGTGGTCGATATCCAGCCAAAGCAGGGTGGCGCCCTCGATCGGCTGGTCCGGCCGTTTGAAGCGGAGACGCTCGTCGATGGCATCGATGAAGTGGCGCCGGGTCAGCAGACCGGTGAGTTCGTCGTGTGCGGCGCGATAGGCCAGCTGGCGGCTGGTCTCGTCGAGCTCCGTGATGTCCATCATCGACACGACCAGCCGGCGCGGCTGCGTCCCGCCACCGGCGTTGTCCATGCGTGCAGCGGTGAGGTTGAGTACCCGGCGTGGATAGCCGTGGGCGAGGATGACGGCGTATTCCACCCACTGTCGGCTCGCGAGCTGATCGAGCATTCCGGCCAGTGAAAAGTTCTCGGTGTCATGACGCATCATCAGCGCGTACACGTCGGTCAACCGCTGCCCCTTGGCCTGCTCCGGTTCGACGTCTTCCGGCAGCAGACGCTCGGCCGAGGGGTTGAGGAACTGGATACGCCCCTCCCCGTCCAGGGTGATGACGGCATCGTGCATCGCGGTCAACGCGGCCCGATGTGCGCGTTCCCGCCGCGAGAGCAGAACCCGCGCGCGCGATTGCTGCCCCAGCAGAAGTGCCAGGACCAGGCTCAGGCCGACCGGGACCACCCACCAGTGCGCACGTAGCCACTCGACAACGCCGACCGGAGGAGTCAACCAGCGATCCGCCAGCGCCTGCAGATCGCCATAGTCCACCGCCTGCGTCCAGCCTGTCAGCCCGGCGGCACGGATGGGGGCCGAGTCGGCGGGCATGGCGAGCAACAGGTCGCGCACCTGTTCACGCAACTCGACGGGCGCCTTTGACGTGGCTGCCAGGGGCCATTGCGGCACCAGCCGGGTGGAAAGCGCGTGCGGATAGCCCGGCTCGCTGACCGGGTTGAGCACGGTGAAGGTGTCGGGGGCGTAACGCCCGGCCTCGATGGCTCGCGTAAGCACGTCGGCTCGCACGACCCCGGCATCCGCCCGGCCGGCGGCCACCGAACCAAGCACGTTGTCCATCGGCAGGCCCACATACAGCGGGAGGATGTCCTCGTCGATCGAAAGCCCCGTCCGCTCGAACTCCTCCATGCCAAGTATCCAGGCCCCCAGGGCGTTGGGCGCGACGCCGGCGACGATTGACCCTTTCAGATCGGACAGATCGTGAATCTCTTCCCGGGAACTCAGGCGCACGATCACCGAGCCGAAGCGATCGGTCGGCCGCCCACCGCTCTCGATGACCCGCGTGGCGAGTGCCTTCAGCCCGTGTTCGGCTCGCAACTGCACGAACTGCAGGGGTTGAAGGTGGACGAAGTGCAACTCGTCTTGTCGTACCGCGCGAGCGACTTCTTGGAGGTAGAGCGGCCGGATCTCGAAGCGGACACCATCGATGCGATCACTGAGGTAGTCGGCGGTGGGATTCCAGCGGGCCTGCGCCTCTTCCTTGCTGGTGATGGTGAGGACGCCGATGGTGACCAGCCGGTCCTCGCCTGCCCAGGACTGGGCCTGGGCAGGCGACGGCCCGCCGAGCAGAAAGGCGAGGACGAAAGGCAAGACCAGCAGCATCGTCAACCGCGTTACGTTCGTTCGCTCCCCAAGTCCGCCGCCTGACACACGAGGGGAACGGAAAAGGCGGGTCGTGACCCACGTTTCGACCCGCCCTGCGGGCAGCCTCTCCCTGCTGGCGCCGAGCCTCCTGCGGTTTGCGACACGCTGCATACCAGTCATCCCTTGCTGGTGGAACATACCCTGATGGGTTATCGGGGCGGCCAGTCCCTGCTGCCGGCATTCAGTCCCTGCTACCGGCATTCGGAGCGCGCCTTCTCGCCAGGTCAGCCCCGGCGGCCCGCCTTGGCGCCAATGCGCAGGCGCAGGGCGTTGAGCTTGATGAAGCCCTCGGCATCGCGCTGGTCGTAGGCGCCGGCATCGTCCTCGAAGGTGGCGATGGCCGGGTCGAACAGACTGTTGTCCGACTGGCGACCTGCCACGATGACGTTGCCCTTGTACAGGCGCAGGCGCACGTCGCCGTTGACGTTGTCCTGAGTGGCGTCGATCGCCTTCTGCAGCATCTCGCGCTCGGGTGCGAACCAGTACCCGTTGTACACCAGTTCGGCGTACTTGGGCATCAGTTCGTCCTTCATGTGCGCCTCACCCCGATCGAGCGTCAGCGATTCGAGCGCGCGACGCGCCTTGAACAGGATGGTACCGCCCGGGGTCTCGTAGCAGCCGCGCGACTTCATGCCGACGTAGCGGTTCTCCACCATGTCGAGTCGACCGATGCCGTTGGCACCGCCCAGCTGGTTGAGCTTCTCCAGCAGCGCGGCGGGAGAGAGTGTCTCCCCGTCGATGGAGACCGGGTCGCCCTTCTCGAAGCCGATGACGATCTCGGTGGCCTCGTCCGGGGCGCGCTCCGGGCTGACCGACCAGCGCCACATCTCCTCTTCCGGCTCCCACCACGGGTCCTCGAGGTTGCCGCCCTCGTAGGAGATGTGCAGCAGGTTGGCGTCCATGGAGTACGGCGACTTCTTGCCGGCCGCGGCGAAGTCGACCGGGATGTCGCGGGACTCCGCGTAGTTCATCAGCTTCTCTCGGGAGTTGAGATCCCACTCGCGCCAGGGGGCGATCACCTGGATCTCCGGGTTGAGCGCGTAGGCATTGAGCTCGAAACGTACCTGGTCGTTGCCCTTGCCGGTGGCGCCGTGGGCGACGGCGTCCGCGCCGGTCTCCCGGGCGATGTCCACCAGACGCTTGGCGATCAGCGGGCGGGCGATCGAGGTGCCCAGCAGGTATTCGCCCTCGTAGATGGCGTTGGCGCGGAACATCGGGAAGACGTAGTCACGGACGAAGGTCTCGCGCAGGTCGTCGATGTAGATCTCCTTGACGCCCATCTTCTCGGCCTTCTCGCGCGCCGGGTCGAGCTCCTCGCCCTGCCCCAGGTCGGCGGTGAACGTGACCACCTCGCAGTCGTAGGTCTCTTCCAGCCACTTGAGGATCACCGAGGTGTCCAGGCCGCCGGAGTAGGCCAGTACCACCTTGCCGAGCTTCTTGGGGGCCGCGGGATTGCTCATCAGAACTCCTGAAATTCGATTTGGATTTGCGGTTTGTCGGACGCGTGACCGCGCATTATATAGACAGCGACACGCCGTGACAGGGCGTGGGCGTTTTCAATCCCACGATTACACCGTCAAGAGTGCCATCAGGACTGTGCCCTCCGCCACCGGCGGCGACCTTCGACGCAGCATCAAACGGCTCCGCCATGCGCCCGAACATAGGAAAAGTCGGCGGAATCACGCATAATGAGGCGCAAATTTTGGTCCGGCGCGACCATCGAAACCCCGCCAGAACGCTGTTTGCGAGGGTTTCGAACGCGCCCAACGACAGCTTTGAGGAGTGCTTGTGACCGATTACATCGATCAGGATCCGCAGGAAACCCGGGAATGGCTTGACGCGCTCGAGGCGGTCGTCAGCTTCGAAGGCACGGAAAAGGCCCGACACTTGATCGGCCACATGATCGAGCTGGCACGCCAGCACGGTATCGACACCCCGTACGCCGCGACCACCCCCTACATCAACACCATCCCGCCCGAAGACGAGCCGCAATACCCCGGCGACCGTCAGATGGAACAGCGGTTGCGCGCCCTGATCCGCTGGAACGCGATGGCGATCGTGGTCCGCGCCAACAAGGAAAACTCGGTCGGCGGTCACATCGCCTCCTACCAGTCCAGCGCGACCATGTACGAGGTCGGGCTCAACCACTTCTTCAAGGGCCACGATCACCCGGAAGGCGCCGACATGGTGTTCTTCCAGGGCCACGTCGCCCCGGGCATGTACGCCCGGGCCTACCTGGAAGGCCGCATCACCGAGGAACAGCTGATCAACTTTCGCCAGGAGGCGCACAAGGATGGTCTGAGCTCCTATCCGCATCCCTGGCTGATGCCCGACTTCTGGCAGTTCCCGACCGTCTCCATGGGCCTCGGCCCGCTGATGGCGATCTACCAGGCCCGCTTCATGAAGTACATGGAGGCGCGCGGCTTCGGCAAGGTCAACAGCCGCAAGGTCTACGCCTTCCTCGGTGACGGCGAGATGGACGAGCCGGAATCCCTTGGCGCGATCGGCCTCGCGGTGCGCGAGAAGCTCGACAACCTGGTGTTCGTGGTCAACGCCAACCTGCAGCGCCTCGACGGCCCGGTCCGCGGCAACGGCAAGATCATCCAGGAACTCGAAGGCAGCTTCCGCGGCGCCGGCTGGAACGTCATCAAGGTCATCTGGGGGCCGGGCTGGGACGAACTGCTCGCCCGCGACAAGTCCGGCAAGCTGATCCAGCGCATGATGGAAGTCCCCGACGGCGAGTACCAGGCCTACAAGGCGAAGGACGGCGCGTTCGTCCGCGAGCACTTCTTCGGCAAGTACCCGGAGACCGCCGAGCTGGTCAAGAACATGACCGACGACGAGATCTTCTCGCTCACCCGCGGCGGCCACAGCCCGCGCAAGATGTACGCGGCCTACAAGGCGGCCAACGACTGTAAGGGCAAGCCGACCGTCATCATCGCCAAGACCATCAAGGGCTACGGCATGGGGCCGTTCGGCGAGGGCGCCATGACGGCGCACCAGCAGAAGAAGCTCGACAACGAAGGCCTCAAGTATTTCCGCGACCGTTTCGGCCTGCCGATCTCGGACGAGCAGCTCGAGAAGAACGTGCCGTTCTACAAGCCGGACGACAGCCACGAGCTGATCAAGTACATGCACGGGCGTCGCAAGGAGCTGGGCGGCTACCTGCCGGCACGCGTCGACCGGGCCGAGAGCATCCCCGCGCCGGATCTCAAGGCATTCGACATGATCCTCAAGGGCACCGGCGAGCGCGAGATGTCCTCGACCATGCTCTTCGGCCGGATCCTCGCGATGATCCTGCGCGACAAGAAGCTCGGCAAGCGTGTCGTGCCGATCATCCCGGACGAGGCACGCACCTTCGGTCTCGAGGGCCTTTTCCGCCAGGTCGGCATCTACGACCCGGCCGGCCAGCTCTACGAGCCGGTCGATAGCGATCAGGTCGCCTGGTACAAGCAGGCGGCCAACGGTCAGGTGCTGCAGGAAGGCATCAACGAGGCCGGTTCGATGTCCTCCTGGCTGGCCGCGGCGACCGCCTACGCCAACTACGGCGAGGCCATGGTGCCCTTCTACATCTACTACTCGATGTTCGGCTACCAGCGCGTGGGCGACCTGGCCTGGCTGGCCGGCGACATCCGCGCGCGCGGTTTCCTGATCGGCGCGACCGCCGGGCGGACCACGCTCGAGGGCGAGGGCCTGCAGCACAACGACGGCCACAACATCATGATGTTCTCCGCCGTGCCGAGCTGCCGCGTCTACGACCCGACCTACGGCTACGAGATGGCGATCATCATCCGTGACGGCCTCAAGACGATGGTCGAGGAAAAGCAGGACTGCTACTACTACATCACGGCGATGAACGAGAACTACTCGCACCCAGGCATGCCCGAGGGCGTCGAGGACGGGGTCCTGAAGGGCGCCTACCGCCTGCGCAAGAGTGGCAAGAAGGTCAAGACACGCGTCCAGCTGATGGGCTCCGGCACCATCCTGCGCGAGGCAGAGGCCGCCGCGGTGATGCTCGAGGACGAGTGGAAGGTCGCCGCCGACGTCTGGTCGGCAACGAGCTTCACCGAGCTGGCCCGCGAAGGCCAGGCCTGCGAGCGTCACAACCGCCTGCACCCGGATGCCGATCCGAAGACGCCGTACATCACCAGCGCGCTCGCCGAGCGCGAGGCCCCGGTGATCGCGGCGACCGACTACATCCAGGCCTACCCGGACCAGATCCGTCGCTTCGTGCCCGGTCCGTACACCACCCTGGGTACCGATGGTTACGGTCGCTCCGATACCCGTGCGGCACTGCGCCGTTTCTTCGAGGTCGACGCCGCGCACATCGTGGTCGCCGCGCTCAAGGCGCTGGCCGACGAGGGGAGCATCCCGGCGGCCAAGGTGAACGAGGCGATCGAGAAGTACGGCATCGATCCGGACTGCGCCCCGCCGATCGAGCGCTGAGACCTGCCATGCCCGCCATCGGTGACCGAATGGTCGGCCGATGGCTTGGCCCCATTCGATCCGACGTCCGCATCGTCACGCGGGCGCGCATGCAACCTTTCATGGAGACAGGCTGATGGCCACCAAGTCGATCACCCTCCCCGACATCGGCAATTACGAGAACACCCCCGTCATCGAGGTGCTGGTCTCGCCCGGTGACCGGGTGGAAAAGGAAGACTCGCTGATCACGCTGGAATCGGACAAGGCCACGATGGAGATCCCGTCCCCCTACACGGGCGAGATCAAGAAGGTGCTGGTCAAGGTCGACGACACCCTCAACCGGGGCGACCTCATCGCCGAGATCGAGGCCGAGGAAGATACCGACGCGCCCGCCAACGAGAAAACGTCGACCGAGGAAGAGTCGGACGATAAAGCGGCATCCGAGGCGCCTGCTGACGACACCGCCGGGCAGAAGCCGACCGAACCGGAGAAGCCCGCTTCGGCCGCCGAAAAGCCCTCGGAGCCGGCCGCCGCCCCGGTCAATCGCCAGAGTGCCGGTGCGAAATCACACGCCAGCCCGTCGGTGCGCCTGTTCGCCCGCAAGCTGGGCGTGGATCTCGCCAACGTCACGGGCACCGGTCCCAAGGGCCGCATCCTCCAGAGTGACGTCGAAGGCGCCATCAAGAAGGTGATGGAAGGCGCGGCCAAGGGTGGCGCGGCCACCGGTGCGGGCATCCCGCCGCTGCCGGAGATCGACTTCTCCCAGTTCGGCGAAATCGAGGAGAAGCCCCTCTCGCGGATCAAGAAGCTTTCGGGCAAGCACCTGTCGACCGCCTGGCTCAATATCCCGCACGTCACGCAGTTCGACGAGACCGACATCACCGAGCTCGAGGCCTTCCGCAAGTCCTTGAAGCCACGCGCCGAGAAGGCCGGCATCAAGATGACCCCGCTGGTGTTCGTCCTCAAGGCGCTGGCCCACGTGCTGCGCGAGTTCCCGAACATGAACGCCTCGCTCGCGCCCGACGGCGAGCACCTGATCGTCAAGAAATACATCAACCTCGGCGTGGCGGTGGACACCCCGAACGGTCTGGTCGTGCCGGTCGTGCGCGACGTCGATCAGAAGGGCATCTTCGAGCTTTCCGAGGAACTGATGGCCATCTCCGAACGCGCCCGCACCGGCAAGCTGACCGGCGAGGACCTCTCGGGCGGCACCTTCTCCGTATCCAGCCTTGGTGGCATCGGCGGCACGCAGTTCACCCCGATCGTCAACGGCCCGGAAGTGGGCATCCTGGGCGTGTCCAAGGCCAGCATGCAGCCGGTCTGGAACGGCTCGGAGTTCGAGCCGCGCCTGATGCTGCCGCTGGCGCTGTCCTACGATCACCGCGTCATCGATGGCGCCGAGGGGGCCCGGTTCATGACCACGCTCTCGCGCACGCTCACCGATCTTCGCGAACTGATGCTGTAAGGAGCGCCGGATGACCATCGAAACCATCAACCTGCCGGACATCGGCAACTTTGACGAAGTCGAGATCATCGAGGTGCTGGTCGAGGCCGGCGATACCGTCGAAGCCGAGGACTCGCTGATCACGCTGGAGACCGACAAGGCCACGATGGAGATCCCGGCCCCGGCGGCCGGCAAGATCACCGAGATGCTCATCGGCGTGGGCGACAAGGTCAGTACCGGCAAACCGATCGCCAAGTACGAGCCGGCGACCGACGGTGACGCCGGCGACGAGGCTGGCGAGGCGCCCGCGGAAGAAACATCGACTACCGAGGACAAGGAAACCTCCCCTGCTCCGGCCGCTGCCGCAGCGACCGACCAGCAGGCCGACGTCGAGTGCGAGGTCTGCGTGCTCGGCTCGGGCCCGGGTGGCTACACCGCCGCCTTCCGTGCCGCGGACCTGGGCAAGAAGGTGGTGCTGATCGAGCGCTATCCCGTCATCGGCGGTGTCTGCCTGAACGTCGGCTGCATCCCCTCCAAGGCCCTGCTGCACGTCTCCGAGGTATTGAACGAGACACGCTCGATGGGCGACCACGGGGTGACCTTCGCCGAGCCGAAGATCGATCTCGACAAGCTGCGCGGGTTCAAGGAAAAGACGATCAAGAAGCTCACCGGCGGCCTCGAGGCCCTGGCCAAGCAGCGCAAGGTGCAGATCGTCCGTGGCTACGGCCGCTTCGTCGACCCGCAGCACGTCAAGGTGGTGGATGACGAGGGCAACGAGACGCTGGTGCGTTTCGAGCATTCCATCATTGCCGCCGGCTCGCAGCCGGTGAAGCTGCCGTTCATCCCGCACGACGACCCGCGCGTGATGGACTCCACCGACGCACTCGAGCTCGAGGAAGTGCCGGGCAAGATGCTGGTGATCGGCGGCGGCATCATCGGCCTGGAGATGGCTCAGGTCTACGATTCGCTCGGTGCCGAGATCTCGATCGTCGAGCTCGCCGACACCATCATCCCGGGTGCCGACAAGGATCTCACCCGCCCGCTGCTGAAGATCCTCAAGAAGCGCTACCAGGACATCTTCCTCGGCGCCAAGGTGACCAATGTCGAGGCGAAGAAAGACGGGCTGCATGTGACTTTCGAGGGCAAGAACACGCCCGAAACCGCTGTTTTCGATCGCATTCTCGTCGCGGTCGGGCGCGCGCCGAACGGCAAGAAGATCGATGCCGACAAGGCCGGCGTGTCGGTCGACGAACGCGGCTTCATCGCCGTCGACGAGCGCATGCGCACCAATGTCGAGCACATCCACGCCATCGGCGATGTGGTCGGTCAGCCGATGCTCGCCCACAAGGCGGTGCACGAGGGCAAGGTGGCCGCCGAGGTCATCTGTGGCCTGCCGTCGGCCTTCACGCCGATGGGCATCCCGAGCGTGGCCTACACCGACCCCGAGGTCGCATGGGCCGGCAAGACCGAGGACGAGCTCAAGGCCGAGGGCATCGAGTACGAGAAAGGCGCCTTCCCCTGGGCCGCCTCGGGACGCTCGCTCAGTCTCGGCCGCGACGAAGGTCTGACCAAGGCGCTGTTCTGCAAGGAGACGCATCGTCTGCTCGGTGCGGGCATCGTCGGTCCGAATGCCGGCGAGCTGGTGGCCGAGGCCATGCTGGCCATCGAGATGGGGGCGGACATGGCCGATATCGGCCTGACCATCCATCCGCACCCCACCCTGTCGGAGACGCTCGGCTTCGCCGCCGAGATGGCCGAAGGCACGATCACCGATCTTCTGCCACCGAAGAAGCGCTGACTGCAGGCACCGGCCTGAGGGAGCTAGCCAGTGGAATACCTGCTGTTCGCCATACTCGGCATGGTCGGCGGACTCGCCGCGGGATTGCTGGGTATCGGCGGTGGACTGATCATGGTGCCCGTGCTGCTGATGATCTTCCCGACCATCGGCATCAGCGGCTCCCACCTGGTGCATATCGCCATCGGCACATCACTGGCGGCAATCGTGTTCGCCTCGATTACCTCGGTCTACAGCCATCATCGCCATGGCGGCGTGCTGTGGGGCGTGTTCGCGCGATTCGCTCCGGGGATGGCGCTCGGGGCGGTTCTGGGCTCGGCCGTGGCGCACTACCTGCCCGGGGACGTGCTCAAGATCGTATTCGGTGTGCTCGAGATCGGCGTGGCGTTGCAGATGGCCTTCGGCCGGACGCCCCCGGCGAGCCGACAGCTGCCCGGTATCGTGCCCCTGACGGGCGTGTCCACCTCTTTCGGCACCATCGCCTCGATCATGGGCATGGGCGGCGGTGCCATGACCACGCCGTTCTTCCTCTACTGCAACATCACGGCGCGCAACGCCATCGCGACCAGTGCCTCGCTGACGCTTCCGACCGCCCTGTTCGGCGCCGCCGGTTACGTGGTCAGCGGCTGGGCCATCGAGGGCCTGCCCGAAATGACCGCCGGTTACGTCTACCTGCCCGCCCTGCTCGGTATCGCGGTGTTCTCGGTGCTTTTCGCGCCCATCGGTGCCAAACTCGCGCAGATACTGCCGGCCAGGACGCTCAAGCGCATCTTTGCCTTCGTGCTCATGGGACTCGGCATTCACATGATCCTTTCCTGATTCCGGCACCTCACGCCCATCTCATTCCTGCGAGGCCTTTCATGACAGCCAGGAAACGCATCGCGGTCTACCCGGGCACCTTCGACCCGATCACCTACGGCCATGTCGATCTCGCCCATCGCGCGGCACGCCTGTTCGACGAGGTGATCGTCGCCGTCGCCGGCGACTCGGGCAAACGCACGCTGTTCCCGTTGGAAAAGCGTCGCGCGTTGGCCGAGGCGGCGATCGGCGACAGCGGCGGCGTGATTCGGGTCGACTCCTTCGACGGTCTGCTGGTCGAGTTCGCCCAGAAGGTCGGCGCCACCGCCCTCGTGCGCGGGCTGAGGGCGGTAAGCGATTTCGAGTACGAGATCCAGCTGGCCGCGATCAACCGGCGGCTGAACAGCGAGCTGGAAACGGTGTTTCTCTCCCCGGCCGAGGACCTGGGTTTCATTTCCTCGAGCATCGTGCGCGAACTGGCCCGACTGGGTGGCGACGTGACCGATTTCGTTCCCCCTGCCGTGGTCGAGGCGCTGGCCGAAAAGTAACCAAGCATGACACTAGGAAATTATGCCGTCAGGCGCGCCAAATCCGGCGTTAGCTGTTATCCTATGCCCCATTAACCGACCAGTTACTTGGGGAGGAATCCGCATGTCCCTGCTGATTACCGACGAATGCATCAACTGCGATGTCTGCGAGCCGGAATGCCCGAACGGCGCCATTTCCCAGGGTGACGAGATCTACGAGATCGAGCCCAACCTGTGCACCGAGTGCGTGGGCCATTACGACGAGCCGCAATGCGTCGAGGTCTGCCCGGTCGACTGCATCATCACCGACCCGGACAACGAAGAGACCGAAGACCAGTTGATGGGCAAGTACCACCAGCTGACCGGCAACTGATCCGGCATCACCCCGGCAATCGCCAGGACGCAGAAAGGCCCGCCATCTGGCGGGCCTTTTCACGTTCGGCCGGCCGGCACGGCCGTCGGCAGGAGACCGGTTTCAGCCGGATTGTTCCACGCGCTCACGAATGAAGTTCGCCACCGAGCCGAAGGTCTCGAACCATTCGGCATCGATCTCGTCGTCGGACAGCTGGATGTCGAACCGATCCTCGAGCGCGGTCAGCAGCAGCACCACGCCCATCGAATCGAGTTCCGGGATCTCGCCGAACAGGCCGCTGTCCGGGACGAAACGCTGCTTCGGGCCCGGCAGGTCGAGGGTCTGGACGATCACGTCACGGACCGACTCGAACACCGGGTCCCGTTCGGCCACCACGCTCATGCGCGCGCCTCGATCCGCTCGATGCCGCCCATGTACGATCGCAGCGCTTCGGGCACGATGACGTCGCCGTTCTCGCACTGGTAGTTCTCGAGCACGGCGACCAGCGTGCGCCCGACCGCCAGCCCGGAGCCGTTGAGGGTGTGCACCGGCTCGGGCTTGCCCTCGGGGTTCCGGGTGCGGGCCTGCATCCGTCGCGCCTGGAAATCGCGTGTATTCGAGCAGGACGAGATCTCGCGATAGCGCCCCTGCCCCGGCAACCACACCTCCAGGTCGTAGGTCTTGGCCGCCGAAAAGCCCATGTCGCCCGTGCACAGCGCCAGCCGGCGGTACGGCAGGCCGAGGGCATCGAGCACTGTTTCGGCGTGACCGGTCAGTTCCTCCAGCGCGCGCTCCGACTCCCCGGGCGGCACGATCTGGACCAGTTCGACCTTCTCGAACTGGTGCTGACGAATCAGCCCGCGGGTATCGCGCCCGGCCGCCCCGGCCTCGGAGCGGAAACACGGCGTGTGCGCGACCATCTTGAGCGGCAGCGTGTCGCGCTCGAGGATGCGATCGCGCGCGAGGTTGGTCACCGGCACCTCGGCGGTCGGGATCAGGTACCAGGGCGCCTCGCCCTCGAGGCGGAACAGGTCCTCGGCGAACTTGGGCAGCTGGCCGGTACCGTAGAGCGAATCGGCGTGCACGATGAACGGGACCTGCACCTCGGTGTAGCCATGTTCACGGGTATGCAGATCGAGCATGAATTGGGCGAGCGCGCGATGCAGGCGGGCCACCGGCCCGGACATGGTCACAAAGCGCGCGCCGGTCAGCTTGGCGGCGGCCTCGAAATCCATGCCCGCCAACCCGGCACCGAGGTCGACGTGATCGCGAGCCTCGAAGTCGAAGGAAGGGATGTCGCCCACGACGTGCATCTCGACGTTGTCGTCTTCGCTCTCGCCCACCGGCACGTCGTCGTCGGGGAGGTTCGGAATGCCGGCGAGAAAGCCATCGAGTTCCTCGGCGATCTCGTTGAGGCGCGCCTTGGCGG
Organism: Guyparkeria sp.; assembly: GCF_046540515.1. Taxonomy (GTDB): domain Bacteria; phylum Pseudomonadota; class Gammaproteobacteria; order Halothiobacillales; family Halothiobacillaceae; genus Guyparkeria. The sequence continues at coordinate 21,845 of NZ_JBKHFB010000002.1, forward strand.
CGTCCAGACGGTCGCCCAGCTCGCCCACCGCCGCGATCAGCGGCTGGATATCCTCGCCGGCGGCCTTGGCCTTGCCGATCTTCTTCGACTCGGCATTGCGCTCGGCCTGCAGGGACTCGGTCTCGACCTGCAGCGCCTTGCGCTCGGACTCGAGCGACTCGAAGCGTTCGCGGTCGAAGGCAAAACCCCGCCGGGCCAGTCGTGCGGCCACGTCGTCGGTTTCCTGGCGAAGAACTCGGGCGTCAAGCATGGGCAATCCGTCGGTTGCGAAGGACAGGTCGACCGGGACGGTGCGGCCCGGCCGAAGGGTTCGTCAGGCGATGTACTCGACTTCGACGATCTCGAAGGTTCGGGTCTTGCCACCCGGGGCATTGAAGGTGACCTCGTCGCCGACCGACTTGCCGATCAGGGCGCGGGCAATCGGCGAGTGGATCGAGATCAGGTTCTGCTTGATGTCCGCCTCGTCGTCACCGACGATCTTGTAGCGGATCTCCGAGTCGGTATCCAGGTCGAGCAGCTCCACGGTCGCCCCGAAGATCACCTTGTCACCCGGCGGCATGCGGGTAACGTCGATGATCTGTGCGTGCGAGAGCTTCGCCTCGATCTCCTTGATCCGCCCTTCGACGAAGCCCTGCTCCTCGCGGGCCGCGTGATACTCGGCGTTTTCCTTGAGATCGCCCAGCTCGCGTGCCTCGGCGATCGCCGCGATGATGCGCGGACGCTCGACGCTGCGCAGTCGCTTGAGCTCTTCCTCCAGCTTGGCCGCACCGGCGGCCGTCATCGGGGTCTGGTTCATGCAACGCACTCCTGATGCAGGTCCTGCAGCCGGTTGACGGCGACCGGCTGGTGCAGATATTTCAACGCCAGCGCCATCGCCTCGGCCCCGGCCAAGGTGGTGAAGTACGGGATGCGGTAGTGCAGCGCCTCGCGCCGGATCTCGTAGGAATCGCTGCGCGATTGCTGGCTGTTCGAGGTGGTGTTCACGATCATGGCGATCTCCTTGTTCTTGATCATGTCCACCACGTTCGGCCGCCCCTCGGTGACCTTGTTCACCGTGGTCACCGCCAGGCCGTTCTCGTCGAGGAAGCGCGCCGTGCCGCGGGTGGCGACCAGCGAAAAGCCCCACTCGACCAGCGCCTTGGCGACCGGCAGCATGCCCTTGTAATCCTGCTTGCGCACCGAGATGAAGGCCGTGCCCGACAGCGGCAGCGAGTTGCTCGCGCCGGCCTGCGCCTTGGCGAAGGCCTCGCCGAACTCGCGCCCCACGCCCATCACCTCGCCGGTGGACTTCATCTCCGGGCCGAGCAGCGGGTCGACACCGGCGAACTTGATGAACGGGAACACCGCTTCCTTGACCGAGTAGAACGGCGGGATGCGCTCGGCGGTGATGCCCTGGCGCTTGAGACTCACCCCGGCCATCGTCCGGGCGGCAATCTGCGCCAGCGGCACGCCGACCGCCTTGGAGACGAACGGCACCGTGCGCGAGGCGCGCGGGTTGACCTCGATGATGTAGATGTCGTCGCCCTGGATAGCCACCTGGGTGTTCATCAGGCCGACCACGTTCAGTTCGCGCGCCATGGCCCTGATCTGCTCGCGGACACGGTCCTGCACCGAGCGGGGCACGGTATAGGGCGGCAGCGAGCAGGCCGAGTCACCCGAGTGGACCCCGGCCATCTCGATGTGTTCCATCAACCCGCCGATGACCACGTCCTCGCCGTCGCAGACCGCATCGATGTCCATCTCGGTCGCGTCATCCAGGAAGCGGTCGAGCAGCACCGGCGACTCGTTGGACACCTTGACCGCATCCCGGATGTAGCGCTTGAGCCCGTCCTCGTCGTGCACGATCTCCATCGCCCGGCCGCCCAGCACGTAGGAGGGGCGGACCACTAGCGGGTAGCCGATCTCGGCGGCCAGGTGAATGGCCTGGTCCGCGGACTTGGCGGTGCGGTTGGGCGGCTGCTTGAGGTCCAGCTTGTGGATCATGTCCTGGAAGCGCTCACGGTCCTCGGCCCGGTCGATCGCATCGGGCGTGGTGCCGATGATCGGGGCGCCGGCCTTTTCCAGGTCACGCGCGAGCTTCAGCGGCGTCTGACCACCGAACTGGACCACGACACCCCGCGGCTGCTCGACCTCGATGATCTCGAGGACGTCCTCGAGGGTCAGCGACTCGAAGTACAGGCGATCGGAGATGTCGTAGTCGGTCGAGACGGTCTCGGGGTTGCAGTTGACCATGATCGTCTCGTAGCCGTCCTCGCGCAGGGCGAGCGCGGCGTGCACGCAGCAATAGTCGAACTCGATCCCCTGACCGATGCGGTTGGGCCCGCCGCCGAGAATCATGATCTTTTCGCGACTGGACGGCTCGGCCTCGCAGAACGGCTCGTAGGTCGAGTACATGTACGCCGTCGAGGTCGGGAATTCGGCGGCACAGGTATCGACCCGCTTGTAGACCGGACGCACGCCGAGGGCGTGGCGGTGCTTGCGCACGGTGCTCTCGGTTTCGTCGAGCAGCTTGGCCAGGCGCGCATCCGAGAAGCCCAGACGCTTTAACTGGTACATCTGCGCCGTGCCGATCTCCTTGAGCTTGCCGCCACGCAGGGCGTCCTCGGTGCGTACCAGGTGCTCGATCTGGCGCAGGAACCACGGGTCTATGAACGAATGCCGGTGGATGCGCTCGACGTCGAAGCCGTGGCGGAACGCGTCGGCCACGTACCAGAGCCGGTCGGCACCCGGCGAGTGCAACTCGCGCACCAGCCGATCCTCGATGTCGTCATCGGACAGGCTGCCTTCCAGCACCTCGTCGAGACCGTCGCGACCGATCTCCAGGCCGCGCAGCCCCTTCTGCAGGGATTCGCAGAACGTGCGGCCGATCGACATCACCTCGCCCACCGACTTCATCTGCGTGGTGAGACGGTCATTGGCCGCCGGAAACTTCTCGAAGGTGAAACGCGGGATCTTGGTGACCACGTAGTCGATGGTCGGCTCGAACGAGGCCGGGGTCGCGCCGCTGGTGATGTCGTTCTTGAGCTCGTCGAGGGTGTAGCCGATGGCGAGCTTGGCGGCCACCTTGGCGATCGGAAAGCCGGTGGCCTTGGAGGCCAGTGCCGAGGAACGCGAGACCCGAGGGTTCATCTCGATGACGATCATGTCGCCGTTTGCCGGGTTGACCGCGAACTGGACGTTCGAGCCGCCGGTTTCCACGCCGATCTTGCGGAGCACCGCCAGCGAGGCGTTGCGCATGACCTGGTATTCCTTGTCCGTCAGGGTCTGCGCCGGGGCGACGGTGATCGAGTCTCCGGTGTGCACGCCCATCGGGTCGAGGTTCTCGATCGAGCAGATGATGATGGAATTGTCGTTCTTGTCGCGCACGACCTCCATCTCGTATTCCTTCCAGCCGAGCACCGACTGCTCGATCAGCAGCTCGTTGGTCGGCGAGAGATCCAGCCCGCGACGGACGAGTTCCTCGTACTCCTCGCGGTTGTAGGCAATCCCGCCGCCGGTGCCACCCATGGTGAACGACGGGCGGATGATGGCCGGGAAACCGATCTCGACCTGCGCGGCCACGGCCGCATCGAAGGTGTGCACCACCGTGGAGGCCGGTGTGGACAGGCCGATCTCGGCCATGGCGTCCTTGAAACGCTCGCGGTCCTCGGCCATGTCGATGGCGTCCTGGCTCGCGCCGATCAGCTCGCAGCCGTAGCGGTCGAGCACGCCGTGACGGTGGAGATCCAGCGCGCAGTTGAGCGCGGTCTGGCCGCCCATGGTCGGCAGCACGGCGTCCGGGCGCTCCTTCTCGATGATGGCGGAGACCGCCTCCCAGGTGATCGGCTCGATGTAGGTCGCATCGGCCATCTCCGGGTCGGTCATGATGGTCGCCGGATTGGAGTTGATCAGGATGACCCGCAGGCCCTCCTCGCGCAGCGCCTTGCAGGCCTGGGCCCCGGAATAGTCGAACTCGCAGGCCTGGCCGATGACGATGGGCCCGGCGCCGATGATCAGTACACTCTGGATATCGTTTCTCTTTGGCATGCTCGACTCACCTGCCAGCCGTGGCTGGGCAGTTGGTTGTTCTTGGGAAGGCGGAATCAGCGACGGGCGTCGATGCTCTCGACGAACTGATCGAACAGCAGGTCGAGATCGTGAGGCCCGGGACTCGCCTCGGGGTGCCCCTGGAAACTGAAGGCCGGGCAGTCGGTACGGCGGATGCCCTGCAGGCTACCGTCGAACAGTGATCGGTGCGTCGCCTCGAGGTGGGCCGGCAGGCTGTCTTCCTCGACCGCAAAGCCATGGTTCTGGCTGGAGATCAGCACGCGCCTCGAAGCGATGTCCTGGACCGGGTGGTTCGCGCCGTGATGGCCGAACTTCATCTTGCTGGTCTTCGCCCCACTGGCCAGTGCCAGCAACTGGTGACCCAGGCAGATGCCGAACAGCGGGATGCCGGTCTCGAGGAAGCGCTCTATGTCGGCGATAGCCTTGGTGCAGGCCGCCGGATCGCCGGGCCCGTTGCCCACCAGGATCCCGTCAGGCTTCGCGGCGAGAAGCTCCTCGACCGGCGTGTCGGCCGGGAAGAGCGTGATGCGGCAGCCGCGATCGACCAGTTTGCGCAGGATGTTGTGCTTGAAACCGTAGTCGTAGGCGACGACGTGGCGGGTCGGTTCGGGCCGGTCCGAGACGGCCACCCACCAGGAGCCCTCGGCCCACTCGCGCACCTCGCGGGTGCCGACCTCGGGGATCAGGTCCATGCCCGCCAGGCCCGCAAAGCCCTGCGCCTGCTCGATGGCGGCCGTGGCATCGAGATCGTTACCGGCGACGATGCAGCCCTTCATGGCACCCTGATCGCGCAGGCGGCGGGTGAGTTCGCGGGTATCGACCTCGGCGATGGCGACCACGTCGTGCTCGCGACAGTAGTCCTCCAGCGACTGCTGACCGCGCCAGGAGCTCATCTGGCCAGAGTCGCGGATCACCAGGCCGGCGACATGGACCGCGTCGGACTCGGCGTCCTCGGCGTTGATGCCGACGTTGCCGATGTGCGGGTAGGTCAGGGTCACGATCTGCCGGCGATAGGACGGGTCGGTGAGGATCTCCTGGTAGCCCGTCATCGCGGTATTGAACACCACCTCGCCCACGGACACCCCATCGGCACCGATGGAGGTGCCGTAAAAAACGCTCCCGTCTTCAAGAGCCAGGAGCGCGGTGTTGGCCGGGAGCCCGGTGTTCGCGTCTGAGACCGTGCTATCCAAGAACTTTCCCCCACTGAATTGTCATCTCGCCCCGCCCGAGTCGGCGCCGGCCGCCGAGGCAGCCGGCGCGCCTCGGTTTCGGGGCGCAATTATGACTGAAAGCCCCCGAGGCTGTCCACGTCAGGGCGGCTGCGACACCGTTCCCGCATCGCTGCCGCTGCACCCAAACCGTTGGGGTGATCACACCGGCTTGAGGCCCAAGACGTGGCTCATGTCGTAGAGACCGGCCGGCTTGTCCGCGACCCAGTGGGCGGCTCGCACCGCGCCCTTGGCGAAGGTCATCCGGCTGGAGGCCTTGTGCGTGATCTCGACTCGCTCGCCGATCCCGGCGAACAGCACGGTGTGGTCGCCGACCACATCGCCACCGCGGATGGTGGAAAACCCGATGGTCTCCGCGGTCCGTTCGCCGGTGATGCCCTCGCGGCCGTAGATGGCCACCCGCTGCAGGTCACGGTCCAGCGATTCGGCCACCGCCTCGCCGAGGCGCAAGGCGGTGCCGGACGGCGCGTCGACCTTGTGCCGGTGATGGGCCTCGATGATCTCCACGTCGTAGTCGTCGCCGAGCATGCTGGCGACCTGACCGAGCACCTGCAGCAGCACGTTGATGCCGATGCTCATGTTGGGGGCAAAGACGATCGGGATGTCGCGCGCCGCGGCCTGCAGTGTGTCCTTCTGTGCCTCCGACAGACCGGTCGTGCCGATCACGATCGCCCGGCCAGCCTCGCGGCAGATCGCGAGATGACGCATCGTCGCCTCAATGGAGGTGAAGTCGATCAGTACATCGAAGTCATGATCGTGACCGGGCAGGTCGTCGACCACCGGCACGCCGATCTGGCCGATCCCGGCAATCTGGCCGGCATCCTGGCCGATCAGCGGACTGCCGCTACGGGCGAACGCCGCTCCCATCCGCGTGTAACCACCCTGGTGGGCCGCTTCGATCAGTCGACGCCCCATGCGGCCGTTGGCGCCAACAATCCCGACTCGTGTGCTCATGATTTCTTGCCTGACTCCCTGCTCGTCATGGTGGGTGATTGCCCGGATTCTACCAATGCGCGACTTCGGGGCGGTCCTCAGAGCTTGAAAAAGCCCGCCCGGTAGTGCGACAGCTCGGCCACCGAGCCACGGATGTCGTCCATGGCCTGATGGCTGGAGGGCTTGCGAAAGCCCGCGAGCACGTCCGGTTGCCAGCGTCTCGCCAGCTCCTTGATGGTAGAGACATCGAGGTTGCGATAGTGGAAATAGGCTTCCAGCTCGGGCATCAGGCGGGCGAGAAACCGCCGATCCTGGCAGATGCTGTTGCCGCACATCGGCGACTTTCCTTGCGGCACGTACTGGCGCAGGAATTCCAGCGTGCGGGTCTCCCCGCAGCGCAGATCGCAGTCGCTCTGGCGCACGCGCTCGATCAGGCCGCTCTGCCCATGCACGCGCTGGTTCCACTCGTCCATGCCGGCCAGCTTGGCCTCGGGCTGATTGATCGCGATGACCGGGCCTTCGGCGAGCACGTTGAGATGCTTGTCTGTCACGAGGGTGGCAATCTCGATAATGGTGTCCCGGACCGGGTCCAGTCCCGTCATCTCGAGATCGATCCAGATCAGATTGTCTTCCGGGGCGTGCATGGACTCTCTCCTATTGATGCGGTGCACCGTGGCGTGGCGGTGACCGAACGCGGGGACATGGGTACCGAGGCGCCCAGAAGCCTAGCACGTCAACGCGGTCGTCACGCCGTGCCCAACAGGTGTGTACCCTGCTCGGGGCTCGCGCCGTCCGCTATACTGGGCGCCGGCCCAATCCACCCTCGACGGGGGCTTCCCGCCCCGTCCGTACCGCCGGAATCCGATGTTCATGGCTGAACTAACCGACACCGACCGCCAGGAAGAGCTCGACTCGCTGATCCACGAGATTCGCGACACGCTCTCCCGGCAGGTAGAGGCGGATCGAGGCGGCGAACCAGGCGAGTCCCACCTCCCCTTCTCGGAGCTGACCCGGCACGAGCTGGCCAACCTCGCACGCAAGATCGAGCGACTCCACGCCGCCGACGTCGCCAAGGTGCTCGAGTCCCTTCCCCAGGACGAGCGACTGATCATCTGGGAGCTGGTGCATTCGGATCGAGACGGCGAGGTGCTGCTGGAGGTTTCCGATTCGGTCCGCGACACCCTGATCGAGGTCATGGATCGTGAGGAGATCCTCAACGCCGCCTCGACGCTCGACACCGACGAGCTCGCCGACCTGGCCCCCGACCTGCCCGAAGGCATGATGCAGGACGTGTTCACCGCCCTGCCGATCGACGACCGTGAGAAATTGCGCTTCGTCATGTCCTACGACGAGGACACCATCGGCGCGCTGATGGACTTCGACCTGGTCACGGTGCGCGGCGACGTGACCATCGAGGTGGCCCTGCGTTATCTACGGCGGATGGATTCGCTGCCCGACCACACCGACAAGCTGTTCGTCACCGACCGCGACGGGCTGTTCGAGGGCGTCATCCATCTCAAGACGCTGTTGCTCAACGACCCCGAGACGCGGATAGCCGACGTGATGGAAGGCGACGCGGTGCGCTTCCACCCGGAGGACAAGGCGCGCGACGGCGCGGATGCCTTCGAGCGCTACGATCTCGTCAGCGCGCCGGTGGTCGACGAAGTCGATCGTCTCGTCGGTCGGGTCACCATCGACGCGGTGGTCGACTTCATCCGCGAATCCAGCGACGAGGAACGACTCTCGCAGGTGGGCCTGTCCGAGGAGGAGGACATCTTCGCCCCGGTGCGCAAGTCGGTGAAGAACCGGGCCCCGTGGCTTGCGGTGAATCTGGTCACGGCCATCGTCGCCGCCCAGGTCATCGGCCTGTTCGAGGGCTCGATCCAGCAACTGGTGGCGCTGGCCGTCTTGATGCCGATCGTGGCGGGCATGGGCGGCAACGTCGGCAACCAGACCATCACGATGATCGTGCGTGAACTGGCCTTCCGCAAGCTGGGTGGCGGCGACATCCGGCTGCTCTACGGCAAGGAACTGAAGGTCGCGCTGATAAACGGGGTGGTCTGGGGGGGCGTGCTGGGTATCGTCACGTTCGTGATGTACCAGAACGCCGGCGTCTCGGCCGTGATGGTCGCCGCGGTCACCCTGAACTTCCTGAGTGCGGCGTTCTTCGGCGTGACCATCCCGATCGTGCGGACCCGCATGGGCCGTGACCCGGCGCTCGGCAGCGCGGTCATGATCACCGCAATCACCGATTCGGGGGGCTTCTTCATCTTCCTCGGGTTGGCCACCCTCTTCCTGCTCTAGGTTCCCGCGATGACCCGCAAGATCCGCCTGAGCAAGCAGCAGCAGCGTCAGATCGATCGCCGACGGCGCGTCGCGAACGACACCGATTCCTCACTGGAGCCGGGCATCGTGGTCACGCACCACGGCCACGACCTGCTGATCGAGGATGCCGAGCATCATCTTCACCGCGGTCGGGCACGGCGCACGGTCGGCCGTCTGACCACGGGCGATCGTATCCGCTGGCAACGCGACGAGCAGGACAACGTGTTGATCGAGCAGCGCGAGGACCGTCGCAACCTGCTGATCCGCCCCGACGCCTACGGAAAGAAGAAGATGATGGCCGCCAACATCGACCAGGTGCTGGTGGTCACCTCGGTGCTGCCATGGATGAACCCCGAGGTGGTCGAGCGCACCCTGGTGGCCGTGTTCGCGTTACCCGCCCGTCCGGTGATCGTGCTCAACAAGACCGACCTGCTGGCAGAGATCGACGCCGAGCAACGCGAGTGCATCGAGGCGACCGTCGCCCTGTGGGCGTCGCTGGGATTCGAGGTGATCCGCACCTCGGTCAAGTCCGGCGAGGGCATCGAGACCCTGCGCGAGCGACTGCACGACCAGGTCACCCTCGCGGTGGGATTGTCCGGTGTGGGCAAGACCTCCCTCTCACGCGAAATCACGCCCCGCGCCGACCAGGCGGCGATCGGCGCGATCTCGGCGTTCAACCGCGAGGGGACGCACACCACCCGTGCGAGCACCCTCTACCGGTTCCCCGATGGCGAGGGAGGGCTGATCGACGCGCCCGGCGTGCGCGATTTCCCGGTCGACACCGTTCCAACCGAGGCCCTGGAGGAGGCTTTCCCCGAGATCCACGCCGCGTCGGCCTACTGTCGTTTCAACGACTGTCGACACATCAACGAACCCGGATGCGCGGTGCGGGCCGCCGTGGACGACGGCGAGATACTCGAGCGGCGGCTGCAGCAGTATCAGGCGCTGCGCGCCACGAGCGACTGAAGACGCGCGGTCGCGATCACTTCAGTCGCGTCAGCCCGGCGGCCACTGCATCGCACGCCCACCCAGCAGGTGGAGGTGCAGGTGGTAGACCTCCTGACCGCCGTCACGATTGCAGTTGAACACCGTACGGTAGCCTGACTCGTCGACACCCTCCAGCGCGGCCAGCTCGCGGGCTACCACGAACAGCTCCCCGATCAGGGGCGCATCCTCCGGGGTGATATCGTTCAGTGTGGGGATGGGCTTTTTCGGGATGATCAACAAATGCACCGGCGCCTGCGGATTGATGTCGCGGAAGGCGAGTATCCGTTCGTTCTCGAACACGATTTCCGCCGGTATTTCGCGGTTGATGATCTTGGTGAAGATGGTTTCGCTCACGGTCGAGCCTCCCAGCAAATGAAACGATGAATTAGGGTGGGCACTTGGGAACCACGTGAATTCCCGTCCAGCTTAGCCTAAGTTCTGCTCTCCCCGGGGCGCCGCCATCCGCCGCTGCGGCGATCATGCCGATTGATGGCCAACTAATTCATTAGTAGACTACCTTTTTGCGGTGCGGCGGTCCGATCGTGCGTCGCCCGACCCAGATTGCGTCAACCCCGGCAGGCCCTGCCTGTCATCGACCCGGTACACCCCATGTCCCCGATCCGCGCCCCGTTCTCGCTCAGATCCCGTCCGTTCATGGTCGCGATTGCGCCGGCCGTGTTGCTGATGGTGGCCAGTCTGCCCGCTCAGGCCCAGTCCGGCGGAAAGCAGCCGCCGCCCAAGGTGCCCGTCATCCAGATCGAACCGGCCAGCGCTTCGGTTTACAAGGAGTTCACCGGCCGTACCGAAGCGAATCGCCATGTCGAGGTGCGAGCCCAGGTCGGCGGCATCCTCGAGTCGCGCGATTACGTCGAGGGTGAGCGGGTGGAGAAAGGTGACGCTCTGTTCCGTATCGATGAACGGCCGTACCGGGCGAGCGTGAACAAGGCCGGGGCCGACCTGGCCTCGGCCCGCGCGACACTCGCCGCCGCGGAGCGTGATTGGCGCCGTAACAGTTCGCTGTTCGATCGTGGCGTGGCCAGCGAGAAGCAGCGCGACGACGCCCGTTCGGCCCTCGAGACTGCCCAGGCCGCAGTCAAGGTCGCCGAGGCACAGCTGGAGTCTGCCCAGATCGATCTCGACTACACCTCGGTGGCCGCGCCCATCCCGGGCATCGCCGGTCGGCGTGCCGTCGACCCGGGCAATCTGGTCGGCGTGGGCGACCGACTGGTAAGCATCGAGGAAATCGATCCGATCCAGGTCACGCTGTCCTACCCGGTGGACGACCCGTTTGCCGACAGACCGGCACTCAATCCCTCCACGGAACGGAAGACACCAGCCGAAATCGCCAACATCACCGGCCCCGAGGGCGAGACGATCACCGGTGAGCTCGACTACCGCTCGGCCAGCATCGATCGGGGTACCAACTCGATCGAACTGCGTGGTGTGTTCGACAACCCGGGCGACGTGTTGCGGCCAAACCGTTACCTGCGGGTCCGACTGAAGGTCGACGAGGTCAGCGACGCGGTGATCATTCCCGAGAGCGCGATCGGAACCGGCGCCGAACCCAACAGCACGGTGGTCTACGTGCTCGATGACGAGGACAAGGCCGAGCAACGTCGGGTGGAACTGGGGCCGATGAGCGATAAGGGCCGCATCGTCGAGTCCGGCCTCGAGCCAGGCGAACGACTTATCGTCGACGGCCTTCTCAAGGTCCGCCCGGGCAAGCCGGTCGACCCGCAGGACCCGAAGGACGACCGGGATCGGAAAGACGATAACGGAGCCTGAACCGCGTCTCGCCCTTTCCACTCAACCTGCCCGTGACGCCCTCCTGACGAGGGCACCGGAGACCATCGATGTTTTCCAAGTTCTTCATTGACCGCCCGATCTTCTCCACCGTGCTGGCGATCGTGATCATGATCGCGGGCGGCGCGGCCTTCACGGGCCTTCCCATCGAGCAGTATCCCGAGATCGTCCCTCCCGAGGTCGAGGTCCGGGCCACCTATGCCGGGGCTGACGCGGGAACCATAGCCGAGTCCGTCGCCGCACCGATCGAGCAGGCGATCAACGGCGTCGACGACATGCTGTACATGACGTCGGGGAGCTCCGATGCCGGGCAGATGAACCTCTCCGTGACCTTCGCCACCGGCACCGACCCGGATCAGGCCACGATCGACGTCAACAACCGCGTGCAGCGCGCGCTGCCCCAGCTTCCGCAGGAGGTGCGTGACCAGGGCGTGGTGGTGAACAAGAAGAGCAGTTCGCTGCTGATGGTCATCACCCTGATCTCGGAAGACGAGGAATTCGATACCAAGTTTCTCAGCAACTACGGGCTGATCAACATCCTCGACTCGCTCAAGCGCGTACCCGGTATCGGGGATGCCAGACTGTTCGGCGCACAGGACTATTCCCTTCGGGTCTGGTTCGATCCGGCCAAGCTGGCCCATTTCGACCTGACCCAGGACGACATCGCCGCGGCGATCAGCGAGCAGAACGCCCAGTTCGCCGCCGGCAAGTTCAACGACTCGCCCAACAAGGAAGGCGAGGCGTTCACCTACACCATCACCTCCGAAGGGCGCTTCAACGAGGTCGAGGAGTTCGAGAACATCATCCTCGCCTCCTCCGAGGATGGCGGCACCCTGCGTCTCAAGGACGTCGCCGAGGTCGAGCTGGGCACGCAGACTTACGGTTTCAATGCGACGTACAACGGCGCGCCGACGGTGCCCATGGGGCTTTATCTCGCACCGGGGGCCAACGCGCTCGAGACCGTCCAGCAGGTCCGGGAGGAAATGAAGGAGCTCTCCGAGCGCTTCCCCGGGGACATGAACTACCAGATCCCGCTGGACACGACCGATTTCGTGCGCATTTCCATCGAGGAAGTGCTCAAGGTGTTCGTCGAGGCATTGTTGCTCGTCACCCTGGTCATCTTCATCTTTCTGCAGAAACCGCGCGCGACCATCGTGCCGCTGGTCGCGATTCCGGTCGCATTGATCGGCGCGCTCGCCGGTCTTTACCTGTCCGGCATGTCGATCAACCTGTTGACCCTGTTCGGCTTCGTGCTCGCGATCGGCATCGTGGTGGACGACGCGATCATCGTCATCGAGAACGTCGAACGGCTGATGCGCGAGGAAGGCCTCAAGGCGCGCGAGGCGTCGATCAAGGCGATGGAACAGGTCACCGGCCCGATCGTGGCCACCACGCTGGTCCTGCTGGCCGTTTTCGTGCCCGTCGCGTTCATTCCCGGCCTGGCTGGCGAGATGTACCGCCAGTTCGCCGTGGCCCTGTCGATCTCGGTGGTGCTCTCGGGCGTGGTCGCACTGACTCTCACCCCGTCGATGACCGCCCTGCTGCTCAAGAACCACAAGGAGAAGAAGCCCCCGCTGCCGTTCCGGATCTTCAACCGGGGCTTCGATGCCTTCCGCGACGGCTACATGAAGCTGGTGCACTTCTTCCTGGTCGCTTGGCCGATCGGCCTGTTGTTGTTCGCCGGGGTGGTGATCGCCGCCGTCATGCTGTTTCGCAGCACGCCGACCGGTCTGGTGCCCGAGGAGGACCCGGGTTATTTCATCTCCACATTGAACCTCGATCCGGCCGCGAGCCTCTCGCGTACCAACGAGGTCCGGGATGAATACTCGGCGATGATCCGGGAGAATCCGGACGTGCACATGCAGGTCGCCTTTGCCGGTTTCGATCTGCTGGCCGGCACTCAACGCCCGTACAAGGGCGTGGCCTTCACGCGCATGAAAGACTGGTCGGAACGACCCGATGATGACCAGAGCGTCCAGGCCACGGTCAAGAAGGCAATGGGAGCCGGCAGCCAGATCGAGGAAGGTCAGGTCATGGCCTTCGTGCCGCCGCCGATCCGCGGCATGTCGACCACCGGCGGCTTCGAAGCCTATCTGCAGCAACGCGGATCGGCGGACGTAAAGGCGCTGGCCGACGCGGCCAATGCCCTGGTTGCCGCGGCCAACGAGCGACCGGAGCTCGCCGGTGTACGGACCACCTTCGTCGACAATACACCGCAGTTCCACATGGAGGTCGACCGCGAGCAGGCCTACGCTCTGGACGTGCCGGTCGCCGCCGTGTTCCGCACCATGCAGGGCACCTTCGGCACCCGCTATGTCAACGATTTCACCCTGTTCGGTCGAAACTTCCAGGTGAACATGGCCGCCGACGCGGACTTCCGTGCCGACCCGCAGGACCTCGAGAACGTCTTCGTGCGCGGCGGCAATCGGCAACTGGTGCCGATCAGTTCGGTGGTCAGCCTGACCCGCACGACGGGCGCGGACGTGATCGACCGTTTCAATATCTTCCCGGCGGCCAAGATCATGGGCAACCCGGCCGAGGGCTACTCCTCGGGCCAGGCGCTCACGGCCATGCAGGAGGTGGTCGACCAGGCGCTCGGCGGGGGTGACTACACCCTTGGCTGGGTCGGCTCGGCGTTCCAGGAGCTCTCCAGCGGCTCGGCCGGGGCGATCGCCTTCCTGCTGGGCGTGATCATGGTGTTCCTGATCCTCGCGGCGCAGTACGAACGCTGGTCCCTGCCCTTCGCAGTCATCACCGCGGTGCCGTTCGCCGTACTGGGCGCACTGATCGCGATCTGGATGCGCGGGATGAACATCGACATCTACTTCCAGGTGGGCATGTTGGTGCTGATCGCGATGTCGGCGAAAAACGCCATCCTGGTGGTCGAGTTCGCCTCGAAGATGCACAACGAGGATGGTCTCTCGATCAAGGAAGCTGCCCTGAAGGCCGCCCGCATCCGTTTCCGCCCGGTGATCATGACGTCGATGGCCTTCATCCTCGGCGTGCTGCCGCTGGCACTGGCCACCGGCGCCGGCGAGGCCGCGCGCAATTCGCTGGGCACACCGATCGTGGGCGGGATGATTCTCGCGACCTACGTCGCCATCCTGTTCATCCCGATGTTCTTCGAGCTGCTCCAGACCGGCGCCGAGAAGATATTCCGGCGCAAGCGGACCTCGTCCTGAGCGGGCGCGACGAGCGATCATGGCTACGGATCGATTGATTCGCTTTCCGCTCGGTGATCCGTCCGACGCGGCGGGCACGCGACTCTGGGTGCGACTGACAATCGCCGACGGGATGTTGCGGGGGATGCGGGTCGAGGACGCACCCGGTGAGAACCGACCCGAGCGGCTCCCGAACGGCTACGCGGACGTCGAACAGGCTCTCGTCCACTGGGGTGAGACGGATGGCGAGCCGTTCGACTGGACCGCCCACCCGGGCTTTCCCGCCACCGGCACGCACTTCCAGCGAGCCGTCTGGTCGGCGCTGTGCCGGCTGCGATGGGGGGAATGGGTCAATTACGGCGAACTGGCGCGCCGGGCCGGGTACCCGGGTGCGGCGCGGGCCGTGGGCCAGGCGGTGGGGGCCAATCCCTGGGCGCCCCTGGTCCCCTGCCATCGCGTCCTGGCCGCCGGAGGCCGGCTGGGTGGTTACGCGCAGGGCTCGGCCATCAAGTCCCGGTTGCTCGACCTCGAGGAAATCGCCTACCGCTGAGCGGCGGCGAGTCGGGTCAGTCCGTCCCCGGCTCGGGGTTGTCGCGATGACGCGGCTCGGTGGCGTGCGCGTCTAGATCCGCCCAGTAGCGCATGCGCTCGGCGATGCTGCGCTCAAGTCCCCGCTCCACCGGCTCGTAAAAGCGCTGGTCGACAAGGTCCTCGGGCAGGTAGGTTTCACCGGCGGCATAGGCCTCGGGTTCGTCATGGGCGTACCGATACCCCTTGCCCCAGCCCTCCCGTTCCATCAGGGCCGTCGGCGCATTGCGCAGATGCATCGGCACCGGGTCGGTGCCACGTTGCCGGATCGTCGCCAGCAACGCGTTGTGCGCCTTGTAGACGGCGTTGCTCTTCGGCGCCACAGCCAGGTACATGGCCGCCTGGGTGAGCATCAGTTCGCCTTCGGGCACACCGAGTCGATCGAAGGCCGTCCACGCATCCAGTGCCACGCTCAGCGCGCGCGGGTCGGCATTGCCGATATCCTCGGAGGCAATCCTCACGAGTCGCCGCGCGAGATACGACGGATCGGCCCCGCCATCCAGCATGCGCAGCAACCAGTACGCCCCGGCATCCGGGTTCGACCCGCGGATCGCCTTGTGCATGGCCGATATCTGGTCGTAGAACTCGTCGCCCCCCTGGTCGAATCGCCGCGGTGACTGCGTCAGCAGGGCCTCGAGCGTCTCCTCCCCTACCTCGCGGGCCGCCCCGTCGGGCGTGTCGGCCGCAAGCTGGGCGGCAAGCTCCAGCAGGGTAAGCAGGCGCCGGGCATCGCCGTCCGCTGCGGCCACCAGCCGCTGGGCAATCGCCGGTTGCATCACCAGCGGCAGCCCGCCTGTGGTCTCCTTCACACCCTGGGGGTGGTCCAGGGCGCGCTCGAGCAAGGCATGCATGGCCGCGTCGTCCAGCGCCTGGAGGCGATAGACTCGCAGCCGCGAGAGCAAGGCATTGTTGAGCGAGAACGAGGGGTTTTCCGTGGTTGCGCCGACCAGCACGAGCACGCCCTGCTCCACGGAGGGCAGCAGCTGGTCCTGCTGGGTCTTGTTGAACCGATGGATCTCGTCGAGGAACAGCACGGTCAGGCGCCCGGCCGACCGGCGGCGCTCGCGGGCCGACTGGATGATCACCCGCAATTCCCTCACCCCCGCCTCGACGGCCGACAGGTAGACGATCTCGGCCTGCAGGCGTTCGGCGTAAAGGGCGGCCAGCGTGGTCTTTCCCACGCCCGGCGGCCCCCAGAGCAGGCAGGAGTGCGCCTGGCCCTTTTCCATCGCCACACGCAGCGGCGCCGATTCCCCGACCACGCGCACCTGGCCGGCGAATTCTTCGATCCCCCGCGGTCGCAGCCGGTCGGCAAGCGGCCGGTAGATCGAGGGTGACGACTCGTCCGATCGCGGGCTCGTCAGCCCGATCGAATCATTGCCCGGATCGGAGCTGCCGAACAGATCGTCCTGCGAGTGAGCATCGGTCATTATCTGGTCGCGTGTCCGGCAAAGCTCACTGGATCGCCGGTGGCTCGCGTGCCTCGACAACGTCGACCCCGTCGGGGGCCTCGAACTCGAAGGCGGACTCGTCGACCGACTGGTTGAACCGACGCGACTCGAAGGAGACGCGGGTGGTCTGGTCGAGCTGATCGATAAACCGCATCTCGCGAATGCCCTGCTCGTCCACGCCCAGCAGCACCTCACGGAAGTCCCCCTGCTCGTCGAGCGGCCGCAGGGCAAACCAGTTCAGGCCGCCTTCGCTTTCCAGGTGCCGGACGCGAAACACCTCGTCGACCGGTCGCTGACCGGTCAGGATCGCGATAGGGGCCCCTTCGGTGGCCGAAAGCGGCGAGCGGCTGGCCTGGCGGAGGTCCGGTTCGTAGACCCAGAGCTTGTCGTCGTTCGCGATCAATTCCTGGACATAGGGCGTCTCGTAGCGCCAGAAGAACTGGCCGGGCCGCCGCAACACGAAGGTGCCGGTGGATTCTCGCTTCACGCGACCCTGGGCATCCCGACGTTCCTGGGTAAAGTCCGCTGCCAACGTCTCGATTCTCGCCAATTGCTCAAGCAGGGCATCGACGTCGTCCGCCTTCGAGGCGGCTGCCGCCGGCGCGGCAAAAACGCCAACGAAGAACGCGGCCATGGCGATCCCGGTCAGGATGCGCTGGATGACGGTACGGCGAGTGGAATCTCGAGTCATGAATCACCAATGCGTGGTAGGAACTGGTTCGACGCCTCTCGGCGTTCGCGGTTCCGGGCGGGATGAGCGGAGGGGGTACCCCAAGCCTATTTCGGGGGTGGTGGGGCGAGCACCTCGCGGCTACCGTTCGCGCCGAGTTCGCCGACCACCCCGTCGGCCTCCATTTGTTCCACCAGGCGCGCGGAGCGGTTGTAGCCGATCTTGAGGCGTCGCTGGACGTAGGAAATCGAGGCCTTGCGCGACTCGGTGACGATCGCCACGGCCTGATCGTACAGCTCGTCGATCTCCTCGCCATCGGCGCGGACCGGTTTCTCGCCCGGCAATGTCACGTTGGCCGCGGTGGCCTCGGAGAGCACTTCGTCGACGTACTCCGGCTCGCCCAGCGTCTTGAGCGCCTCGACCACGCGATGAACCTCGTCATCACTGACGAAGGCGCCGTGCACGCGCATGGGCATGCCGCTACCCGGCGGCAGGTAGAGCATGTCACCGTGACCGAGCAGGTGTTCGGCCCCCATCTGGTCGAGGATCGTCCGGGAATCGACCTTGGAGGACACCTGGAAGGCGATGCGCGTGGGAATGTTGGCCTTGATCAGGCCGGTGATTACGTCCACCGACGGGCGCTGGGTGGCAAGAATCAGGTGGATGCCCGCCGCGCGGGCCTTCTGTGCCAGCCGGGCGATCAGCTCCTCGACCTTCTTGCCCACCACCATCATCATGTCGGCAAACTCGTCGACCACGATCACCAGGTACGGCATCGGCTCGAGCGTCGGCGGCGGCAGATCCGGGTCGAATGCCTGGGCGTGATCGTAGAAGGGGTCCTTGATAGGCTCGCCACTGTCGATGGCCTGCCGAATCTTTTCGTTCGCGCCGGCGATGTTGCGCACCCCGAGCTTGGCCATCAACCGGTAGCGGCGCTCCATCTCGCCCACCGCCCAACGCAGGGCGTTGGAGGCCTCCTTCATGTCGGTCACCACCGGGGCGAGCAGATGACCGATCCCCTCATATACCGACAGCTCGAGCATCTTCGGATCGATCAGGATCAACCGCACCTCTTCGGCCGTCGCCTTGTATAGCAGGCTGAGGATCATGGCATTGACCCCCACCGACTTGCCGGAACCGGTGGTGCCGGCCACCAGCAGGTGCGGCATGCGTGCAAGGTCGGCCATGATGGGCTCGCCACCGATGTCCTTGCCCAGCGCCACGGTCAGCGGCGACCGGGCCTCCCGGTAGCGGCGCGACTCGAGCAGCTCGCGCAAGGCGATGATCTCGCGAGACGTGTTGGGAATCTCCAGGCCCACCGTCGACTTGCCCGGAATCACCTCGACCACGCGCACGGACACGATCGACAGCGCTCGCGCCAGATCCTTGGCGAGGTTCGAGATCTGGCTGACCTTCACCCCGGGGGCCGGCTGCAGTTCGAATCGCGTGATTACCGGGCCGGGGTGGGCTGCCACTACCTCCACCGAGACGCCGAACTCCGAGAGGCGCGCCTCGATCACTTCCGACATGCGCTGCAGGTCGTCCTTGTCGAAGCCACTGCTCTGCTGAACCGGGCGATCGAGCAGCTCCAGGATCGGCTTGCCGTCGGCGGTGCCCAGTTCCGGTTGTGGCGGCCCGCTCGACTTTCTCTTAGACGAGGTGACCGACGGCGCCGGTGCCGGTTTGGGCGGCGCGGCCGGCCTGGTCCGAGGCTTCGGTTTGCTTTCGGGGCGTGGGGTCTGCTTGCGCCGCTGCTCGACCTCCTCGTAGCTCGCCCCGATCTCGGGTATCGGCGCCGGACCGGGCCGACGCGACAATGGCAGCCGCGCGAGAACCCAGCGCGCCACCGACCGCACCCCGTTGACCAGCCGGATCAATATCGCACCGATCAGATCAAAAAGGGCAAACCAGGAAAGACCCGTCGTCGCCGACACACCCAGCATCATCAGGCCGAGCAGCACCAGCGTGCTGCCCAGGGCGCCGAGCATGCGAACCATGCCTTCGGCGAGCACGAGACCCAGCACGCCACCGGCAGACAACCCGCTGGGGGATTCCAGTGGTTCGTGGTTGATCGCTGCCAGAACGCTGACGCAGAGCACCAGCAGCAGCACCCCGAGCCACTGGATCGCGAACGGCAGATCGGCCCATCGCCTCCCCTGCCGCGCTCGCTGAAACGTCCGCCACAACAGCGGCAGCAGCGCCGGCACCAGCATGTAGGCTCCGAAACCGGCCAGGTAGCGGGCCCCGTCGGCCACCCAGGCCCCGACCAGCCCGGCAGCATTACGGACGTCGCCGGCTCCGGTGACGCTGAAACCCGGATCGTCGGGGTGGTAACTGAGCAGGGCCAGCAGGTAGACACCCAGCAACAACGCGACGACCAGCAGGGCCAGCTCGAGCAGGGCCAGCTGGGGACGGAAGATCGCAGGCTTGGTCATTCCGGGCATCGGGTCAGGCCTATATTTAACTCAGTCAATGGCTTAGTTGCGTTTGTTATAGTGGAAGATCCGATTTGGATCATACCAAGCTAGCCAAGGCGGGCCAACTGCCGCGCCGTCATCCCCGACCGTCTACATCAAGATGCGCCGGGATGAGGATTGGCCGAGCCAGACGGTCGGCTATGATCAACGGACGACAGCGACCGATTTCACCCAGCAACCAACGGACCGCAACATGAACGACAACCCCGATCTCTGGCGAGAAAAGCTCGATGAAGAACAGTACCGCGTTTGCCGGCTGGGCGGCACCGAGCCTCCCTGGTCCGGGACCCTTAACGACGAAAAGCGCCCGGGGCGCTTCGATTGTGTCTGCTGCGGGCGCCCCCTGTTCGTCAGCGACGCGAAGTTCGATTCCGGCTCGGGTTGGCCCAGCTTTTTCCGGCCGGCCAGCCCGGAGGCGCTGACCACGCGGCGAGATACCAGCCACGGGATGATCCGCACCGAGGTACTGTGCGCCGGGTGCGACGCTCATCTCGGGCACGTGTTCGACGACGGCCCTCTCCCGACGGGACGGCGCTACTGCATCAACAGCGTGTGCCTGGACTTCGTACCGGACGAGACACAACCCGCTACTTGACCACGCGCAGGCTCGGCCCGCCCTTTCCACCCCCCGAAGGCGAGGTCGGCGGCGGATCGTCATCCGGGCCACTCCCGTCCGACTCCTCGGGCGAATCACCCGCCGATGCATCCGACCCGCTCTTTTCCGAGGCCGTCTCCTCGCCTCCGGGTACCGCACGGAGTTGCGGGCGCCCCTTGCCGGAAGACGTCGGGGCTGGTGCACCCTCGCGGTCGCCGTCGGACTGCGGGAAGGTCTCCTCCGGCTCGTCCGGAAAGGTGGCTCCCTGTCCGGAGTCGCGATCGACGATTGCCCGGACCGCGTGCATCGGCACGAACACGCGCTCGGGCTGACCGCCGAACCGGGCCTCGAAGGAGATGCCGACGCGATCCATGTGGAAATCACGCACGGCCGAGGGGTTGATGTTGAGCTGGATGTGTCCGTCTTCGACGAACCTGGCCGGCACCATCACGTCCGGCGCATCGGCATTCACGACCAGGTGCGGCACGTGTCCCTGGTCGAGAATCCAGTCGTAGAAGGCGGGAATCAGGTAGGGACGCTTGGAGAGCATGATCAGCCTTCGCGCATCTCGCGTTCGACTTCGGTGAGGCTCGCCTGGAAGGTCGGCCGGCTGAATACCCGATCCATGTAGTCGAGGATCGGCTTGGCACCCGGGCCGGACAACTCGATGCCGTATTTCGGCAGGTACCACAGCAACGCGGCCAGCGTGACGTCGGCGAGCGAGAATTCCTCGCTCATGAAGAACGGCATTGCCGAGAAGATCGGTGCGGCCGACAACAGTTCTTCCTTGAGCTGCTTGCGCGCCCGGGCCACGGTCTTCTCGCCGCGCTCGAACTCGGGCAGCAGGCCGTACCAGTCCTTCTCGATCCGGTAGAGCGCGGTGCGCACCTTGGCCCGGCTGACCGGGTCGACCGGCATCAGCGGCGGGTGGGGAAAGCGCTCGTCGAGGTATTCCATGATCACCCGCGCGTTGGTCAGGACCAGATCACGATCGGCGAGCACCGGCACCGTGCCTTCCGGGGACAGGTCGTGGAAGTCCTCCGGCGGCTCCTGTTCGGACAGGTCGATGATCTCGGCGGTCAGTTCCTTCTCCGCGAGCACGATGCGGGTGCGGTGGCAGTCCGGCGAGTCCGGACTGGTGAACAAGGTCATGACCGAACGACGATTGACGGTCGCCATTGGCGCCTCCCGTGGTGCAAATGAGTAAAACGCCATGATAACAAAAACCCGGCCTCGGGGCCGGGTTCGTCGGGGTTTCGAGCGGCCACATGGCCGCCTGGTCGGGCTCGCTCAATGCTTGATGTCGCGCCAGTATTCCTTCTTCAGCAGGTACATCACCAGCGTGAAGATGAACAGGAAGGCGAGCACGTAGGGGCCGTAATGTGCCCGGAGCAGCGCGGCCGGCTCGGACATGTACACCATGAACGCGGTCAGGTCGCGCATCTTCTCCTCGAACTCTTCCTCAGAAAGCGTGCCAGGGCGCTCCGGCGACTCAAGCCCGATCAGGCGACGCTTGGCGTCCTCGCCCTCGCCCTCGGTTTCGTAGACCGGCTGCTTGACACCCTGCTCGGCGGCGAAAACGTGCGGCATGCTCACCAGTGGAAATACCGCGTTGTTGACGCCCCAGAGCGTGTCCGGGTCCTCGTAGAACGTGGTCAGGTAGGTGAACATCCAGTCGGCGCCATGCACTCGTGCCGAGAGCGTCAGGTCCGGCGGCGCGATACCAAAGGTCTCCTCCGCATAGTCGGCCGGCATGTTCGTCTCGATCACATCGCCCGGTTTGCTGAGCTCGTCGGGCATCAGCACGGCCAGTTGCTCCTCGGAGAGCCCAAGATCCTCGCCGATGCGACCAAACCGCATCATCTTGGCGCTGTGACACGAAGCACAGCTGTCCATGAACGTCTTTGCCCCCCGGTACAAGGATGCCTTGTCGCTGAGGTCGACGTCGGCATCCGCGAGAGGGTAATTGCTGCTGGCCGCCTTCACCGACGGGGTCGCGATCAGGCCAATCAGGAACATGAGAAAGGTGATACGAATCATTGCAGGCGCTCCGGCACGGGCTTGGTGCGTTCATGACGGCTGATGAAAAACAGCGCGATGAAGAAGCCGAAGTAAACGGCCGACAGCATCTGGGAGCCTAGGGTGCCGAGCGTGGTCGGCGGCTGGGTGCCCAGGTATCCCAGTCCGATGAATGCGACCACGAACGCGAACAGGTTGACCTTGAACGCCGTCGAGCGGTAACGAATCGATCGGGTACGGTTACGATCGATCCACGGCAAGACGAACAGAATCAGGATCGCGATCGTCATCGCAAGCACACCCAGGAACTTGTCCGGTACGGCGCGCAGGATTGCGTAGTGCGGTGCGAAGTACCACACCGGCGCGATGTGTTCGGGGGTCTTGAGCGGGTCGGCCGGAATGAAGTTCGGGTGCTCGAGCATGAGACCACCGCCGTCAGGCCAGTAGAACAGCACTACGGCGAAGATGAACATGAATACGCCCAGACCGAACAGGTCCTTGACGGTGTAGTAAGGATGGAACGGGATGCCGTCGACCGGCTTGCCGGTGTCGTCCTTGTTCTCCTTGATATCCACGCCATCGGGGTTGTTCGAGCCCACCTCGTGCAGCGCCATGATGTGCCCGCCGATCAGGAACAGCAGGACCAGCGGCAGCGCGATGACGTGCAGGGCGAAGAACCGGTTGAGGGTGGCATCGGAGACGACGTAGTCACCACGAATCCAGAGCGCCAGATCCGGACCGATCACGGGGACCGAGCTAAACAGGGAAATGATCACCTGCGCACCCCAGAAGGACATTTGTCCCCAGGGCAACAAGTAGCCCATGAATGCCTCCGCCATCAGCACCAGCAGGATCAGCACGCCGAAGATCCAGACGAGCTCGCGCGGCTTCTTGTAACTGCCGTACATCATCCCGCGGAAGATGTGCAGATAGACGGCGATGAAGAAGAACGAGGCACCGGTCGAGTGCAGGTACCGGATCAGCCAGCCCCACTCGACATCACGCATGATGTACTCGACCGAGGCGAAGGCATCGTCGGCCGAAGGCTTGTAACTCATCGTCAACCAGATACCGGTGACGATCTGCAGTACGAAGACGACCAGCAGCAGCGAGCCGAAGTAATACCAAAAGTTGAAGTTGTGGGGGACGTAGTACTTGGCCAGGTGGGCATTCCAGAAATGCGAAACCGGCAGGCGGTCGTCCACCCACTTTCCCAGGGACTTCATCATGCTGCCTCCTCCTCGGTGCCGCCGACGCGAATGATGTCGCCGATGTCGCTGCTCACGTAGACATACGGCGGCACTTCCAGATTGGTCGGTGCCGGCACGCCCTTGTAGACCCGTCCGGAGATATCGAATTTCGAGCCATGGCAGGGGCAGAAGAAACCGCCTTTCCAATCGTCACCCAGATCATCGGGCGCCACTTCCGGTCGATAGGTCGGCGCACAGCCCAGATGGGTGCAGATACCGACCACCACGAGGTAACGCTTGCTCTCCTCGCGGGCTCGATAGATGTTGGCGGCGAATGGCGGCTGCTGGTCCACCACACGCGAATCCGGGTCCTGAACCTCGTCGTTGAGCTCGGGCAGGAACTCGAGCATGCGGTCGGTGCGATGCACCACGTAGACCGGCTTGCCGCGCCAGGAAACGGTGGTCATCTGCCCCGGGGAGAGCTTGGCGATGTTCACGTCGACCGGCGCACCGGCCGCCTCGGCCTTGGCACTGGGCTGGAAGGAACTCAAGAACGGAACGGCGGCAAAGCCGACGCCCACCGCGCCAACCGCCGTCGCCGCGCCGGTCAGAAACCGGCGCCTTGCCGGGTTGGAGGGAGAATCAGCCATTGTTACGTCGTACTCCTGGATGGTTGTCCGTCAAACGATCACGACCGGAAAGCGGTTTCTCGTCGTTCGTGTTGCTCGCGTGCCTTTCGGCCTTCCGGTGCCCGGCGAAAAAACGCCCGGAACCGTTCCGGGCCGCCGTGTGATCTCGAGTTCGTACCGCCCTTTCCGTGGGGCATCACCGATGCACAGCATTTTTCACGGCGCAGGTAGTTTAAGCATCTCGCCCCCACCGTCAAACAAGCCCGGCTAATACCTCGAGATAGACCTTTATTAGCTTGGGAAACCGATTGCATCGCGATTTTCGCCATCAGACGGGGTTCGGAATATCGATAAAGCGATGCTCTATACCGAATTCCTCGGCGAGCCGCTCGCCCAGCAGCCTCACCCCACCGGTCTCCGTGGCATGATGCCCGGCGGCGAAATAGGTCACGCCGCACTCACGCGCCATATGGGTGGTGCGTTCGGAGATCTCGCCGGAAACGAAGGCGTCGAGGCCAAGCTCGATGGCCTCGCCCAGCATGTCCTGCGCCCCGCCGGTACACAGGCCGATGCGATGGATCGTCCGATCGGTCGGCCCGACCACCAGAGGCTCGCGACCCAGTTGCGCGGTGATGCGTGCGGCCAGTTCGCTGCCGGTGCCGGGCTGCTCGAGTCGACCGAACACGGCCAGCTGCTGGTGGCCGAATCGCCCGGTCACGTTCATCCCCAGCGTGCGGGCAAGCCAGGCGTTGTTGCCGATCTCTTCATGCCCGTCGAGCGGCAGGTGGTATCCGATCAGGTTGATGTCGTGGGCGAGCAGCGTCGCGATTCGCCGGCGCTTCATGCCGGTGATGGTCTCCGGCTCGTTCTTCCAGAAGTAGCCATGGTGAACCAGAACGGCATCCGCCTCCGCCTCGACGGCGGCATCGAGCAGTGCCTGGCAGGCGGTCACGCCGGTCACCAGCCGACGAATCTCACGTCGCCCTTCGACCTGCAGACCGTTCGGCGCGTAGTCGCGGTAGGTTTCGGGCTCGAGCAGGCCCTCGCAATAGGCGAGCAGCTCGTGGACATCGACCGACTCGGACATGGGCGCTCCTCCTGAAGATGTGAATCGAAACGACCGGAACCCTAGCACGATCCACTCGTCCCCGGCCCCCGACCGGCACGGTCTGCGGCCGCTTGGCGCGGTCGCTGTGGCGTGTTCCAATGCGGCAAGTCCCTTCCTTGGAGCGTCTCGGCCATGCCCAGCCCCGCCACGGCACGCCTGCTTTCCCGTCGGTTCCTGCCGTACTTCTTCACCCAGGCGCTGGGGGCATTCAACGACAACGCCTTCCGCTTCTCGGTGATGTTCCTGATCACCTACGAGATCGGCACGGCGCAGGACGGCAACCTCGACGTGCTGATGAACCTGGCGGCGGGATTGTTCATCCTGCCCGGCCTGCTGTTCTCGCCCATGGCCGGTCACTGGGCCGATCGACTCGATCAGGCAAGGCTCGCGCGCTTGCTCAAGTGGACGGAACTGGGGCTGATGATCGTCGCCGCGCTGGCGTTCTGGTGGCAGAGCATCTGGCTGTTGATGTTGCTGGTGTTCCTGATGGGCACGCAATCGGCCTGGTTCGGCCCGCTCAAGTACGCGATCGTCCCGCGGCACCTGCCGGCGGGCATGCTGATGCGCGCCAATGGCTGGGTGACCGCGAGCACGTTCTCGGCCATCCTGCTCGGCACGCTGACCGGCGGGCTGCTCGCGGCCACCGGCGAACGTGCCACCCTTATCGCCAGCCTCCTGGTAATTGGCGTGGCCGTCGGCGGGCTGGTGGCCTCACGCTTCATACCGCCTGCCCCGGCACCGGGGCGGGCGCCGGACCGCGCCGGCCCAATCCGAAGCTGGATTGCCACCTGGCGGCTGCTGCGCCGACAACCAGCTAGCCTGCGCCTGTCGATGTGGCTGATCAGCTGGTTCTGGTTCGTCGGCGCGGGGTACCTCACCCAGTTTCCCCGCTTTGCCGAGGACGTGCTCGACCTGCCGGCCGACGGGGCGACCGGGTTGCTTGCCCTGTTCGCCCTGAGCATCGCCGCCGGCGGCTTGCTGGTGGGTTACCTCGGCGGTCGACGCCCCCCGCGTGCCGTGGCCCCGTTTGCCGCCCTCGGCGTGGCCGTGGTTGCGCTCGACTGGTACGTCGCTGCCTCGGCAACGAGCCCGCTGATGTGGCGGATAGGGCTAGATATCGCGCTGACCGGCCTGTTCGCGGGCCTGCTGGTCGTGCCGCTCTACAGCCACCTGCAACGTGCCTCGCGGCCGTCGCAGCGCGCCCGGCTGATCGCCGCGCTCAATGTGCAGAACGCCCTGGCCATGGTGGTCAGCAGCCTGCTGGCCATCGTCCTGTTCTCGTTGCTCGGCATCGAGCTGCCGACCTTCTTCCTGCTCTTCGGCGGCACGGGGCTGCTGGTGGCCATTGCCGTCTGGCGGCACTGGCGCGGCCTGATGCCGGCACGTCACCGACACTGAGCGGCACTCAATCCTCGAGACCGATCACCTGCCAGTCACCGCCGGCGCGTTCCCGCCGCAGGCAGACCGCCCGCCCGCCGGCCAGCTCGCCGGCACAGTAGTCGGCCGCCTCCCCGGCCGCCGCCCACCAGCCGGTCTCGACACGCTCGGCCTCGCCACGCCGCTGCACGGCCGCATCCGGTCGATGGGGCGCCTCGAGCCACCACAACGGTCGGAAGGGTCCCGGCGGCGACTCGTCGCCCATGCCCCCCGGCAAGTCCGCCTCGACCCGATGACGCGGCAACCCGCTCGCCGACGGGGCCAGGGGCTGCAAGCGGACGCGGTCGGTGGGTACCAGCGTCGGGATCTCCTGGAGGCGGCCAACGGCCTGCCGCCCCAACCGGGCCTGCAGGCGTTGCAACAGGGCCTGCCGGTCGCGTCCGCGCGTGTCGGCATCGGCAAACAGGCTGCCCTGCCCCGACCGGGGCGCGACCAGCCGTTCGGCCTCCACCCGCAGGGAGGTCACCGGGGCCAGCGTCCCGACCGACTCCAGGCGCAGGCGCAGCTGCCCCTGCCAGAGCTCGACGTCCCGTCCGGGCTCCGCGGTAGCCACCTCCAGCCGGGTCGCCGATCGCGCCTCGTGGCCGAGCCAGACCACGAAATCGGCCACCGCGAGCTGTCGACGGCGCAGGAAGTCGCCCAGCCCCACCAGCGGGCCTCGCGCGAGCAGCAGCAGGCGATCGACCTGGGCGGCGGGGTCCCAGAGACTCACTTCTCGGGCATAGCGGGCCGGGGGGACCAGGTCGGCCAATGGCCAGTCCCGTTCGGCGAACAGGCGGTCCAGGTCGACGAGCAGGGCCGGGTCGCTGCGCATGCCCAGCCCGTCACGCGGCAATCGGCGCACCTCGCCCAGTCGGCGCAACCCGAGTTCGGCAAAACGATCGGTCCAGCTGTCCGGCCAGTCAAGGCATGCCAGGGGCAGCCGGCTGACGGCCGCCAGTTGCTCGCGGGGGTCGCAAAGCCAGGGCCGCTCGCCGTCCACCGTCGCCGCCAGTGCCCAGGCGATCCGCGGGTGCCGCGCCCCGGCGGCGCGCACCACCACCTGCCAGGGTTGCAATGCATCGAGCAACCGCTGCGCCAGTGCCTCGATCCCACCGAACAGCGCCGCGCTGCCACCGATCTCCAGCAGCAGCCCCGGGGCGGCATCGACATCGCGCCGCAGCGGCGGCGGGCGGGTCACTCGCGAGGTGTACGTCAGGGCCCATTCGCCCCACTCGGCCAGCCACGATTCCACCGCCGGGTGATCGATGGTCAGACAGCGCAGCGGCACGGCATCCGTCGCGGCATGCGCCCGGTGACGGGAACGCGCCGCGGCCAGGCTCTGGCCAGGCTCGATGCCCAACTCGGCCGCCGCGCGGTTGACCGCCGCGATCCGTCCGGCCCGGCCCGCGCCATCCAGCAACACCGCAGGGGGGCGTTCCCGTCGCTCGACTTCCGGGCAACGACACTCGAACCAGGCCTCCGGAAACCGCAGCGCCAGCCAGTAGGAGGCCTGTGATGCCGATCGGTCGCTCGTGTTGGTGGGCATGACGGACTCCGGGCATGGATACTGTTCTTTCTTACAGTATACTTGCCCATACGTTCCAGCCACCCCCTGAGCCATGATCGAATCGACTTCCCAGCGACCACTTACGCCCCGCCAGGCCGAGATCCTGGCATTCATCCGCGACACCATCCGCGAGACCGGCATGCCGCCGACCCGCGCGGAAATCAACGCCGCGCTGGGCTTTCGCTCGCCCAATGCCGCCGAAAGCCACCTCAAGGCGCTGGCGAAGAAGGGCGCCATCGAACTGGTGGGCGGCCGCTCTCGAGGCATTCGCCTCCCCGACGACGGGCACCAGGACGAGCTGGCCGTGATCGGACGGATCGCCGCCGGCAGCCCGGTCCTGGCCGCCGAGCACGTCGAGTCCCGGGTGCCCGTCAACCCGGCCCTGTTTAGGCCGCGCGCCGATTACCTCTTGCGCGTGCGCGGCATGAGCATGCGCGATGCCGGGATCATGGACGGCGACCTGCTCGCGGTGCACCGCACCGAGGAGGTCCGCAACGGCCAGATCGTGGTGGCCCGCCTGGCCGACGAGGTGACGGTCAAGCGCTACCGACGCCGCGGGGCGAAGGTCTGGCTGATCCCGGAAAACAGCGAAATGACGCCGATCGAGGTCGACCTGCGCCGCGATGAATTGATCATCGAGGGTCGTGTGGTCGGCGTATTGCGCACCTTCGACTGATCGACCAGCCGGCAACGGGAGTGTCACGACATGAGAGAACGGGCCATCGGAGGAAACGATGTCGCCGAGCTGCTGGCCCGGCATGACATCTGGCGCGGCTGGCAGACGCGACCGCCGACATCGGCCGCCACGCCCTGCCCCAGCGGCTGGGCGGCGCTGGACGAGTTGCTCGGCGGTGGCTGGCCCAGCGAGGGGCTGGTGGAGTTCTACACGGGCCGCGCGCCCAACGGCCCCTGGCGCCGCCCCTGCGACCGGCTCGATGCGACCCCTCTGCCGGCGCGACAGGACTGGTTCCAGGCCACGCTGGGCCACGGCCTCACCGCCCTGCTGATGCCCTGGCTGCGGCGACAGGCCCGGGCGGGCGGCATCGCCCTGATCAACCCACCGGCACGCCCCTGCGCCGAACGCTGGCGACGGGAGGGGGTGCCGCTCGAGGATCTGCTCGTCGTCCAGCCACGCGACCTGCGTGAACTGGGCTGGGCAACCGAGGAGGTGGTCCAGTCCGGCACCTGTGCGCTGGTGCTCGCCTGGTTGCCGCCGCTGAATTTCGCCCTGCGACGACGACTGAAGCTGGCCGCCGAAACCGGCGGCAGTTGCCTGGTCACGCCCTACCCGCTCGGCACCGGGATGGCAGCAGGCAGCGCGAACGCGCCCTCAAGCCCCGCCTGGGCCCAGTTGAGCGTCTCGCGCCAGGCCACTGGCTCGGGCCGATCCCTGTGCGTGCAGCGGCTCAAGCCGTTCCACCCCCGCCGGGTGCAGCTCGCCCTGAACGGGGGGATGGATGGACCGGCCTCGTTCGAGTCGGCGGACACGCCGCCCCTCACGCTTGTCGGGGGGCGCTGAGGCGTCCCTCAGCCGCCGGTGGCACGGCGGTATTCCGGCATCACCGCGGGGATGGCGCGCTCCAGCGCCTGGATGCGGTTGCCGCTGCTCGGGTGGGTGCTCAGCCACTCCGGGCCACCGCCACCGCCCTGCGCCTGCATCTTGCGCCACAAGCTGACGGCCGCGCGCGGGTCGTAGCCCGCCCTCGCGGCCAGCAACAACCCGACTTCATCGGCCTCGAGTTCCATGCGCCGGCTGAACGGCAGGTCGACCGCCACGGCGGCCACCTGCTGCGCCATCTCCGCAGTCCGGGCATCCAGTCCACCGATCGCCGAGGCCACCGACAGGCCCATCTGCTGGGTCATCGCCATCGACATCTTCTCGCGCGTGTGCCCCGACAGGGCATGCGCAACCTCGTGGGCGATCACCTGTGCCAGTTCGTCGTCACTGGGCTGGATCTTGTCGAGCATGCCGGTGTTGATGCCCACCTTGCCACCGGCCATCGCGAAGGCGTTGACGCTGTCGTCACGGAACACACGACTCTCCCACTGCCAGCCGCCCGCCTGCGGATAGACCCGGACCGCCTGCGGCACGATCCGCTGGGTGATGCGCTGCACCCGCTGACTGGCGACATGCGAGGCCGGCAGGGTGGATTTCTCCCTGGCCATCCGGGAATAGGCCTGGTAGGCCATCTGATTGGCCTGCCCCTCGGGCATGATCATCAACTGGCTGCGCCCGGTGACCGGGTGGGTCGCGCAACCGGCAATGACGAGCATGAGCCCCGCCAGGGAGACCAGCGCAGGCAGACGTGGCAAAGGTGACAAACGCATCGCGGCTACCCTCTTTCGGCACCCGTCGGTGCCATGAAAAACCCCGGTCTCCACGAAGACCGGGGTCGTGACCATCGGTTCCACGCCGGGGATCGCACCTCGATAGCCGTCCCTCAGCCCCCGAGGGCTCGAATGGCCTCGTCGAGCTCGTCGTCGATCATGCTCGACTCGAGGTCCACGCCCAGCTTCTGCGCGGCCATGATGGGGCGATCGTCCGGCGTGCGGCTGATCCCGCGGGCCTGAGCGATCGCGCAGATCACGACGTCACTGTAGTTCGGGTCGCCATCGTGCTGGTAGCCGAGATCGCCGCAGTGCTCGATCACCTCCGCGAACATGTCCGGGAAATCCCATGCCTTGACGATGTTGCCGCCCAGCCGCGACTGCAGGCTTTCGACCAGTTCGTCGAGCACGGCCGGGGCGTCCTGCAACTTGGGGATGTCCTCGGCGACCACGATCACCGGAATGCCGCCGACACTGTGCAGCAGGCCGGCCAGCAGCGCCTGGTCCGGATCGAGCTTGGTATGCCGCCGGGCGATGTGGTTCGCCAGCGCCGCCACCTGGGTGGAAAACGCCCAGTGGTCGCGCATGAACCGCTTGATCGTCGATGTCCGCGCGTGAAACAGCTGCTTGGCCGACAGCGATACGATCAGCTGGCTGACCGTGCTCATGCCCAGGCGGGAGACGATCTGGTTGAGATTGTCGATGTGCTGGGCGCCCCGGTACAGCGGGCTGTTCGCTACCTGGATCAGGCGGGCGGCGATCGCCGGGTCCTGCGAGATCACCTCGACGAGATCGCTCGCCGAGCTGTTGGGATCGTCGATGACCCGTCGCGCGCGCATCGCCACGTCAGGCAGCACGGGCAAGGAAATGCCCTTGTCGCGGATCTTGTTGATGATCGCCTGTTCAAGTGCCGGATTGGCCACGTTCTGTTTCTCCCTGAAATGGCACCGGCAGCCGCAAGGGCCCCGGCGTGGACGATCAGTCCGCCAGACGAGTGTACTTCACTCGCTTGGGCTGGTCGGCGGCATCGCCGAGTCGCTTCTTGCGGTCCGCCTCGTACTCCTGGAAGTTGCCCTCGAAGAACACCACCGAACCGTCGTCCTCGAAGGCCAGCATGTGCGTGGCGATGCGGTCGAGGAACCAGCGATCGTGCGAGATCACCAGCGCCGAGCCGGGGAAGTCCAATAGCGCGGTCTCGAGCGCCCGCAGGGTCTCGACGTCGAGATCGTTGGTCGGCTCGTCGAGCAGCAGCACGTTGCCGCCGGACTTGAGCAGCTTGGCCAGATGCACCCGGTTGCGCTCACCGCCCGAGAGGTCCTTCATGAACTTCTGCTGGTCCTGACCCTTGAAGTTGAAACGACCGAGATAGGCGCGCGAGGGCATCTCGAACTTGCCGACCGTGATGTGATCGTAGCCGTCGGAAATCTCTTCCCAGACCGTCTTGGTGTCCTCCATGTCGTCGCGCGACTGGGCCACGTAGGCCAGCTCGACGCTCTCGCCGATCTCGATGTTGCCGCCGTCCGGCTTTTCCTCGCCCATCAGCATGCGGAACAGCGTCGACTTGCCCACGCCGTTCGGGCCGATGATGCCGACGATCGCACCCTTGGGCACGGAGAAGTCCAGACCCTGGTAGAGCTCGCGGTCGCCGAAGCGCTTTGTCAGTCCATCGACCTCGATCACCTTGTCGCCCAGGCGCGGACCCGGCGGGATGTATATCTCGTTGGTCTCCGAGCGTTTCTGGTATTCCTCGGACTGCAGTTCCTCGAAGCGCTTCATGCGAGCCTTCGACTTGGCCTGGCGGCCCTTGGGGTTCTGGCGCACCCACTCGAGCTCCTGCTTCATCGCCTTCTGATGGGCCGACTCGGTCTTCTCTTCCTGCTCGAGGCGCTTTTCCTTCGCCTCCAGCCACTGCGAGTAATTGCCCTCGAACGGGATGCCCTGGCCGCGATCGAGCTCGAGGATCCAGCCGGCGACGTTGTCGAGAAAGTAGCGATCGTGGGTGACCGCCACCACGGTGCCGGGGAATTCCTGCAGGAAGCGCTCCAGCCAGGCGACGGATTCGGCGTCGAGGTGGTTGGTCGGCTCGTCGAGGATCAGCATGTCGGGGTTGGACAGCAGCAGGCGGCACAGGGCGACCCGACGGCGTTCGCCACCGGAAAGCTTCGTGACGTCCGCGTCCCAGGGCGGCAGGCGCAGCGCGTCGGCGGCCACCTCGAGCTTGCGGTCGAGATCCCAGCCACCACCGGCCTCGATCTGGTCCTGCA
>NZ_JBKHFB010000003.1:0-53880 GCF_046540515.1 Guyparkeria sp.
TCGCGGATCTTGCCGCCGTTGTAGACGGGCACGGACAATTTGAGCGAGGTCTGGACGTTGTGGTGCCAGCCCGGGTCATTGAGATTGTCCGGTTCGGTCTGCAAGGCGTTGTCTAGATTGCTGAAATCCTGCCCGGCGGCTTGAAAAAACTCCCCGGCGCCGAAGTCATTGAAGTTCGCCTGCTCCTGCTGGAGCTTCATGCCGAAGACATTCAGCGGATTGTTCGACCCCGTCACGCCAAACGACAGGTCGAGCGTGGGCAGCAGGTTGCCGTTGGCCTGCTCGATCGCCGCGCGCGCCTCGTCGATGCGGGCCTGGGAAATGTCCACGGCGGCGTTCTGGTTCAGCGTGCGCTCGACGGCCTCGTTGAAGGGCAGGGCAAGTGCCTGGCGGGACTCGGCCTGGGTGTTCGCGGTGAAGTCGACCGGGTCCTCGGCGGCCGGCGTCGGGCCGGCAAGGGTCAGTGAACCCATCGAGAGGGCCAGGGCGATGGTCGCCGGGAGCAGTCGTGGTCGGCAAGCGGGCGAGCGGCCTCCGCGTGGAGACGCGGACCGCGTGGAAACCCTCGATGAAAGCAGGGGAGTAGTGCTGCACGCCATGCTCTGTGTCCTTGAATGCGGTTGCGGAGCGCCCGAAGAGGACGTCGTTCGCGTTTTCTGGCGAAGTTCCGTCCGAGGCGCCGCCCAGCGCCCGAGCGGGTCGCCTCGCCGGTGAGGCGCGGAGTATATCAGCAGGCACTAATATATGAAACCCGCGTGGTATTCCTTGTCGATGGGATGCTAGCACGCGATGCCCAAATGGATCGGTGTATCAGTAGGTTGCAAGCTACTGATGAACGGGGCTTTTCGATGCCGTGTCCGGCCGCGCGTGGGTGGCCGACGGCTTAACCGGTATCATCGCCCCTCCCGGGCGAAACGCCGGGCGGGACAAGGCAACTGGAGGGGAACGGGGCATGCGATTGGCCATGGGCATCGAATACGACGGCGGGCGCTACCACGGCTGGCAGCGTCAGTCGCACAGCGATTCGGTCCAGGAACGCGTCGAGCGCGCGATCGGCCGCGTCGCCGACGGACCGGTCGAGGTGGTCTGTGCCGGTCGCACCGATCGCGGCGTGCACGCGACAGGCCAGGTGGTCCACTTCGACGTCGAGGTCGAACGCCCCCTCTATGGCTGGCAGATGGGCACGATGCAGCATCTGCCGCGCGACATCACCGCCCTGTGGGTTCACGAGGTGGACGAGGCGTTTCACGCCCGCTTTTGCGCGACCGCGCGCGAATACCGTTACTGCCTGATCAACCGCTCGACTCGTCCGGCGATTTCGGCCGGGCGCTTGAGCTGGTGGTATCGCCCCCTCGACGAGGCGCGCATGCAGGCCGCGGCCGATCGCCTGATCGGCGAGCACGATTTCTCCAGTTTCCGTGGCAAGGACTGCCAGGCGCATTCGCCGGTGCGCCGCGTCGAGCAGATCGCCGTGAGCCGTCGTGGCGACTACCTGTTCATCGACGTACGGGCCAACGCCTTCCTGCACCACATGGTGCGCAATATCGTCGGCAGCCTGTTCGCCGTGGGGGGCGGCGAGCGGCCGGTCGACTGGATCAGCGAGGCCCTTTCCGCCTGCAATCGCGAGGCGGCCGGCATCACAGCCCCGGCGGACGGCCTGTATCTCACCGGGGTGACCTACCCGGAACGGTTCGGCCTGCCGACGGCCGCTCGCCGCCCGCTGTTCGAACAGATCGACTGACGGCCGGCATCACTCCCTGTCGAGTGGTCGGTGGAATCCTGCTAGAATCCGCGGCCCTGCTTGTCTTTCCATTCAATGCTCGCGAGAGGGTCGTACCACCGGTGGACATCAGCCGCACACGGGTCAAGATCTGCGGAATCACTCGTCAGGCGGACATCGACTCCGCGGTGGCGGCCGGCGCGGATGCGCTCGGGTTCGTGTTCGTGCCTGCAAGCCGGCGCTCGATCCGCGTGGAGACCGCCCGTGAGCTGGTCGCACGCGTGCCGGCGTTCGTGCAGGCGGTGGCGTTGTTCGCCGATCCGACGGTCGATTGGGTGGAGACGGTGATCGACCAGGTCGGCCCGGATCTGCTGCAGTTTCACGGCAGCGAGACGGGGCGGTTCTGCCGACAGTTCGGTCGTCCCTACATCAAGGCGGTCAGCGCCGAGCTGGACGACGAGGCCCGTCGGCGTGTCCTGCAGGAACACCACACGGCGCGCGGCTTCTTGCTCGACAGCCATGCGGTCACTGGCCTGGGCGGCACCGGGCACACCTTCGACTGGAGCCGCTGGCCACGGGACAACGGTCGCGATCGCCGGCCGTGGATACTGGCCGGCGGCCTGACGCCGGAAAACGTCGGCGAGGCGATCGGTACGTTGTCGCCCTACGCGGTGGACGTTTCCAGCGGGGTCGAGGAGGCGCCGGGTATCAAGTCGGCCGACAAAATTCATGCATTCATGCGAGGGGTGGGGCATGCCCGAAACCAGCAATAAGGCCAGTGTCGAGTCGATCGGCGCGCCGGTGGATTACGCTAGCTTCCCGGACCAGCGCGGGCGCTTCGGCGACTATGGTGGCCGCTACGTCGCCGAGACCCTGATGGGGCCGATCGAGGAACTGGCCGCCGCCTACGAGACGTATCGCGACGATCCGGGCTTCGTCGAGGAGTTCGAGTCGGACCTGCGCGACTACGTCGGCCGTCCCACCGCGCTCTACCACGCCAGGCGCCTGTCCGAGCTCTACGGCGCGGAGATCTGGCTCAAGCGCGAGGATCTCAACCACACCGGTGCGCACAAGATCAACAACGCCCTCGGCCAGGCCCTGCTGGCCAAGCGCATGGGCAAGACCCGCATCATCGCCGAGACCGGCGCCGGCCAGCACGGCGTGGCCACGGCCACGGTCGCCGCGCGCCTGGGCATCGAGTGCGTGGTCTACATGGGCGCCGACGACATCCAGCGCCAGGCCCCGAACGTCTTTCGCATGCGCCTGCTGGGCGCGAAGGTGGTGCCGGTCGATTCCGGCACGCGCACGCTCAAGGACGCCCTCAACGAGGCGATGCGCGACTGGGTCACCAACGTCGACGACACCTTCTACATCATCGGCACCGTCGCCGGCCCGCACCCGTACCCGCAGATGGTGCGCGACTTCCAGTCGGTGATCGGCCGCGAGGCCCGCGCCCAGATGCTGGAGAAGACCGGCGAGCTGCCCGATCAGGTGGTCGCCTGCGTGGGTGGCGGGTCGAACGCGATCGGCATCTTCCACGAGTTCCTGCCCGACGAGTCGGTCGAGTTGCACGGTTCCGAGGCCGGTGGCGACGGCGTGGAGACCGGTCGGCACGCTGCGCCGCTGACCGCCGGTCGACCCGGTGTCCTGCACGGCAACCGCACCTACCTGATGGAGGACGAGAACGGTCAGATCATCGGCACGCACTCGATCTCCGCCGGCCTCGACTATCCGGGTGTGGGACCGGAGCACGCCTGGCTCAAGGATATCGGGCGGGTGAGCTACGCGGCGATCACCGACGAGCAGGCCATGGCGGCGTTCCACGACACCATGCGCTGCGAGGGCATCATCCCCGCGATCGAATCGGCTCACGCGGTCGCCCATGCCAGGCTGCTGGCCGAGGCGCGCGGCGGTCAGCGCATCCTGGTCAACCTCTCCGGCCGGGGCGACAAGGACATCAACACCGTGGCCAAGCTCGAGGGGATCGAACTGTGAGCGAGACGACCAAGCAACCGACAAGCCGCCTGGCCGCCCTGTTCGAGCGCCTGGAGGGCGAGGGCCGCGCCGCGTTGATCCCCTACATTACCGCCGGCGACCCGAGCGGCGAGGCCACCGTGGCCCTGATGCACGCGATGGTCGAGGGCGGGGCGGACGCGATCGAGATCGGCGTGCCGTTCTCCGACCCCATGGCCGACGGGCCGGTCATCCAGGCGGCCCACGAGCGGGCATTGAAATCCGGCCTGGGACTGCGTGGCGTGATCGATCTGGTCGCCGAGTTCCGCCGCCGTGACGGCGAGACCCCGGTGGTGCTGATGGGCTACCAGAATCCGATCGAGGCCATCGGCGTGGATACCTTCGTCGACAAGGCGGCCACCGCCGGCGTCGATGGCGTGCTGACGGTCGATCTGCCGCCGGAGGAGGCCGACGAGCTGGCCGCGGCGATGGGCGCACGCGGCATGGACCCGATCTTCCTGCTCGCCCCGACCACCAGCGCCGGGCGGACCCGCGAGGTGGCCAGCAAGGGCTCCGGCTTCGTCTATTACGTCTCGCTCAAGGGCGTGACCGGGGCGGCCAACCTCGACACCGCGGCCCTGGCCTCCCAGGTC
This sequence comes from Guyparkeria sp., assembly GCF_046540515.1. Lineage (GTDB taxonomy): Bacteria > Pseudomonadota > Gammaproteobacteria > Halothiobacillales > Halothiobacillaceae > Guyparkeria. Next base: position 4,327 of record NZ_JBKHFB010000003.1, read on the forward strand.
GAGGGCATTCGCGAGACCTGCGACCTGCCGGTGGGTGTCGGCTTCGGCATCCGCGATGCGGCGACGGCCGGGCAGGTCGGCCGCGTGGCCGATGCCGTGATCGTCGGCAGCGCGATCGTGCGCCTGATCCACGAGCAGGTCACGGCGGCCGGAGGCATGAACGACGAGGTGCTGGAGACCGTGCGTGGCTTTCTCGCCGAGCTGCGGGCGGCCGTGGAATCGGCCCGTTCGTCCACCTGACACAACAAACGACGGCGGCCGACGGCGATGAGCGCGTCGGCATGCCACGGTAACGATTATCGTCCCGGGAGAGTTCGAGCATGAGCTGGCTGGACAAGCTGATTCCATCACGCATCCGAACGGAGAGCACCGGCAAGCGCGGCGTGCCGGAAGGCCTGTGGGTCAAGTGCGCCGGGTGCGATGCCGTGCTGTACCGCGAGGAGTTGCGTCGCAACCTCGAGGTGTGTCCCAAGTGCGGCCACCACATGCGCATCGACGTGCGCGACCGGCTCGATGCCTTCCTCGACGCCAACGGTCGCGAGGAGCTGTTCACCGAGATCGCGCCGGTCGACATGCTCAAGTTCCGCGACCAGAAAAAGTACCGCGATCGCATCTCGGCCAGCCAGAAGAAGACCGGCGAGAAGGATGCCCTGGTGGTGATGCGCGGCAGCACCGACGGGGTGCCGGTGATCGCCGCGGCGTTCAACTTCGCCTTCATGGGCGGATCGATGGGCTCGGTGGTCGGCGAGAAGTTCGTCCGCGCGGTGGACGCGGCCATGCAGAACCGCTGTGCGCTGGTGGTGTTCACCGCCTCGGGCGGGGCACGGATGCAGGAGGCGCTGTTCTCCCTGATGCAGATGGCCAAGACGTCGGCGGCGCTGACGCGACTGTCGAAAAAGCAGCTGCCGTTCATCGTGGTGCTGACCGATCCCACCATGGGGGGCGTCTCGGCCTCGCTGGCCATGCTGGGCGACGTGCAGATCGCCGAACCGAACGCCCTGATCGGCTTTGCCGGCCCGCGGGTCATCGAGCAGACCGTGCGCGAGACCCTGCCGGAGGGGTTCCAGCGCAGCGAGTTCCTGCTCGAGCACGGCGCGATCGACATGATCGTTCCCCGAGCCGAACTGCCGCAGACCGTGGCCCTGCTGGTCGCCAACCTGCAGAAAAAGGACCTGCCCCGCGAGCGTGCCCGCGCGGCCTCGTGAGAGCTCGTGCCGTTATTCGGTTGCCCGCGGGGTAACGTGACGTGACCCGCTCCATCAACGACTGGCTCGAGGCCCTGTTGCAGCGCGATCCCAACCGGATCGAGCCCGGTGTCGACCGCTGTCGCCGGATCACGCAAGACCTGATGGGCGACCGCCCCCGCGCCTGCGTGATCACGGTGGCCGGCACCAACGGCAAGGGCTCGAGCGTGATGATGGCATCCGCCATCTGTCGGGCGGCGGGCTACCGGGTGGGCAGCTACACCTCGCCGCACCTGGTGGACGTGCGCGAGCGCTTCCTGATCGACGGCGAGATGGTCGATGCGGCCGCCCTGGTCCGCGCCTTCGAACGCATCGATTCGCATCCCGACAGCAACGCGCTGACCTACTTCGAGTGGCTCACGGTGGCGGCCTTCCTGGTGTTCGCCGATGCCGGGGTGGATGTCTGGGTGCTCGAGGTCGGCCTGGGCGGCCGTCTGGACGCGGTCAACGCGCTGGATGCCGACCTGGCCCTGATCACGGCCATTGGCCTCGATCACCAGGACTGGCTGGGCGAGGGTCGCGAGGCGATCGGCCGCGAGAAGGCCGGCATCCTCCGAGCCGGTCAGCCGGCGGTGTATGTCGATCCCGACCCCGTGGCCGCCGTGCGGGAGATCGCCGAACGGCTGGGTACGGATCTGCTCTGCCTCGACGTGGACTTTGCCGTGACGGCGACCTGTCCGGCGCCTGATGACAATGACGCCGCGGTGTTCGGGCTGGTTCGCGACGGCGTCACCACCAGCCTGCCCCGACCGGCTCTCGCCGGGCGCCACCAGTGGAACAACGCGGCCGGCGTCGTTGCACTGCTACAACACCCGCGCAGCCCGCTTGCGATCCCGGATCGCGCGGTCCGAGACGGGTTGGCCGGGGTGCGGCTGGCCGGTCGTCTGGAGCGTTTCGTCGATCGCGGGCGGGCCGTTACCTTCGACGTGGCCCATAATGTCGAGGCGGCGCGCACGCTTGCCGAGGACCTGGACGCTCGAATGGGTGATCGAAGGGTCGGGCGCCGGCTGGCGGTCTTCTCCGCACTGGATGACAAGCCGATCGAGGCCATCGTGCAGACACTCGCCGCTGGCGTCGATGCCTGGTTCGTCGCGCCCCTGGCGGAACCCCGGGGGGCGTCGATCGGTCGTATCGAGGCCGCGCTTGCCCAAGCCGGCGCGAACGTCGTCAATCGTGAAGCCGACCTGTGGGGAGCGTATAATGCCGCGCTTGCCGCGGCCGGCGAGAACGACGAAATCGTCGTGTTCGGTTCCTTCCACGTCGTCGGTCCATTGCGGGCGCGGTTGGATACGCGAGAGAATGCCGGCGTATCGCCCCCGTCGTAACTAGGCAAAGAGGACGCCGTGGCTGAGCAAACCGAATCTAGCTGGACCGAATCGCGCTTTCGCCAACGCCTGGTAGGCGCGTCGGTGGTCGTCGCGCTGGCCGTCCTGTTGCTGCCCCTGTGGCTGGACGGCAGCGGCATCGACAGCCTGCGGGTGCAGACGGCACCCGAGAAACCTGAGGTGAACGGCAGCGAAGAAATCGAGATCCCCGACCCGCCCGGCGAGACCGGCGAACCGTTGGAGAATCCGCCGACATCGCTGTTTCCGGACCAGGAGCCGGCTGAGGCCCGGACGGACGAGGCACCGGAGCCCGAGTCGGACAAGTCTGGCTCGAAGGTGGAAAACGAGATCGAGGCCGCTGCGCTGCCCGAGGAAATGAACACCGAAGTCTCTGAGGCGAGCGTGGTCAGCGAGCCCGGTGAACCCGGCGAACCCTCGGAAGAGGCACCGTCTCCGTCCGCCGATGAGCCCACTGATTCAAGGGCGGATGAGAAGTCGGACGCCGAGCCGGAGGAAGAGTCGAAGTCGGCATCGTCGGACGAGAAGTCCTCCTCGTCCGAGAATCTGCCGGAAAGCTCGGAGAGCGGCGAGTTCGTGGTGCAATTGGGCAGCTTCTCGGACGAGCGTAACGCCCGGGCACTGGCGTCCTCCGTCGAATCCTCGGGCTTCGAGGTCACGGTCAAGCCGCTGTTTTCCGAGCAGGGTACGGTATGGCGGGTCCGCGTCGGGCCGTATGACACGCGTGAATTGGCCAGCGAGGCAACCGAGCGGCTCCGCCAGCGCATCGGTCGCGATGGTCTGGTGATGACCAAGTGAATGACCAAATGGGCCGGACGAACCAACGCGTGACCGCATTGGCAGGGAGGCAGTCATGACGTTGGTCGACTGGGTATTGCTGGCGATCGTGCTGATCTCCACGGCCATTGCCCTGGTGCGCGGTTTCGTCAAGGAGGTGATCTCGCTGATTACCTGGCTGGCGGCCTTCGGCATCGCGCTGGCGTTTTCGCAGACCGCCTCGGTACTGGTGCCCGAGGCGGTGGACATTCCGTCCGCGCGGGTGGCCATTGCCTTCGTGGCGCTGTTCGTGGTGGTGCTGATCCTGGGCGGGATCATCAACTGGGCGATCTCGAAGCTGGTCGAGACCACCGGGCTGTCGGGGACGGACCGCTCGGTGGGCATGGTTTTCGGGCTGTTGCGCGGGGTGCTGATCGTCGCCGGCCTGCTGCTCCTGGGCGGGTTTACCGCCTTGCCGAAAGAGCAGTGGTGGCAGGCCTCGATGCTGATACCGCATTTCCAGGTGGTATCGGAGTGGCTGCTGGCCATCCTGCCGGCCGACGTCGCCCGCAACGTGCAGTGGTGACGGCGGCTCGAAGAACAACCTGGCGAGCTGGTGGAAGCGGCCCGCCTTCGGGGATGCCCCGAATCACGCCGGAACGGTCGACCGATCGCTCCGGCGTCGCCGTTTCGGTCTCGGGCGGGAGCGCCCGGGCCGAGACCTTTTGACTTTTTGCACGGTTACGTACCGAGGTGGTTTGACGCATGTGCGGCATTATTGGGATGGTGGCGAAATCGCCGGTGAATCAGGCGCTGTATGACGGGCTGACCGTACTGCAGCACCGAGGTCAGGATGCCGCGGGCATTCTCACCTCCGACGAGGAACGGCTCTTTCTCCGCAAGGAAAACGGTCTGGTCAAGGACGTCTTCCACACCCGGCACATGCGCCAGCTGATGGGCAGCATGGGCATCGGTCATGTGCGCTACCCGACGGCCGGCTGCGACTCCTCGGCCGAGGCGCAGCCCTTCTACGTCAATGCGCCGTTCGGGATCGCCATGGGTCACAACGGCAACCTCACCAACGTCGACGAGTTGCGTGCCGCCGTGGTGGCGGAGGATCGCCGCCACCTCAACACCAATTCCGACTCCGAGGTGCTGCTCAACGTCTTCGCCCACGAACTGGCCGCGATCGCCGGTGCCTGTCCGACGGCCGATGACGTGTTCGGTGCCATCACCAACGTGCATCGCCGGGCGCGCGGCGCCTATGCCGTCATCGGGTTGATCGCCGGCGTGGGCGTGTTCGCCTTCCGCGACCCGCGTGGCATTCGCCCGGTCTGCTACGGCAAGCGCGAGACCGAGCGTGGCACCGAGTACATGATCGCCTCGGAGTCGGTCGCCATCGAGGCCGGCGAATTCGAGCTGGTGCGCGATCTCGCCCCCGGCGAGGCGATCTTCATCTCCCGCGAGGGCGAGGTCACGCTGCGCCAGTGTGCCGATGATCCGCAGTACGCCAGCTGCATCTTCGAGTACGTCTACCTGGCCCGTCCCGACTCGATCATCGACGATGTCTCGGTCTACCGGGCCCGCATGCGCATGGGCGAGATGCTCGCCGAGAAGATCCAGCGCGAGTGGAGCCACCACGACATCGACGTGGTGATCCCGATCCCCGATACCAGCCGCACCGCCGCGCTCGAGATCGCGGTCAACCTGAACCTCAAGTACCGCGAGGGCTTCGTCAAGAACCGCTATATCGCGCGCACCTTCATCATGCCGGGGCAGGCCAAGCGCAAGCGCTCCGTGCGCCAGAAGCTCAACGCGATCGACCTCGAGTTCCGCGGCAAGAACGTGCTGCTGGTCGACGACTCGATCGTGCGTGGTACCACCTCGAGCGAGATCATCCGCATGGCCCGCGAGGCCGGTGCCAAGAAGGTGTTCATGGCCTCGGCGGCCCCGGCGGTTCGTTACCCGAACGTCTATGGCATCGACATGCCGGCGGCGAACGAGTTCGTCGCCCACAACCGCGACGTCGAGGCGATTCGCGACGCCATCGGTGCCGACGACCTGATCTACCAGGACCTCGAGGACCTCAAGGAAGCCGTGCGTCAGGGCAACCCGACGCTCAACGAGTTCGACTGCTCCTGCTTCACCGGCGATTACGTCACCAACGATATCGATGTCGCCTACCTCGACAACCTGGCCAGCAACCGCGCCGATTCCGCCCGTGATCAGGCCAACGGGGCGGCTGGCGCCTCGCGCCGATCGCGCGATATCGTCTCCGTCGGTCTCTACAATGACCAATAAGCGGGCTGGGCTGGCGTGGCTGTTCGTCGGCCTATTGGCCTCGCTGGCGTCGCCGGGCGCACTTGCCGACGCGCCCGCCGCGGCGGTGGGCGGTGAGATGGATCCTCAGTCCGAGATGCAATCGACCTCGGGCGTTCCGGAGCGCGTCACGCGCTCGGCGGCGGCGATGGCAGAGCGCCTCGCCCACGGCTCGGACCGCGGCGGCCAGGCACTGGTGGTCGACGTGCCTAGCCAGCGGCTCTACCTGTTCGAGTCCGGCTCCCTGGCCGGCACCTTCCCGGTTTCCACCGCCGAGCGGGGCACCGGAAACCGGGAAGGGAGCCTGCAGACGCCTCTGGGTTTGCACCGAGTCGATGTGAAGATCGGCGGCGATGCGCCTAGCGGCATGATCTTTCGCGGTCGCGTGCCCACCGGCGAGCTGGCGGACATCCTGACCGGGCCGGAGGAACGCGCCCCCCGCGACGACGTAACCACGCGGATCCTGTGGCTCGAGGGCCTCGAGCCCGGCGTCAACCAGGGCGGAGACGTCGATTCCAAGCAGCGCTACATCTATATCCACGGCACGCCGGAAGAGGGCCGCATCGGCCAGCCGGCCTCGCACGGCTGCGTGCGCATGACCAACGCCGACGTGATCACGCTGTTCGACCGCGTCCGGGAAGGCGCGCTGGTCGACATCATCGAATAAGCACAGACGACAACCCGTAGTTCGGAGACCCGATCCATGCCCGATTATCGTTCCAAGACCACCACCCACGGCCGCAACATGGCCGGTGCCCGCGCACTGTGGCGCGCCACGGGCGTGAAGGACGACGATTTCGGCAAGCCGATCATCGCGATCGCCAACTCGTTCACCCAGTTCGTGCCCGGTCACGTCCATCTCAAGGACATGGGCCAGTTGGTGGCGCGCGAGGTGGAGAAGGCCGGCGGCATCGCCAAGGAATTCAACACGATTGCCGTGGACGACGGCATCGCCATGGGTCACGGCGGCATGCTCTATTCACTGCCCAGCCGAGACATCATCGCCGACTCGGTCGAGTACATGGTCAATGCCCACTGTGCCGACGCCCTGGTGTGCATCTCCAACTGCGACAAGATCACCCCGGGTATGCTCAACGCGGCCATGCGGCTGAACATTCCGGTCGTGTTCGTCTCCGGCGGGCCGATGGAGGCGGGCAAGACCCGTCTCGCCGGTGGTGGTGACGAGATCGTCAAGCTCGACCTGGTCGATGCCATGGTCCAGGCTGCTGACGACTCGGTTTCCGACGAGGTGCTCGCCCAGATCGAGCGGTCGGCCTGTCCCACCTGCGGGTCCTGCTCGGGGATGTTCACGGCCAACTCGATGAACTGCCTGACCGAGGCGCTGGGCCTGTCGCTGCCGGGCAACGGTTCGCTCTTGGCCACGCACGCCGATCGTCGCGAGCTGTTCCTCGAGGCCGGTCGCCAGATCGTGCGCCTGGCCAAGGAATACTACGAGAACGACGCGGATGACGTGCTGCCGCGCTCGATCGCCACCCGCGAGGCCTTCGAGAACGCCATGGCGCTCGACATCGCCATGGGCGGCTCCACCAATACGGTATTGCACCTGTTGGCCGCGGCGCGCGAGGGCGAGGTTGCCTTCGACATGACCGACATCGACCGCATGAGCCGCAAGATCCCGCACCTGTGCAAGGTTGCCCCCAGCACGGCGCAGTACCACATGGAGGACGTGCACCGTGCCGGCGGCGTGATGGCGATCCTGGGCGAGCTCGATCGCGCCGGTTTGCTGCACAACGACATCCCGACGGTACACAGCAGGACCGTGGAAGAGGCCCTCGATCGCTGGGACATCGCCCGCGAGACGGCCTGCGAGGAGGCCAAGAGCCGCTATCTGGCCGGTCCGGCCGGCATTCCCACCCAGACGGCTTTCTCGCAGGACACCCGCTGGCCGAGCCTGGACATCGACCGGGTCAACGGCTGTATCCGCGACTACGAGCACGCCTACTCGAAGGACGGCGGCCTGGCGGTGCTGTTCGGCAACATCGCCCGCGACGGTTGCATCGTCAAGACCGCCGGCGTCGACGAGTCGATCCTCAAGTTCACCGGCCGGGCACGGATCTTCGAGTCGCAGGATGCGGCCGTCGAGGCGATCCTGGGCGACCAGATCGTGCCCGGCGACGTGGTCGTGATCCAGTACGAGGGGCCCAAGGGCGGCCCGGGCATGCAGGAGATGCTCTACCCGACCAGCTATCTCAAATCCAAGGGGCTGGGCAAGGACTGCGCGCTGCTGACCGACGGGCGATTCTCCGGGGGCACCTCGGGCCTGTCGATCGGCCACGCGTCGCCAGAGGCGGCCGCCGGTGGCGAGATCGCGCTGGTCGAGGAGGGCGACACCATCGTGATCGACATCCCCGAACGCACCATTCACCTGGACATCGATGACGCCACCATGGCGCACCGGCGCGAGAAGATGGTCGAGCGGGGCGATGCCGCCTACAAGCCGGTCAACCGGCAACGCCACGTCAGCCAGGCGCTCAAGGCCTACGCGGCGCTGACCACCTCGGCCTCGCTGGGCGCGGTACGCGACCTCTCGCAGATCGGCGTGAAGTAAGCGGGTGTCGGTCGGGACCTACATCCCGCCTCACTTCCGCCAGGACGATCCGGCGGTGCTCGCCGAGGTGGTGGCAACCCACCCGTTCGCCGCGCTGGTCCTGGCCATCGAGGGGCAGATGCCGTGCGTGCACCTGCCCTTTCTGCGTTTTGGCGAGCCGGCACGGCCCGAGACCTGGCGATTCGAGTCGCACCTGGCCCGCGCGAATCCGGTGGCCGAGGCGCTGGTCGACGGCCGCGAACTGGCCGCGATCCTGATCTTCACCGGCCCGGATGCCTATGTCTCGCCGCGCTGGTACGTCGATGCCCGAGAGACCAGCGTGCCGACCTGGAACTACCAGGCGGTGCACGTGCGGGGCCGGGTACGATTGGTCGGCGAGGGGGATTCCGACTGGCTCGATCGACACCTGCATGACCTGATCGATACCCACCAGACACGGATCGATGGCGACCCGTTCGACTGGGATCACCTGCCCGAGCATCAGATCACCGAGATGAAGGCGGCGATCGTCGGCATCGAATTGCTGCCCGAGCGAATCGACGGAATCGAGAAGCTCTCCCAGAACAAGACCCGACGGGATCGCAAGGGGGTGATTGCCGGGCTTCTTGGTCGGGCAGACGGGGAGTGCGGAATCATGGCGGCTTTGATGGAGAGGCGCACGGATATCGCATCGGACAATGGCAACGGGCCGTGACGCGATATTCTGTAACCCAGAAATCGTTTGCATGAAAAAACCCCACAAGATCAACAGGTCTTGTGGGGTTTCTCGTGTTGTGGCGGAGGGTCAGGGATTCGAACCCTGGAAGGGCTATTAACCCTTGCCGGTTTTCAAGACCGGTGCATTCAACCGCTCTGCCAACCCTCCGCGAAGCGGCGCATATTCCATGATCTGGCTGGATGTTGTCAAGTCGGCCTTCGGTTGTGGCGATAATGCAACGGCACGTGTTGCATATGTGCAATGAACACGCCGTTCCTGGGGAACCCGGACCGATCTTCAGGGTCTCAGCGCGGCACCTCGACATGGTTCGCATGTCCGTGCGCTGTGGTATTGTTTTTGCCGTTTCGTGATGTTGATTCCAATTCAAGGAGATCGAATTATGCGTTGGTCCTATCTTGCCTCTGTCGGCGCGCTGGCCGTTGTGCTGTCGGCCTGTAGTTCCACCCCGGGCCCGGGTGCCGAGGACGGTGCCGCCAGCGGTGACGGCACGTCGGCCGATGGTGCTCGTAGTACCGGTGTTTCCGGTGCCGACGGCATGAGCACGGCCGAGCTCTATGAAGGGCAGCCGGCCGAGCGTGAGCGCGTGGTCTACTTCGGCTTCGACGAGTACTCCGTCGGCGGCAAGTACCAGGACATGCTGGAAGCCAACGCCGATTTCCTCAAGGAAAACGGTAACCGTGAGGTGGTGATCGAGGGGCATACCGACGAGCGCGGCAGTCGCGAGTACAACATCGCCCTGGGCGAGAAGCGTGCCAACGCCGTTCGCGACGTGCTGCTCTCCTACGGGGTGTCCTCGAACCAGATCGACACCGTCAGCTACGGTGAGGAGCGCCCGGCCGTCGATGGCAGTGGCGAGGATGCCTGGGCAAAGAACCGTCGTGCGGTTATCGAATACGGTCAGTAATCCCCAGACGGGCACGCTCCCGGCGTTGCCGCCGGGTCTCGCTCCGGTCTCCAACGTCCGAAAGCCAGGCTGATGCCTGGCTTTTTTGTTGTCGATGTCGTTCGTCCGTATACCCTCGGAGTCCGAGGGGTCAGGCTTCCGGTGGGATGCGGTGGTGTCGTCGGAGTACGCTTGGGTACGGTCGGGCCGGTGGCGGGACCAGGACCGTGTTGAAGTGTTCGGCTCGCGGGTTGGTCTGCGGGAAGTCCTTGCTGTAGTGCAGGCCCCGGCTTTCGTGGCGGGTCAGGGCCGAACGGACGATCAGGTCGGCGACCTCGACGAGGTTGCGCAGCTCGATCAGGTTGTTGCTCACGCGAAAGTGCGCGTAGTAGTCGTGGATCTCGCGGCGCAGGAGGTTGATGCGATCGCGGGCGCGGTAGAGCCGCTTGGTGGTGCGCACAATGCCCACGTAGCTCCACATGCTGCGGCGTAGTTCGTCCCAGTTGTGCGTGACCACGACGGCCTCGTCGGGGTCGGTGACCTGGCTTTCATCCCAGGGCGGGATCGGCGGATATTCGCGCTGTCCGGCGTCGGGATGTTCGCCGATGAACTCGGCGGCGGCCTGGGCGAAGACCAGGCATTCGAGCAGCGAGTTGCTGGCGAGCCGGTTGGCGCCGTGCAGTCCGGTATGTGCCGTCTCGCCGATCGCGTAGAGGTTGTCGATGTCGGTCCGGCCGTGTTCGTCGACCATCACCCCGCCGCAGGTGTAGTGCGCGGCGGGCACCACGGGCAGGGGCTCGCGGGTCATGTCGTAGCCGAATTCGAGGCAGCGGGCGTGGATCATCGGGAAGTGGGTCTCGATGAACTCCCGTCCCTTGAAGCTGATGTCGAGGTAGACGCAGTCGATACCCAGTCGCTTGATCTCGGCATCGATGGCGCGGGCGACGATGTCGCGCGGTGCCAGTTCGGCATCCGGGTGGTGGTCGGGCATGAAGCGCGTGCCGTCGGGGCGCAGCAGCACACCGCCTTCGCCGCGTACGGCCTCGCTGATCAGGAACGACTTGGCGCGCGGCTCGTACAGGCAGGTAGGGTGGAACTGGATGAACTCCATGTTAGCCACCCGGCAACCGGCTCGCCAGCCCATGGCGATGCCGTCACCGGTGGCGCCATCGGGGTTGGTGGTGAACAGGTAGGCCTTTGCCGCCCCGCCCGTGGCCAGCGCCGTGTGGCGTGCCCGGATCGTGATGACGCGGTCGTTCTCGATGTCCAGCACATAGGCGCCCAGACAGGCGTCACGCGTTTCACCGAGCCGGCGGGCGGTGATCAGGTCGACGGCGTTGTGGCGCTCGAGCACGGTGACGTTGTCCCGGCGGTTGACCGCCTCGACCAGTGTGTCCATCAGCGATCGGCCGGTGTGATCGGCCGCATGGGCGACCCGGCGTTGGCTGTGGCCGCCTTCCCGAGTCAAATGCAGTCGGTCCGGGGCATCCCGGTCATGGGTGAACGGCATGTCGAGTGATTCGAGCCACTGGATCTGGTCGGGCCCGGCCCGGACCACGCGTTCGACCACCTCGCGGTCGGGCAGCCCGGCGCCGGCGTTTATGGTGTCCTCGACGTGCTGCCGGACGTCCCTGTCGCCGCCCAGGGCGGCGGCAATGCCTCCCTGGGCCCAGGGGGTGCTTCCACCCACCAGCTGACCCTTGCTGATCACCAGCACGCGCAAGGTGTCTGGCAGGCGCAGCGCCATGGCCAGGCCCGCGGCGCCTGAACCGATGATCAGGACATCGCTTTCCAGGGTGCTGCTTTTGGTCGAATCGCTCATGGGGTCTCGGGGCTCGGGGCTCGGGTCGTGATCCGTGCAGATGCGGTCGGCAACATATGCCTGCTGCGCGGGATTTCGATACACTGTCGTCGGCCAAGTATACGTGCTTGCGCCGATTGTGCCGGGCGGGGGCGCGATGTCGGGTGTTGCCACCTGAGCGAATGACCCGAGGCGAGTCTCCACCACTTCCATCAAGACTTCATATCACGACTTCATATACAGGCAGAACGGATACGAAAATGAGCGCCGAGGAGAACGACAAGGCCCTGGTGGCCCGCGCCCGCAAGGGTGACCGGCGAGCCTTCGATCTCCTGGTCCTGAAATACCAGCACCGCGTGCAGCGACTCATCGCGCGCTACATTCGCGATAATGAGCAGGTTCTTGATCTTTCTCAGGAAACGTTTGTGAAGGCGTATCGGGCACTCGACCGTTTTCGCGGTGACAGCGCCTTCTATACCTGGATCTATCGGATCGCGGTCAACACCGCCAAGAATCAGCTTGCCTCGGATGCCCGAGGTGGCTACATGGTTTCGTTGAACTCCGGCGGCTCCGACGAGTCTGACGAACCAATGATCGAGCCCGAGGCGCTGCGCGATGGCGGGACGCCCGACGCACTGGCCGCCACCGAACAACTCAAGGTGGCCATCGACCGGGCGATCGGTGAACTTCCCGAGGATCTGCGCACGGCATTGACCCTGCGCGAGATGGAAGGGCTGAGTTACGAGGAGATCGCGTCGGTGATGGATTGCCCCATCGGCACGGTACGGTCGAGGATATTCCGCGCCCGCGAGGCCATTGAGCAGTCGATTGAACCGTTCAAGGGCGGTTAACTTAGGTGGTAACGGTATGAAGCAACGGCAGGCAAACCAGACGACATCTCTCCGGGTCACGGTTTCGGACTGGTGGGACGACGAGAGCCGGGCGGGTGAAACGGAAATCGATTCGCTGCTGGCAGACATCGACGGCGTGCGAGCGCATACGCGCAACTACGACCTCATCGGTAGTCGCCTGCGTGGTGAGGCGCTTGCCACACGGGATCTGCTCGATTCGATCAATGCCCGACTCGACGAGATCCCCGAGAACGAACGCCCCGGAGGCGGCAAGGTCGTCTCCCTGGCGGCCGCCCGCTCCTGGCGTGGTCGGCGCGTCTGGCTGGGTGCGGTTGCGGCCTCGCTGTTCGCCGCAGTCACGGCCGTGGGCCTGACGCTTTCGACGGAAGATCGCAGCGGTGTCGAGCCGATGCAGGCAGAGGGTCCGACCGACAATGATCGGGCCGTGATGGCGTCGCTCAATGCCCAGGATGTTCCGAAGGATGCCTCGCCGGCGGCCGCGGCGGTCAACCCACAGCAGAGCCGTGTGGTACAGGCCTCGGCTGCCTCGGGAAGCAACACCAAGCTTCCGGACTGGGCGACGGGGGGCGGCAATACCGGGCCGGATCCCTACGTGGTTACGCACTACCGCATGGCGACGCCCGAATTCGGCACCACCGCTCCCGAGGCTCGTGCGGCGGCCTTTGATCAGAAGTAAGCGAGGCGTGATGCAAGCATTGCGGTTACCGTTTCCGAAGCGACTCTCGTTGGCCACCTTCGTCCTTGCGGGGGTGGCCTTCTGCTGTTCGCCTGTACGGGCCGAGCCGCTGCTCGAGGCCCTGCCGGCAGAGCCAGAGCAACCGACCAGTCTGGAGGCCCCGGGTGAGGGCGCCGGTGTTGTCGGGAGCGCGGTTCTGCGCGAACGGGTTCGGGCCATGGTCGATGCCATGGCCAGTCGTACCTACGGCGGTCGGTTCATCCATATTCGGGGTGACCAGATCGACCTGATGCGGGTGGTTCATCGTCGCGTGGACGGCAAGCGAGTCGAACTGCTGGTGGCGGAAAACGGCGAGGTGCGCGAGATCCGACGAGTCGGAAATCGGTGTGCCTGCCTGTGGCCGGAGCGTCGGCAGGTAATGCTGGGCGATTATCCCAACATCAACAGTCGCCTTTCCGGCGAGCGCTTCGAGTCCATCGATCAGCTCGATGGGGACTACCGCCTGATCGATCTTGGCAGGAGCCGTGTGGCGGGCGAGGGCTGCCATCTGATGGCCGTGGTGCCGCGTGACGCCTACCGCTACGGCTACAAGCTCTGCATCGGCGAGCAGGAGCCGTTGCTGTTGCGCATGAGCATCTACGACGAGCGGGGTCGGCCGATCGAGCACAACCAGTTCACCCGGGTCGAGCCGCTGGAGTCGGCGGAACTGTCCTTTCAGGACGAGTTGCTCGACGGCCTCGGCGATGACTACGAGCGGATCGAGTTCGGCGGCGAACCGGTCGAGCAGGCACCGATTCGACAGAGCGGCTGGATCGTCGATCCGCTGCCGGCGGGTTACGAAATCCGCTCTCGCGACTGGCGGCGCAATCCGGTCACCGGGCAGTACTTCGAGCACATGGTGGTCACCGACGGGCTGGCCACGGCGTCCGTTTTCGTCGAGAAGCATGACAGCGATGTGGCTCGTCAGGTCACTCGTACCGACCAGGGCATGACGATGGCCGCGCGCAGCGTCGACGACGTGCGCATCACGGCCATCGGTGACGTGCCCGCGGCCACGGTGGAGGCACTGGTGGAAAACACGATCCCTGAGGCCGGGTCCGACGAGGAGCGCCCGGTCGAGTGATGGTGGATGATCGGCATGCCATCGACCAGCCGGTACTCGAGGCCGCTCGCGTGGTCGCCGTGGAGCCCGGCGGGGCCTGGCTGGAATCGGAGGGGCAAGGCGGGTGTGCGAACTGCCGTGACGGGCGTGGCTGCGGGGTGAGCGTTTTCCAGCGGCTGTTTCGCCTTCCCCGGCACCGGCTCTATCTGCCCACCGATCAGACCCTGGGCGTCGGCGATCACGTGGTGATCGCCTTGTCGCAACGGGCGGTGCTGATTGCCTCGCTTTGGCTCTATCTGGCCCCGCTGTTGGGCCTGTTGGGTGGCGCGCTTCTGGCGGAGGTGCTGTTCGCTAGGGAATGGCTCACCGTCTCGGGTGCCGCCTTGGGGTTGACCGGCAGCCTGTGGTGGGTACGGGCCCGCCAGCAACGCCAGGCTCGCTCCGGAGCCTTCTTCCCGGTCCTTCATGAAATTACCTTGCGCCAGGCCGGTGAGTCATCCGTCGATCCGTTCCGCGATTCGCAGTAAGCTAGCGCGCCTGACAGGGGGCTCGTGTCAAAGGGTCGCCGTCGTACATCTTTCTCGGTCATGCTGTCTTGATGTTTTCACTCCGAATGAGCTCCCCGCGCTTCGCCTGGTGGCGAGTCCTCGCCCTGACCGCGATGCTGTCGGCAGGACTGGTCGCAGGCTGTGCCGATCCCGAGGACCAACGCCCGGCCGAGCAGGTCACCGGATTGCCGGATTTCACACGGCTGGTGGAAGCCAACGCCTCCTCGGTGGTCAATGTAACCGGTGTGAGCAGCCTGCCGTCGATCGGGGGCGATGGCGAAAACGGGGGCAACCGGGACGACTTGTGGCGCGGGCTGTTCGGTGAGCGCGGGGACTCGGTGCCGGGGCCGTTGCTGCCACAGGAAAATGACGGGTCGGGGTTCATCCTCAGCTCGGACGGCTACGTGGTGACCAACGCGCATGTGATCGACGGGGCGAACAAGGTCTTCGTGAGGCTGACCGACGGGCGCGAACTGGTCGCCGACGTGGTCGGTATCGACGGTATCGGCGACATCGCGCTGCTCAAGGTGGATGCCGAGGGGCTGCCGTCGGTATCGCTGGGCGATTCCGACGAGGTCCGCCCCGGCCAGTGGGCGCTGGCCATCGGCTCGCCCTACGGCTTCGACCAGACGGTGACCGCGGGCGTTATCAGCGGGCTTGGCCGGCACCTTCCTGGCCAGTCGAGACAGCCCTACGTGCCCTTCATCCAGAGCGATGTGGCGATCAATCCCGGCAACTCGGGCGGGCCGTTGTTCAACACGCGCGGGCAGGTGGTCGGGATCAACGCGCAGATATTCACCGAGTCCGGTGCCTTCAACGGGATATCGTTCGCCATTCCGATCAATTACGTGGTCGACGTGATTCGCCAGATCAAGCAGAACGGCGAGGTCCGACGTGGTTTTCTGGGCGTGGAGGTGCGCGCTGTCAGCCGCGAACTGGCAGATCGCCTCGGACTCGACGTCGCGCGGGGCGCCGAGGTGGTGCGTATCGTCGAGGATTCCCCGGCGGCGGATTCGTCAATCCTCGCCGGCGACGTCATCCTGTCCGTCAACGACATTCCGATTGCCGACGGCGCCGCTCTGACCGAGGCGCTGGGCTCCCTGCCGCCGGGGTCGAAGGTGACGATCGACCTGCTGGCCCGGGGGGAAACGCGTCAAGTGGATGTGACGCTCACGGAATTGCCCGATGCCGCAGGCACGGAGCCGAGCCGGATCGACCCGGAGTCGTCAGGGGAGCCGGAACTGGTGGTGATCGAGACGCTCGGCATGATCCTTCGACAGGGGGAGGACGGTGGCGTGCGCGTCGGTGAACTCGACCCGCAGGGGCCGGCGACCCTGGCGGGACTCATGCCCGGCGATCGTGTCCTGTCGATCGACCGCAAGCCGGTCAAGACGCTCACCGAGGCCTACCGCGAGATCGCGCGAATTGCCCACAACCGTGGTGGCAAGGCCAACGACCTGGTGCTGTTTCTGGTCGAACGTGATGGCGAGCAACGCTTTTTCATGCCTGCCTTGTCCGGCAGCCCCCACGACGCCGGCTGACCGTTCGGCGAGACCGGGCGGCCGTGCCCCGTGTTTCGTGCAGCGGCCAGGCTTGACCTATATACTGTGCGGCTTCTCCCGCGGCGGTCCCAGTCGGTCGCGGGGCGTTCCCACGAACCGAAAGTTAAACCCTTATGGCGTCCGAGCGACTCTCGCGGATTCGCAACTTCTCGATCATTGCGCACATCGACCATGGCAAGTCGACCTTGGCTGATCGCATCATCCAGCGTTGCGAGGGGCTCGAGGAGCGCGAGATGAGCGCGCAGGTACTCGACTCGATGGACATCGAGCGCGAGCGCGGCATCACCATCAAGGCGCAGAGCGTCTCGCTGGACTACCACTCGCGCGACGGCGAGACCTACCGGCTGAACTTCATCGACACCCCGGGGCACGTCGACTTCTCCTACGAGGTATCCCGGTCGCTGGCCGCCTGCGAGGGCGCACTGCTGGTGGTGGACGCCTCCCAGGGCGTGGAGGCCCAGTCGGTGGCCAACTGCTACACCGCGATCGACCTGGGGCTCGAGGTCGTGCCGGTGCTCAACAAGATCGACCTGCCGGCCGCCGAGCCCGACCGGGTCAAGGCCGAGATCGAGGACATCATCGGCATCGAGGCGCAGAACGCCGTGACCTGCTCGGCCAAGACGGGCGAGGGCGTCGAGGAGGTCGTCGAGCGGCTGATCGAGCAGATCCCGCCGCCCGAGGGCAACGAGGACGGCCCGCTCAAGGCGCTGATCGTCGATTCCTGGTTCGACAACTACGTCGGCGTGGTCGCGCTGGTGCGCGTCATCGACGGGGCGATCCGGCCCAAGGCGAAGATCAAGGCCATGGGCACCGGTGACGTGTTCACCGTCGACAAGACCGGGGTGTTCACGCCCAAGACGCTGGCGCGCGACGGCCTGTTCGCCGGCGAGGTGGGCTTCGTCATCGCCGGGATCAAGGACATCGACTCGGCCAAGGTCGGGGATACCTTCACCGACGCCGAGAATCCGGCCGCCGAGGCGCTGCCGGGCTTCAAGGAGATGCAGCCGCGGGTCTTTTCCGGTCTCTACCCGGTCGAGTCCGACCACTACGACGATCTGCGCGAGGCACTGCGCAAGCTGCGCCTGAACGACGCCGCGCTGCACTTCGAGCCGGAAGTATCCACCGCCCTGGGCTTCGGCTTCCGCTGCGGGTTTTTGGGGCTGCTGCACATGGAGATCATCCAGGAGCGGCTCGAGCGCGAGTACGACATCGACCTGATCACGACCGCGCCGACGGTCATCTTCGAGGTCGAGGAGAAGGACGGCACGACCTACCAGATCCACAACCCCTCGCAGCTGCCCGAACCGACGCTGATCAACGAGATCCGCGAGCCGATCATCGAGGCGCATATCCTCTGCCCGCAGGATTTCGTCGGGCCGGTACTGAACCTCTGCATGGAAAAGCGCGGCGTGCAGAAGAACATGCTTTACTCGGGCAACCAGGTCACGCTGATCTTCGATCTGCCGCTGGCCGAGGTGGTGCTCGACTTCTTCGACCGCCTGAAGTCCGTCTCCCGCGGTTATGCTTCCTTCGACTATCACCTCGATCGATTCGAGGCGGCCAAGCTGGTCAAGATGGACATCCTGATCAACGGCGAGGCGGTCGATTCGCTGTCGCTGATCGTCCACCGCGACAAGTCCGAACAGCGCGGTCGCGAGCTGGTGGAGAAGCTCAAGGAACTGATTCCGCAGCAGATGTTCGAAGTGGCGCTGCAGGCGGCCATCGGCGGCAAGATCATCGCCCGAACCAACGTCAAGGCGCTGCGCAAGAACGTGCTGGCCAAGTGTTACGGCGGCGACGTCTCGCGCAAGAAGAAGCTGATCGAGAAGCAGAAGGCCGGCAAGAAGCGCATGAAGAACATCGGCAAGGTCGAGGTGCCGCAGGAGGCCTTCCTCGCCGTGCTGCAGATGGACAACAAGAACAACTGAACGTCGCCGGGCGCGACCCGACTGACCCAACGCGGAGCACGTCGTGGATTTCGAACTTCTCTTGGTGGTGGCCACCGCGGCCAGTGGCCTGATCTGGCTGATCGATCGACTGGTCTTCCGGCCTCGCCGTCGTGCCCGGTTGGCAAACGAGGCGCGCGAGCTCGGTAGCGAGGCGGGCATCGAGACGAAGGGATCGGCGGACCACGAACCGATGCTGGTCGACTACGCCAAGTCGTTCTTCCCGATCCTGCTGGCCGTGCTGGTCATCCGTTCGTTCCTGTTCGAGCCGTTCCGCATTCCCTCCGGTTCGATGATGCCGACGCTCCTGGTGGGCGACTTCATCCTGGTCAACAAGTACAGCTACGGCCTGCGCCTGCCGGTGATCAACACCGAGGTGTTGCCGATCGGTGAGCCGCAGCGCGGCGACGTGACGGTCTTCCGCTACCCCGAGCAGCCCGAGGTCGACTACATCAAGCGCATCGTCGGCTTGCCGGGCGACAAGGTGCGCGTGGACGACCAGCGCCTGTGGATCAACGGTGAAGAGGTGAAGCTGGAGACCACCGGCCGCTACGAGGGTGACGCGAACCTCAAGCACGCCGGGCTGACCACGGGCATAGAGACCCTGCCGGACGGCGGACCGCATCGCGTCCTGATGGACACCGATCGCCGCCTGGGTGCGGCCGAGTGGACGGTGCCCGATGGTCACTATTTCGTCATGGGGGACAACCGCAACCACAGCAACGACAGCCGCTTCTGGGGCTACGTGCCGGAATCGAATCTGGTCGGCAAAGCGGTTATGATCTGGCTGCACTGGAACTGGCAGGACGGTGGGTTCGATGCCGGCCGCATCGGTCGTTCCATCGACACCGATTGACGTCAACCGAAGGAAAGCCCCGCGACTCGTGGGCTAGGCGAGGATAAAGGAAATGGACAAGGGCGTTTCGCAGGAAATGAAGCAGACCGCTGGACGGGGCGTGAGCCGCGGGCGCCAGGGGGGCATGTCGCTGGTCGGGCTGATCATTGCGGCGATCGTCCTGGGCTTCGCCGCCCTGGTGGTAATGCAGATCGTGCCGCTTTACATCGCCGATCAGAAACTCACCACGATCTTCAAGAGCCTCGAGGAAGAATCCGCCGGCAGCCCGGCGGAGATTCGTCGCAAGATCGACAGGCAGCTCGACATCAACGAGATCGACGATCATTTCGATTCCAAGGATTTCGAGATTCGTCCGGTCAGGGGCGGGCACAACGTCGTTTACAACTACGACGGTCGCGCCACCCTGCTGGGCAACCTGTCTCTCGTCGCCGAGTTCAGACATCAGACCCGTGTCCGTAACTAAGAGCAGCAATCCCCTTATCCGAGACCCCGACACGCTGGCCAGGTCGCTGGGGCTGTCCTTCGACAATGCCGATCTGCTCGGCCAGGCGCTGCGGCACCGCTCCTCCGGGCGACTGAACAACGAGCGCCTGGAGTTTCTGGGCGACTCGATCCTAAATCTCGCCATCTCGGACTACCTCTACCGTCACAAGCCGCAGGCCACCGAAGGGGCCTTGTCGCGCCTGCGGGCCTCGGTGGTGCGCGAGGAGACCCTGGCGCGGGTGGCCCGTCGCATCGGGCTGGGCGATTACCTGGTCATGGGCTCGGGCGAGCTCAAGAGCGGCGGGCATCGTCGCGATTCGATTCTCTCCGATGCACTCGAGGCGATCATCGGCGCGCTCTATCTCGACCAGGGATTCGCCCCGGCGCATGACTGGGTGCAGGCGCTGTTCAGGGACGAGCTGGTTTCATTGCCGGATGCCCAGCAGCTCAAGGACGCCAAGACGCAGCTGCAGGAGTATCTGCAGCGTGATCGTCAGCCCCTGCCGGAATACGAGGTGATCGAGCAGACCGGCCAGGCCCACAAGCAGACCTTCGAGGTGGCCTGCCGGGTCAACTTCCAGGGCGAACCGTTCGCCACGCGTGCGAGTGGTTCGTCGCGTCGCCGCGCGGAACAGACCGCCGCACGCCGGATGCTCAAGACGCTGCAAAACCGTGACACCCCAACCTCCCTGTCGGAGAAGCAGACATGACCACCGCCACCCGTTTCGGTCACGTCGCTATCGTGGGGCGGCCCAACGTCGGCAAGTCGACACTGGTCAACCGACTGGTGGGGCAGAAGGTTTCGATCACCGCGCCGAAGCCGCAGACGACCCGTCACCGCATCACCGGCATTATCACCGAGCCGCGTGGTCAGATCGTGCTGATCGACACCCCGGGTTTGCATCAGGGCGGCAAGGACGCACTCAATCGTCAGCTCAACCGCACCGCTCGCAGTGCGCTCGAAGGGGTCGACCTGATCCTGTTCATGGTGCAGGCCGGCCAGTTCGGCACGGAGGACGAGGCCGTGCTCGAGCTGCTGTCGCATGTCGAGGCGCCGGTGGTGCTGGTGGTGAACAAGGTCGACCTGGTCAACGACAAGACCGAGCTGCTGCCGTTTCTCGCCCAGGTGGGAGGGAAGGGCGACTTTGCCGAGATCTACCCGATGAGTGCCCGGCGCCGCCGCGGGCTGGACGGGCTGCTCGATCTGGTGTTCTCCTACCTGCCCGAAGGACCGATCGGATACGACGAGGACCAGGTCACCACCGCGCCGGTGCGTTTCATGGCCGCCGAGATCATCCGTGAGAAGCTGGCCCGTTCGCTGCACGACGAGTTGCCGTACCAGACCACGGTGATGATCGAACGCTTCGAGGAGACCGATCGGCTGGTGACCATCGGCGCCGTGATCTACGTCGCCCGGGCCGGCCAGAAGGGGATCGTGATCGGCAACCGCGGCTCTCGCCTGAAGGTCGTCGGTCAGCAGGCCCGCGAGGCGATCGAACACCTGCTGGAAAAACGCGTCATGCTGGACCTGTGGGTCAAGGTGGCCGACGACTGGGCAGACGACGAGCGGTCGATCGCCGCGCTCGGTTACCAGCTGCCCGAATGAGATCGCCGCGCAGCCGGGTGAGCTGACGCAATGCGCGGTTTCCTGCTCCACGCCCGACCGTTCAAGGAACACGGCCTGCTGCTCGACTGGCTCACCGACGGCCATGGCTGGGTGCGCATGCGGCAAAACGGTGGCCGCCGGGTGAGGAAACGCGGCAGCCAACGCCCGCCCAACTTCGTCTGCCTGGAGATCGAGACGGCCGGGCGGGGTGGTTGGCCGATATTGACAGCGGCCGAGCCGATCGAAGGTCAGCGCTTTCTGCACGGGCAGTCACTGGCCGGCGCCTTCTACCTGCACGAACTGATCCTGCGGGCCCTGCGGCCGGAAGAGCCGGTGCCGGGGCTGTTTCTCGATTACTGGAAGAGTCTCGCCATGCTGGAATCGCCCGACGTGCCGGTCTCCGTGACCGTGCGTCGCTTCGAGCGCCGTCTGCTCGATCACCTCGGTGCCGGGCTCGACTGGTCGCGGTCGTCCGACGGCCGAGCGATCGAGGCGGGAGGTCACTATCGCGTCGGCCTGCAGGGCGACATCGTGCCGGCCGGCGGTACGAACGCGGTGAGCGGTCGCGTGCTGCTGGCGCTACGCCAGGACGAGACGCTCGACGACCCCGAGGACCGGCGCCAGGCCCGCGATCTCATGCAGTCGTTGCTTGCTCCCCACGTCGGGTCCGCGCCGTTTTTGTCGCGTCGGTTGTGGCCCGGTTCGGGGCGGTCGGCACCGGCCGGCGATGCAAGCGGTTAGACTGTCCGACGCACCATTCACGCTCAAACGCCAACCCGGAAGCCGACGACCATGACCAACCGCGTCACCGCCCAGTATCCGCTCCTCGGTCTGAACATCGACCACGTGGCCACCCTGCGACAGGCCCGCGGCACCCGCTATCCGGACCCGGTGACGGCTGCATTGCTCGCCGAGCAGTCGGGCGCCGACAGCATCACGCTGCACCTGCGGGAGGACCGTCGCCACATTCAGGACCGGGACGTGCAGATCCTGCGCGAGCTGCTGCAGACCCGCATGAATCTCGAGATGGCAGCGACCGACGAGATGATCGATCTTGCCTGCCGGATCCGTCCCCATGACGTCTGCCTGGTGCCCGAGCGCCGCGAGGAGTTGACCACCGAGGGGGGGCTGGACGTGGCGGCACAGATCGACCGCATCCACGCCGCCTGCGACCGCATGGCCGAGGCCGGCATCCGGGTCTCGTTGTTCGTCGACGCCGACCCGCGCCAGATCGACGCCGCGGTGGCCTGCGAGGCCCCGGTGATCGAACTGCATACCGGCCACTACGCCGATGCAGCGGACGACCATGCCGCACAGGAGCAGCTCGAGCTGATTCGACAGAGCGCACGTGATGCCGCCGACGTGGGCCTCGCCGTCAACGCCGGGCACGGCCTGCACTACCACAACGTGGCGGCGATCGCCGCGATCGAGCAGATCGAGGAGCTCAACATCGGCCACGCGATCATCGGGCAGGCGGTGTTCTCCGGTCTTCCCGGCGCCGTCCGGGAGATGAAGGAACTCATGCACGCCGCACGTCGCGGGGCGCAGTCCTCGGGCTCATGATCCTCGGCATCGGGACCGACCTGGTCGAGATCGCCCGTATTCGCCGGGCCTGGGAGCGCCATGGTGACCGCCTGGCCGATCGGGTGCTGGGCACCGCGGAGCGCGAGTGCCTGCCCGCGGGAGACCCCTCGGCCTGGCTTGCCAAGCGCTTCGCGACCAAGGAAGCGGTGGCCAAGGCCCTGGGCACCGGCTTTCGCGACGGATTGCGCCTGGCGGACATACAGACCCGGCACGACGGCAACGGTCGGCCGGAGGTCGCGCTCGACGGGGTGGCCGCGATGTCGCTGGAACGGTTGGGCGGGCGGACGGTCTCGCTGTCGGTGACCGACGAGCGGGCCTACGCGCTCGCCTTCGTCGTCATCAGTGACTGATTCTCAAGAGGCGGCCGGGTCGTCGGGCTGCCCTCGGCGGATGGCCTCGAGCAGCTGCTCCTCGAACCGAGCCAGCGCGCCGGGGCGGCAGCCGCGTTCGTCGTGGGGCAGGGGATTGATCAGCTCGTCGATCAGCCGTCCCGGCGCTCCGCCCATCACGACCACCCGATCGCACAGTCGGGCGACTTCCCGCACGTCGTGACTGACGAACACCACGGCGATCCCCCGTTCGAGCACGCGACGACGGACCAGCTCGAGCAGATCGACGGCGGTGAAGTAGTCCAGGCTGGAGAAGGGTTCGTCCATCAGCAGCAGGTCGGGTTCCGCGGCCAGGGCACGCGCGATGCCGACCCGCTGGCGCATGCCCCCGGAGAGCTGTGCCGGGTACTGGCTCGCGGCGTGCGTCAGGCCGACGGAGGCGAGTGTGGCCAGCGCGACCTCCCGGCCCTCCGAAGTCTTGTTCCGCCTCACCAGGGCCACGTTGTCTCGGGCGGTGAGCCAGGGGAGCAGGTGTGGCTCTTGGAATACCATCCCCAGCCTGGCGAACCGCCGGTCGATAAGGCCGGCGGTCGGGGTCTCCCGGTCGGCGACCAGTCGCAGCAGCGTCGATTTGCCGCAGCCGCTCGGTCCGCAGACCCCGAGGATCTCGCCGCGGTGGACCGCCAGGTCGATCCCCTGCACGCCAGCACTACCCTCGAAGTGGCGACAGACGCCGTCGAGGGCGAGCAGGCGTTCGCCCCGGATTCCGTCGAGGGCGGATGGTTGCTGCACGCCGGACTGGAGCGGACAGGCCGGCAGGTCGCAATAGCGATGGTCATTCATGGCGCAGACGCCTTCCGATCAGTGTTCTGGCGGGGTGGACCAGCAGGTACTCGAGGGCGAGACCCAGCAGGATGATCCACAGGATCACCGCGTAGACGTCGTGGATCTCGCCGTAGAGGTAGCTGCCCCACAGGGACGGACCGAGACCGTGACTTGCCGAGAATGCCTCGGCCATGATGATGCCGCGCCAGGCAACCGAGAGTGCTCCTGACGCGGCCCCGGCCAGGGTCAGCGCCAGCGAGGGCAGCAGGATGCGGGTCAGCCGGGTCCAGCCCGACAATCCATAGACATGGGCCATGTCCAGCAGCCCGGCGTCGATCTCGCGCAGGCCGTGGCTGGTGGCGATGACGATCAGTGGCAGGGCCATGCTCACGCCGACCAGGATCGGCGGTCCGGCGCCGAGACCCAGCCAGAGAATGGCCAGCACCAGCCAGGCGATGGTCGGTGCTGCCTCGATAACGACCACCAGAGGGTGAAGCAGCCGTTCGACCACCGCCGAAGAGGCGGACCACAGCCCGAGCAGGGTGCCGCCTACGACGGCGATCAGGAATGCGGCAAGCACGTTGGTCAATGTCAGGGCCGTGTCCTTCCAGATCGCTGCCTCGGAGAGGGCCGAGAGCAGGTGGCTCATCACCGGTCCGGGCCCCGGCAGGATCGAGTCGGGCACCTGGCCGGCAAGCAGCCACCAGCCGATCACCAGGCCGGTCACACCGGCCAGGGGGATCAGCGCGGCCTGCAGGCGGGGGGCGTTCATCGCTGGAACAGGTCTGCCGGGGCGTCGAGTTCGAACACCGAGCGCAGATATGCCCTCACCGTGCGGCGCATCTCGGCATCGGTGCCGGTGTCCCAGCGAACGCGCTCGGCGGCGAGTAGCCCGCGGAAGGTCGATTCCGGAACGGGCATTCGGAAGAACGAGCGATAGCCCGCGGCGGCGATGGCGGCGGCCTCGTCGTGGTTGGCCGGATCCTCGAGCCAGTTGGCGACCTCGTCGAGAGCCGCGACCAGCCGTTGCCTGACCTCGGGGTCGACGTCCGGGTGGGCCTGCCAGAGCGCCCCAAGCGGGATCTCGCCGCCGAGCTGTTCGGCCGGATCAAGCCGGATCTCCCAGCGCTGCTCCCAGTCCTGTGCTTCCTGGCGATCGAGGATCTGGCTGACCAGCGGTTCGGGCGCGGCCACGCCGGCGGGGGCCCGCTTCGGGTCGCGCAGCTGCTCCATCAACACCGTGCCGGCGCCGCCGGTGACGAATTCGGGCCGGATGCCCATGTCGGTCAGCACCTCTGCCGTGACCACGTGGGGCGGCGTGGACGTGCCGGGTGCGACCAGCACGCGCTGACCGTCGAGTTCTTCGAGGTCGTTGTCCTCGACCGGTTGCAGGAGGTAGATCCCCCGCCAGACCCAGGGCGTGACCAGGCTGATATCCCGCAGGCCCCCTGCGTGGAACCGCACGCCCCCGATCAGGTTGAACAGCGCGAAGTCCACCCGACGTGCCTGGATCATCGCTCGCATCGCCGACGGATCCCCGGCCGGGTTGGAGACCAGTTTGAGGTCATCTTCCGGCAGGAACCGTTCCTGCTTCGCCTCGAGCACGAACACCGGCAGGGCGTTGGGATCCGGCGGCAACGACAACCGGATTTCCGCCGCTTGAGAGGGGAGAGCGAATAGCAGTGCCAGGGGCAGGGCCGAAAGGCGAGCCAGTTGGCGCGTGATCGATTCCATCGTGAATCCTCCGAGGGATGTGTCATGCGGATGCGTTACTCAACCGCAATGAGAATAATTCCGACTATGGGTAGATACAAGGGATTTATGAGCGGGGGTTCGCCTCGGTCGGCTCGAACGATCGATCGGCAGGACATGATCGCGGGTGGCTCCCGCATTGCCGGTCCGAAGCGGGCGGACGGGCGCGGGCAGGGCGGACGCCGGTCAGCGAGGCCAAAGCCCGGTTACCGCTCCAACGCCCGAGATTTCACTCCGGTCGCATGTTCGATTCCGGCTGGACGAGGCCGATCGACCCGTTTATTCGGGATTTGTTGCCGAAAATCTGCCATGTTAGGTTGGCGCGCGATCAGTTCCGGTCCGCCGTTATTCGGGACTGGGCGTGATGTACCACGCTAGCAATGGAGGAATTCGCCATGAGATCCACGATTGCAGGTCTTGCCGGTCTTGCGTTCGCCTTGATGGGCCCGCAGGCGATGGCTGCTGACGCCGACGCGGGCAAGTCGAAGTACGACTCGGTCTGTGCCGCCTGCCACGGCGCCAAGGGCGAGGGCTCGGACGTCTATCCGTCTCTGCAGGGCCAGAGCCAGGACGAGGTCGCCGAGGTTCTTGCGCTCTACAAGGCGGGTGACAAGGAGGCGCTGAAGGAAAAGGGACTGGCCGGGGACGACTATGCGCAGATGGCGCCCAATGCCGCCTCCCTCAGCGAGGACGACATGAAGAACCTCGGTGCGTATATCGAGTCTCTGTGATCCGGCTATGATGGTCGTTGTTTCGGACCCGGGCCCTGCCCGGGTCTTTTTGTGCCCGGGCGACCCCGTGGTTTCCCTTCGGAATACCGATGGGAAGTCGCTTGTGTGAGGGGAGCGGATGGGCCGCTATCGAAAGACTTTCCTTCGATGGGACAGGCGGGCAAGCCCCCAAGGCCTTGATGGTGCGATCGAGTCAGCGTAGAATGCGCGCCTTGTTTCTCCTGCCTGACCGTTCCGCATGCGGCAGGCTGCCTTCAATCCACAGGAGTTTTGATCCATGCGTCATTACGAAATCGTCTTCATGGTCCACCCGGACCAGAGCGACCAGGTCCCGGCCATGATCGAGCGCTACCGCGGCATCATCGAAGCCGCGCAGGGCACGGTCCATCGCCTCGAGGACTGGGGTCGCCGCCAGCTGGCCTACCCGATCAAGAAACTGGTCAAGGCGCACTACGTGCTGATGAACGTCGAGACCGACCAGGCTGCCCTTGCCGAACTCGAGGAAGCGTTCAAGTTCAACGACGCCGTCCTGCGTCACATGACCATCCGTTGCGACGAGGCCTACACCGACGCCTCCCCGATGATGCAGGAGCGCGAAGCCGAGCGTCGCCCGCGCCGTCGTGACGATGAAGAGAAGCGCGAAGAGCGTCGTGACGACGACAAGTCAGACGACTCCAGCGAATAAGTTTCAAGAGGTTTGATCCATGGCCCGTTTTTTCCGTCGCAAGCGTTTTTGCCGTTTCACCGCCGAGGGCGTGAAGCACATCGATTACAAGGACATTGACACCCTGCGTCAGTACGTCACCGAGACCGGCAAGATCGTGCCGAGCCGCGTGACCGGTACCAACGCCCGCTATCAGCGTCAGCTGCAGACCGCCATCAAGCGTGCGCGCTTCCTGGCCCTGCTGTCGTACACCGACCGTCACTGATCGCGTCCGTCCCCCGATTCCAGGAGTCAATATCCATGCAAGTCATTCTGTTGAGTAAGGTCGAGAACCTGGGCTCGCTGGGCGACGTGGTTCGCGTCCGCCCGGGTTATGCCCGTAACTTCCTGATCCCGTACGGCAAGGCCAAGCCGGCCACCAAGGCCAACATGGAAGAGTTCGAGGCGCGCCGCGCCGAGCTCGAGAAGAAGGCCGCCGAAGAGCTGGCTGCCGCCCAGGCTCGTGCCGAGAAGATCGGTGAAGAGGCCAGCGTCACCATCCCGGTCAAGGCCGGTTCGGAAGGCAAGCTGTTCGGATCGGTCGGAACCGACGAGATCGCCGCCGCCGTCACCGAGACCTTCGGTGTCGAGATGGAGAAGCGTGAGGTGCGGATGCCGGAGGGCGCCCTGCGTGCCCTGGGCGAGTTCCCGATCCAGCTGCACCTGCACTCGGAAGTCGACGTCGAGATCAACGTCGTCGTTGTTCCCGAACAGTAATCGCGCGATCGATTGCCCAAGGGCCCAGACGGGTCCGTGTTGGTGATCGCGGTGACGACAAGGCCCGCCCTCGCATGAGGCGCGGGCCTTTCTGTTTTCCTCCCGTGTGTCCGGCACTCCAAGCTGTGCTGGTGGGGGCCGGAACCGGCCGGTCTCGTCGTGGTCAATGCCGAGTGCAAGGCGTATCATCTTCCGTCTGATTCGGGTTCGGCCCCGGCCGTCGCGGCCGGGACGAGGTCAAGCCCCTCTGACCAGGCCCCCAGCGCCCTGACACCTTCTGGTACGCGAGATTCATGTCACTTCCGGAATACGACTCCGAAACGCCCAAGCCCCGTCGCAGCGCGAATGCCACCGGGGGTTCGCCGTTGGCACTGCGCGTGCCCCCGCATTCGCAGGAGGCCGAGCAGGCCGTGCTGGGCGGCCTGATGCTCGACCCGCTCGCCTTCGAGCAGGTCGGCGACAAGCTCACCTCGGCGGATTTCTACTTTCACGATCACCGTGTGATCTTCCAGGTGATCGGCGAACTGGCCGAACGGAACCAGCCGTTCGACGCCATGGTGGTCTCCGAACGTCTGAAGACGCTCGAGAAGCTGGACGACATCGGCGGCAACGACTACCTCGCCGCGCTGGTCGATTCCGTGCCGAGTGCGGCCAACATTGCCGCCTACGCCGAGATCATCCGCGAGCACTCGCTGCTGCGCCGCCTGATCGAGGTGGGCACCGAGATCTCGCGCAAGAGCTACCAGACCGAGGGGCAGACGGCCTACGACGTGCTGGAACTGGCCGAAAAGCAGATCTTCGCGATTGCCGACGAGGGCTCGCGCACGCGGCGCGGCTTTCAGAGCATCACGGACCTGTTGACGGTGGCCATGGACCGCATCGCCGAGCTCTACGAGAACAAGGGCGAGATCACGGGCATCAGCACCGGCTTCAGCGATCTCGACGAGATGACCACCGGGCTGCAGAAGGGTGATCTGGTCATCGTCGCCGGGCGTCCCTCGATGGGCAAGACGACGTTCTCGATGAACATTGCCGAGAACGTCGCCCTCTACAGCAAGAAGGCCGTGGCCGTGTTCTCGATGGAGATGCCCGGCGACCAGCTTGCCGTGCGGATGCTCTCCTCGCTGGGCCGCATCGACCAGACCAAGGTCCGTACTGGTCGGCTCGAGGACAGTGACTGGCACCGGATTTCCGGGGCGGTCGGGCAGTTGAGCCAGACGAAGATCTACATCGACGACACGCCGGCACTCTCGCCGTCGGACCTGCGTTCGCGGGCCCGCCGGCTGGCCCGCGAGGAGGATCTCGGCCTGATCGTGGTCGACTACCTGCAGCTGATGCAGGTACCGGGTTCCAAGGAGAACCGCACCACCGAGATCTCGGAGATCTCGCGTTCGCTCAAGGCGGTGGCCAAGGAGCTCGACGTGCCGGTGATCGCGCTCTCCCAGCTGAACCGCTCGCTCGAGCAGCGTCCCAACAAGCGTCCCGTCATGTCGGACCTGCGCGAATCCGGTGCGATCGAGCAGGATGCCGACATCATCATGTTCATCTACCGGGAAGAGGTCTACGAGCCGGATACCGAGAAGAAGGGCATGGCCGAGATCATCATCGGCAAGCAGCGTAATGGTCCGGTGGGGACCGTGCCGATGACCTTCCGCGGCCAGAACACGCGGTTCGAGGATTTCATCAGCCCCGAGAGCGTGCCGGAAGCCTACCGGTGATGCGGCGGGCACGGCTCCTGATCGATGCCGCGGCCATGCGGCACAACCTTGGCGTGGCCCGCGAGGCGGCGGGCGGTCGGTCGGTCTTTGCCGCGGTGAAGGCCGACGGCTACGGCCACGGGCTGTTGACGGCGGCGCGCGCCTTCTCCGCGGCGGGGACCGACGGGTTCGCCGTGGCGACGCCTGGCGAAGGGGTGGCCCTGCGCGAGGCCGGTTTCGCGGAGCGCATCCTGGTGATGCAGGGGGCCTTGCTTCCCGACGAGCTCGAGGTGGCCGCGACGCGTTCGCTCGAGCTGGTCTTCCACGACCCGGCGCAACTCGAACTGCTCGAGCGATACGACGCGACCTTGCCGGTCCGTGGTGTCCGTGCCTGGATCAAGGTGGACACGGGCATGCACCGGGAGGGGCTGATGCCCGAGCGCGTGGCAGCGGCCCGCGAGCGCCTCGAGCGAAGCGCCGCGATCGATGGCCGGATCGGTCTGATGACGCATTTCGCCCGTGCCGACGAGCCGGACCCGGCACCCACGCAACGGCAGATCGCGACATTCAGATCGGTGGCGGCGAACTGGGATGGCGAGACCAGCCTGTGCAACTCGGCCGGGCTGTTGGGGGCACATGCGGCCGCCGGTGACTGGGTGCGCCCCGGCATCATGCTCTACGGCGGCAACCCCTTCATCTTCGGTGAGGCGGCCCAACACCGGCTGCAGGCCGCGATGACCCTGAAGACGGTCCTGGTCGCCGTGCGCGAGGTGCCCAGCGGCGAGCCGATCGGTTACGGCGGGCGCTTCATCGCCCCCGAGACCATGCCGGTGGGGCTGGCCTCGGTCGGTTATGGCGATGGCTACCCGCGCCACGCCCCGGACGGCACGCCGATCCTGGTCAACGGGCGGCGCTGCCAGGTGGTCGGCCGGGTATCGATGGACCTGGTCACCGTGGATCTGCGCGGCGTCGAGGCGCGGGTGGGCGACGAGGTCGAATGCTGGGGCGGCGCCCTTTCCATCGACCAGATAGCCCAGGCGGCCGGGACGATAAGCTACGAGTTGATGTGCCAGGTCAGCGGCCAGTTGCGGGCGGAGGCCACCATTCTCGGCGAATAGACGCGTAGCGCCATCAGCTCTCGTCGCGTTCGCGTCGTTCGAGGGCATCCAGCGTCCGCTCGACCAGCCCGGCCTGGGCATTGACGTGTGTCGCGAGCAGGGTGTGACGATTGCGCTCGCCCTCGACCATGGCGACGAAGGCATGGGCCGTCGAACCATCGACACCCGCTGCCTGGGCCGCCTCGCGCATCTCGTTCAAGGCGGCCAGGGCCTCGCGTTCGCCCCAGGTCGCGGCCAGTATCAGGGCGGCGATCTGCTCGGCGGCGTCGATCTCGGCCTGTTCGACCACGCCTTCCAGCCAATCTGGCTCAGCGATGGCCCGGTCGATGGCAGAGAGTATGAGGCGGTCCTCCTCGTCCAGCGTGGAGCGGGAGGCCTCGGGGATATCGTCGCTCCGGTCGGCCAGCCTTGATTCCAGGATATCGGCGAGCGCCTGCCAGCCGTCTTCCCGGTAGCGCACGATCATCGATCGGGCGGCGATCCGGGCTGTCGTGTCCGGCTGAGGGGAGAGCGCGGTGGTGATCGCCTCGATCAGCTCGAGGTGGGCGGCGGCGACCTGGCTGGAAACGTCTGTCATCTTGGCTACTCTACAGGGCTGGCTGGACCGGACGTGGCTCATCCCAAGGCGGGGACGTTTGCGCCATGCGTCCGGCATGACGACACAGACTAAAACGCGTGGAGCAACGATGGAATACCGACGTCTTGGCAACAGTGGCCTCGAGGTAAGCGAAATCTGCCTTGGGACCATGACCTTCGGCGAGCAGAACAGCGAGACCGAGGCCCACCGGCAACTGGATCACGCGGTCGCCTCCGGCATCAATTTCATCGATACCGCCGAGATGTACCCGGTCCCGCCGCGGGCCGAAACCCAGGGGCGAACCGAGCGCTACATCGGTACCTGGCTGCGCAACCAGCCCCGGGACCAGTTGGTCCTCGCCACCAAGATCACCGGGGCCGGCCGCACCAGCCTCAACCACGTCAGGGGCGGACCGCGCGTGACGCGCGAACAGGTGCGACGGGCCATCGACGACAGTCTGCAGCGGTTGCAGACCGACTACGTCGACCTCTACCAGATCCACTGGCCGGATCGTTACGTACCCAAGTTCGGCCAGGTCTACTACGACCCGGAGCGACGCTGGGAAAGCGAACCGATCGACGAGCAGTTGCGAGCGCTGGCCGAGCAGGTCGAGGCGGGGAAGATCCGCTACCTGGGCCTGTCGAACGAGACGCCGTTCGGCGTGATGGCGTTCGTCGAGGCGGCCCGGCGCCATGACCTGCCCGTGGTGACCTCGGTGCAGAATGCCTATCATCTGATGAATCGCAGCTTCGAGACCGGTGGTCTGGCCGAGGTATGCAACGAGCTGGACGTGGCATTGCTGCCCTACAGTCCGCTCGCCTTCGGCCACCTGACCGGCAAGTACGTCGATAACCCCGCTGCTACCGGGCGGATCACGCAGTTCCCGGATTTTGGTCAGCGTTACGAGAAACCCAACGCCGCGGCGGCCACCCGAGCCTACGTGGAGCTGGCGCGCGAACACGGCCTGACGCCTGCGCAGATGGCCATTGCGTTCACCCTGCGGCGGCCCGAGGTGGCGGCGACCATTATCGGTGCCACCAACCTGACTCAACTTGAAGAGAACATTGCCGCCACCGACGTGTCACTCTCGGCGGAGTTGCTCGAGGCGATCGACGCGATCGATGCGCGCTACCCCAATCCCACCGTCTGAAGGGTCCCCATGAGCCCATCCATTCTCGAAGAAATCCGCGCCAATCAACTGTTCCGAGAGGAATGTTTCATCGATGGTCAGTGGGTGGCCACGGACGACGGCGACCGGATCGAGGTCGACAATCCGGCCAATGGACAGACCATCGGTGCCGTCCCAAGACTGGCTGGCGAGCATACCCGGCGGGCGATCGAGGCGGCCGAACGTGCCTGGCCGGCCTGGCGGGAGCAGACCGCCGAGGC
Source organism: Guyparkeria sp. (assembly GCF_046540515.1). Classification (GTDB taxonomy): domain Bacteria; phylum Pseudomonadota; class Gammaproteobacteria; order Halothiobacillales; family Halothiobacillaceae; genus Guyparkeria. Next base: position 37,033 of record NZ_JBKHFB010000003.1, read on the forward strand.
GCGTGGGTCGATCCTCTATCGCTGGTACGAGCTGATGCTCGAGCACGAGGAGACGCTGGCGCGGATCATGACGCTCGAGCAGGGCAAGCCCGTGGCCGAATCGGCCGGGGAAATCCGCTATGCCGCCTCGTTTCTCAAGTGGTTCGCCGAGGAGGCCCGCCGTGCCTACGGGCGCACCATCCCCGCGGCGAAGCCCGGTCAGCGGATCGTCGTGCTGCGCCAGCCCATCGGCGTGTGTGCGGCGATCACGCCATGGAACTTTCCCTCGTCGATGATCACCCGCAAGGCCGCCGCTGCGCTGGCCGCCGGCTGCCCCATCGTGGTCAAGCCGGCGAGTGCCACGCCATTCTCGGCGCTGGCACTCGCCGTGCTCGCCGAACGGGCGGGCATGCCCGCCGGGGTCTTCAACGTGCTGACCGGATCGGCTGGCGAGATCGCCGGCGAGATGACGGCAAACCCGACGGTGCGCAAGCTCTCGTTCACCGGCTCGACCGAGGTGGGCAGCCGGCTGATGCGTGAGGCGGCGGGCAACGTGCAGAAGATCTCGCTGGAACTGGGCGGCAACGCCCCTTTCATCGTGTTCGATGACGCCGATCTTGACGCCGCGGTCGAGGGGGCGATCGCCGCCAAGTTCCGCAACACCGGCCAGACCTGCGTCTGTGTCAATCGCTTCTACGTCCAGGACGGCGTGCATGATGCCTTCGTCGAGCGGCTCAGGCGCCGTATCGGCACCCTGCAGCTGGGCGACGGGATGGACCCGGAATCCGACGTGACGCCCCTGATCGACAAGGGGGCTGCCGACAAGGTAATGGCCCAGATCGAGGAGGCGACCGGGCAGGGCGCGCGACTGCTGGCCGGCGGGGGGCGGGACCCGCGTGGCGAGAACTACGTGCTACCCACCCTGTTGACCGAGATCCGCCAGTCCATGCAGGTGATGCAGGAAGAGACCTTCGGTCCACTGGTCGCCGTATCCCGCTTTCGCGACGAGGCCGAGGCGATCGAGATGGCCAACGACACGCCGTTTGGCCTGGCCGCCTACTTCTACAGCGAGAACGTCCACCGGATCTGGCGCGTCGCCGAGGCGATCGAGGCGGGGATGATCGGCATCAACGCGGGGCTGATCTCCAACGCCGCGGCCCCGTTTGGCGGCGTGAAGGCATCCGGCCTCGGCCGGGAAGGCGCCATCGAGGGACTCGACGAGTACCTGGAGACCAAGTACCTGTTGATGGGCTGATCGTGACCGGATGCGGCAATCGGTCGGTTTCGGCGCCTGGAGGTAACGACGACGCCATGATCGGGGGGCGTCAGGCGGTGGCGTCGAAGGTGGCGCCGGCGATGGATGGTTCGGTCGCGCGGCGATAGGTGCCGGTGACACCGTTGGTTTCGCTTGTGTTGCCGTTTTCGGCGGGTTCGTCGTTGGTCGAACCTTTCTCGGCGAGAGCGCGATTGCGTTCGGCGGTCGCCTGGGCGGCGACGGCCAGGTCGGTGGGCGAGGGCTCGGCCGGGGCCAGTGCGGCACGAATCACCCGGGCCATCTTCTCCGCCGTGGCTTGAGGATCCCCGGGTACGGGGGTGGTGTCGATCTGGACATCGCCGCCGATCGCGTAGCGCTTGCCGTCGGGTCCCTGTTGGTAGTCGTATGACCCGCCGCGCACCAGATCGCCGCCGGCAGCACGATGGGCGTTCTCGTGGGCTCGTACTTCCTGGTCGCGCGCCTTGAGCTCGACCAGGGCGCGCTGTTCCTCGGCGGTTGCTCTGCGGTCCGGGGTGGGGGTAGGGGCTACTTGCCCCTCGCTTGCGCGTTGCCCTGGGGTGGACGGTCTCGTGTTGCCCGTTGCATTGGCGCCTGATGCCGGCTCTCCGCCACCCGCGCCGGCTCCGATGGCACGGGACCCCACGTCGGCCACGCCGCCCGGCATAAGGGCCGGGGCGGGAGGCAGGCTGGATAACGAGGCGCCGATCGGTGTCATGAATACGGTTCGGTTGTGGCTGTTTCAATGGGTTATATCCCGTTTCCCTGCTGTCTGCAATGAGACGGTGGCCAAGGCCGGGTGCAGTCGCGACACGGGCAACGACGCTCCCGATCCGGTCATGACCGATCAGGTGCTTAGGAGATCTGCAAGGGCGGATTTGGATTCGGCCGTCGGGGCGACTAGTCTTTTGATGGACGCGACAGGCTCCATCACATATCACGAGGATCAATGACATGGCACAGTCTCCAGAAAAAGACAGCAATGCCGAGCTCGATGCGGTCAAGGCCGATCTGGCCAAACTTCGTGGCGACATGGGTGACCTGCTCAAGGCCTTCAAGGAACAGAACGAGGCGCAGGTACGCTATCGGGCCAATCAGGCGCGAGACGAGGTCAAGGCCGCGTTCGACGAGGGCATGGAAACCTTCAATCGAGGCTACGAGAGGGCACGTGAACGTGGCGAGAAGGGCGTGGAAGAAGCCGAACAGCTCGTCGGGCGTCACCCCCTGACGTCGGTGGTGGCCGCCTTCGGTGTCGGTTTCGTGATTGCCAAGTTGCTCGACGGAGGTCGACGCTGAAAGCCTTGACTGATTATGTCCTCGCCCTGACTCATCTGGTCGAGGCCGAGGGACGATTGTTGCGGCAGCAGGTCGGGCGCGTCGCCGCCGCCGTGGTGCTGCTGGGTGTTGTCGCGCTGTTGGCGCTCGCCGGTATCGGCCTCGCGCTCGCCGCCGTATACCACTGGGTGACGCCGTTCTGGGGGGCGGCCGGCGGTTTTGCGGTTATCGCCGGGCTTTGCTTGACGATGGGTGCAGTCTTCGCCTTCTGGGCATATCGATGGCTACGATGAGCGGCATCGATCGGCTCGAAGCGCACGCACGGTTCGTCGACGCCGGCACTGACACCGGCGCCAGCCAGCGTCGTGAGCTGTCGCCCGTCGACGAAGTGCGGGCTGCCAAGGCGGCGTTGCGGGCATCCGGGCGTCGAGTCTCGATGGAGATCGACATCGTCTGGTTGCCGGTGTCGGTGGGCATCGATCAGCATCCCTGGAAAACCCTCGGGCTTGCCGGCATTGCCGGAGCAACGTTCGGCTGGCTGGACGAGGCGAGCCACGGCGCTGTTTCTCGTTTGCTGTGGCGTGTCGTGCGAACCGGCGTGTCTCGTGGCGGTCTTGGACTGCGTTAACCGCGCAGCCTAGGCCTTTCAACGGCACACGCCGGCTTCCACTTGGGCGGCACACTGGGGAGAGCGCTCATGCCGCGAGATGACGATCGAACGCAGCCGGGGCGGCTGGTGACCATCGGCCAGCCGCCCCGCAACCTGGGTGATCTTCTGCAACGGATTGCCCAAGTGGCCTCGGAGCGGGATGAGGTCTATCTCGGCACGATCATGGATGCTCTGGGCACGCGCTCGTTCGGGCCCGTGCTGTTGCTGATCGGCGTGATCCTGGTCTCTCCCTTAAGCGGACTGCCGGGTATGCCGACCACGATGGGCGTGGGCCTGGTGCTGATCTCGCTGCAACTCGTGATGGGGCGAGACGTGTTCTGGTTGCCGCGCTGGCTGCTCGATCGGCATATCTCGAGTGCTCGACTCCGGCGTGCACTCGCATGGCTGGACCGGCCGGCACGGTTCATCGACTGGTGGCTACGCCCCCGTCTGTCTTTGCTGGCATCGAATGGCGGCGCGTTGCTGATCGCTGCGATCTGCCTGGTGCTCGGTCTCGCCATGCCGGTCATGGAGCTCGTGCCCTTCTCGGCGACGGCGGCGGGCCTGGCCGTGGTCGCGTTCGGCCTGGCACTGGTCGCGCTCGACGGTCTGTTCGTGTTGTTCGGTGTGTTCTACCTGCTGACCGTGGCCAGCCTGGCCGTGGGTGGCCTGACCGCTGCCTGACATAGCGATGGGCCGACTTACGTCGGCTTTCGATCAATCGTCGCGCACGCAATCGATGAAGTAACGCAGCCCTTCTTCGGTGTCCTCGGCCACCAGGCCGTGGACGTCGGTCTCGAAGCCCGGTACCTGCTTGTTGAAGTGCCGAACGAATTTCAGGTACTCGACGATACGCGCATTGAACCGCTCACCGGGGACCAGCAGCGGAATGCCGGGGGGGTAGGGTGTGACCAGCGATGCGGTGATCCGTCCTGCGAGTTCGTCGATCGGCACGCGGTCGATCTGCTTTCTCGCCATCTTCGACCAGGCATCCGCCGGGCGCATGGCTGGCTGAATGTCGGAGAGGTACATCTCCGTGGTCAGCCTGGCGACGTCGTGTTCGCGGTAGACGGCATGGAGCTTCTCGCAGAGGTCGCGCAGCCCGACCCGCTCGTAGCGCGGATGCTTGTTGACGAACTCCGGCATGATCCGCCACAGCGGCTGGTTGCGCTGGTACTCGTCCTTGAACTGCTGTAGCGCGGTCAGGAGCGTGTTCCAGCGGCCCTTGGTGATGCCGATGGTGAACATGATGAAGAAGCTGTAGAGGCCGGCCTTCTCGACGACCACCCCGTGCTCGGCGAGATAGCGGGTGACGATCGCCGCCGGGATGCCCCAGTCGTGGAAGTCGCCGTCGACGTCGAGGCCGGGCGTGATGATGGTCGCCTTGATCGGGTCGAGCATGTTGAACCCGGTCGGCACCTGCCCGAAGCCGTGCCAGCGGTCGTCCTCGTGCAGCATCCAGTCATCGCGCGTGCCGATGCCTTCCTCGGGGATGGTATCCGGCCCCCAGACCTTGAACCACCAGTCGTCACCGTACTCGGCATCCACCTTCTGCATGGCGCGACGGAAGTCCATCGCCTCGAAGATCGACTCCTCGACCAGGGCGGTGCCGCCCGGCGGCTCCATCATCGAGGCGGCCACGTCGCAGGAGGCGATGATCGCGTACTGCGGCGAGGTCGAGGAGTGCATCAAGTAGGCCTCGTTGAACACGTCCTGGTCGAAGCGCTTTTTCTCGCAGTCCTGCACCAGCACCTGGGAGGCCTGCGACAGGCCGGCAAGCAGCTTGTGGGTCGACTGGGTCGAGTAGATCACCGAGTCGTTGCAGCGGCGCCGGTCGGCACCGATGGCGTGGTAATCGCCGTAGAAGTCGTGGAAGGCGGCGTGCGGCAGCCAGGCCTCGTCGAAGTGCAGCACCTCGACGAAGCCGTCGAGCTCGTCCTTGATCTCCTCGACGTTGTAGAGGATGCCGTCGTAGGTCGACTGGGTGATGGTCAGGATCTTGGGCTGCTGATCCTCGGCCTTGCCGGCGAACGGGTGCTCGGCGATCTTCTTCTCGATGTTCTCCCTGGAGAACTCGCTGCGCGGGATCGGTCCGATGATGCCGTAGTGGTTGCGCGTCGGCATCAGGAACACCGGGATCGCCCCGGTGAGGATGATCGAGTGCAGGATCGACTTGTGACAGTTGCGGTCGACGACCACCACGTCCCCGGGGGCGACGTTCGAGTTCCAGACCATGCGGTTGGAAGTCGAGGTGCCGTTGGTGACGAAGAACAGGTGGTCGGCGTTGAAGATGCGCGCGGCGTTCCGCTCCGAGGCGGCCACCGGTCCGGTGTGGTCGAGCAGCTGGCCGAGCTCGTCGACGGCGTTGCAGACGTCGGCGCGCAGCAAGTTCTCGCCGAAGAACTGGTGGAACATCTGGCCGACCGGGCTCTTGAGAAAGGCCACCCCGCCGGAATGCCCCGGACAGTGCCAGGAATACGACCCGTCGGCGGCGTAGCCGGTCAGCGCGCGGAAGAACGGCGGGGCGAGCGAGCTGAGGTAGCTGCGCGCCTCGCGGATGACGTGCCGGGCGACGAACTCGGGCGTGTCCTCGAACATGTGGATGAAGCCGTGCAGCTCCTTCAACACGTCGTTGGGCAGGTGGCGACTGGTGCGAGTCTCGCCGTAGAGGAAGATCGGGATGTCCGCGTTGCGAAAGCGGATCTCCTGGATGAAGTTGCGTAGCTGGACGATGACCTCCAGCGATTCGTCCACCGAGGCGTTGCCACCATGGAATTCCTCGTCATCGATGGAGATGACGAAGGCGGATACCCGGGCCTGTTGCTGCGCGAAGGCGGCGAGGTCGACGTAACTGGTCACCCCGAGCACTTCCTCGCCCTCGGCACGGATCGCGTCGGCCAGAGCACGGATGCCGAGACCGGAGACGTTCTCGGAACGGAAATCCTCGTCGATGATGACGATGGGGAAGCGGAAGATCATGGGAGCGGCAACCTCGGAACCCGCAAATGGCTGATCGGACGACGAAACCGGACGGACCGCCCTGTCAGTCGTCAATGGCAAAACCCGGGGCTGGGACCCCGGGCGGAATAACCTCGAATTCTACACCATACTTCTGTGCTCGACCGAGCTGGAACCCGCGACGGGTGGCCGATCCGGCGGCCGGGAAACATGCAGGATGTCGGTCGAGGTTCTGTGTCGTAAGCTCGGGGCGGAATATCCCGGGGACGATCCCGGCATCATGATGGGGGCGGCATGGCGGAACGACGCGATCAGGTGACCGACTGGCACAGCCTGGACACCGACGAGGCACTGTCACGTGTCGACAGCGGCAAGGATGGGTTGAGCCAGGCCGAGGCGGATCGCCGCTTGGAGTCGCATGGACCGAATCGGCTGCCGGCCGGAAAACGGCGCAGCCCGATTGCGCGTCTTGCCGCCCAGTTCAACAACCTCCTGATCCAGATCCTGATCGGCGCGGCCGTCGTCACCGCGCTGCTCGGTCACTGGATCGACACCTGGGTGATCCTGGGCGTGGTGGTGGTCAATGCGGTGATCGGCTTTGTTCAGGAGGGCAAGGCCGAGCAGGCGCTGGAAGCCATCCGGCACATGCTCTCGCCGCGGGCGTCGGTCACCCGGGACCGGAAGCGGCGCACGTTGCCGGCCGAGGAACTGGTGCCCGGGGACGTGGTGCTGATCGAGCCGGGCGACAAGGTGCCGGCCGACCTGCGGCTATTGCGCGTGCACAACCTGCGTGTCCAGGAAGCGGTGCTGACCGGAGAATCGGTGGCCGTGGAAAAGGCGGTCGAGCCGGTCGCGCCGGATGCCGACCTGGGCAACCGTGTCGGGATGGCCTATTCCGGCACCCTGGTGGCCGGCGGTCAGGGTGTCGGCGTGGTGGTGGCCACGGGGGCGGACACCGAGATCGGCCGTATCAGCGGCATGCTCGCCGAGGTCGAGTCCATCACGACCCCGTTGCTCGAGCAGATGGACCGCTTCGCCCGACTGCTGGCCATGGTCGTCGTCGGCATCTCGGCGGCGGTGTTCGCCTACGGGTTCTGGCTGCAGGGCCGGGAGGCCACCGAGATGTTCATGACGGTGGTGGGTCTCGCCGTGGCGGCGATACCCGAGGGGTTGCCCGCCATCCTGACCGTGACGCTGGCGATAGGCGTCCAGCGCATGGCGGGGCGCAAGGCGATCATCCGCCGCCTGCCCGCTGTGGAGACGCTCGGCTCGGTGTCGGTCATCTGCTCGGACAAGACCGGCACGCTCACACGCAACGAGATGACCCTGCGCACCGTGGTGACGTCGGGAGAAACGTTCACCGCCAGCGGGGCGGGCTACGATCCGCACGGCGGTTTCTCCATCGACGGCGGCGAGGTCGATCCGGAGGGGGTGCCGGTGTTGCGGGAAACCGTGCAGGCCGCCGCGCGGTGCAATGATGCCTCCCTGCGCCGCCACGGGGACGTGTGGCAGGTCGACGGAGACCCGATGGAGGGGGCGCTTCTGGTCGGCGCCATGAAGGCGGGTCTCGACCTCGATCACGAAGACGAGCGACTGCCGCGCACCGACGTCATTCCCTTCGAGACCGAGCATCGGCTGATGGCCACCTTGCACCACGACCACGAGGGGCAGGGCTACATTTTCGTCAAGGGCGCGCCCGAGCGCATTCTCGATCTATGCCGCGAGCAGCGAGACGCGAAAGGTGGAGGCCAGCCGCTCGATCGCCCGTACTGGGAAGGCCGGATCGAGAACATCGCCACCGAGGGCCAAAGGATGCTCGGCATCGCCGTGCGCCGCGTGCCGGCGGAGCATCGCACGTTGAGCTACGATGACCTGGACGACGGCATGGCCTTCCTCGGCCTGCTCGGGCTGATGGATCCGCCGCGAGACGAGGCGATCGTGGCCGTGCACGACTGCCGGACGGCCGGCATCCGGGTCAAGATGATCACCGGAGACCACGCCCGGACGGCTGCCGGGATCGCGCGCCAGCTTGCGCTCGAGAACGTCGACGAGGTCATCACCGGCCACGAGATCGATGGTCTCGACGACGAGGAACTGGCACGCAAGGCGATGACGGTGGATGTCTTCGCCCGGACCACTCCGGAGCACAAGCTCCGCCTGGTGACCGCCCTGCAGGCTCAGGGGCAGGTGGTCGCGATGACCGGCGACGGCGTCAACGATGCGCCGGCACTCAAGCGTGCCGACGTGGGGGTGGCCATGGGCCATGGTGGCACCGAGGTGGCCCGCGAGGCCGCCGAGATGGTGCTGGCCGACGACAACTTCGCCTCGGTCGCTCAAGCGGTGCGCGAGGGTCGCACGGTCTACGACAACCTCAAGAAGGCCATCCTGTTCCTGCTACCCGTCAACGGCGGTGAATCGCTGGCGATCCTGACGGCCGTGCTGGTCGGTCTGACCCTGCCGATCACCCCGTTGCAGATCCTCTGGGTGAACATGGTCAGTAGCGTCGGTCTGGCCATGGCGCTGGCCTTCGAGCCCCCCGCACCGAACGTCATGCGGCGTCCGCCACGGCGGCGCGACGAGCCGATGCTGTCGGCCTTCCTGCTCTGGCGGATCGGATTCGTGTCGACGTTGTTCGTCAGCGGCGTGTTCGGGATCTTCGCCTGGAGCCAGTTCCACGGCTCGACCCTGGAGGAGGCGCGCACCTATGCCGTCAACACCCTGGTGGTGATGGAAGTCTTCTACCTGTTCAGTATCCGTTACCTGGACAGCAGCTCGCTCGGGTTTGCGCGGATCAAGGGCACACCGGCCGTACTGATCGCCGTGGCTGTCGTGGTCGGCCTGCAGTTGCTGTTCACCTATGCTCCGTTCATGGAGCGCCTGTTCGACACGCGGCCGGTCGACTTCATTCACGGGATGGAGATCATCGCTATCGGCGTGACGCTGTTTGCCCTGCTCGAGTTGGAAAAGTGGGTTCGCAGGCGGTTACGTGGAAGGCGTCAGAGTGCCTCAGCCTAGACCGAAGGTCGCATAAGGGCACGAGGATCGGGTACACCGCCGACTTGCGGTTTGATCCAGCGCGTCGTTGGCCGGACGATTTGGTCTCGACAAACCCCGGTTGGAGGCGTGAGGCATACGTTTGTTGAGGGTATCGATGGCGGATTCATGTGATTGTGGTGACGATCGGACAGCCCACCGGGATAGGGAGCCCGAAGGGCTGGTTGGCCTGCTGCAGCTGCTGGCGAACATTCGCGAGCAGGGTGAGTCGGTTCGTCTGGCGACGGTGCTGGACCTGGTCGGCCGCCGATCGTTCGGGCCGATGCTGCTGCTGGCCGGGCTGGTCACGATCGCGCCGGTGATCGGTGACATTCCCGGCGTTCCGACCCTGATCGGCGTGTTCGTCTTTCTGGTCGCCCTGCAACTGATGCTGGGGCGTGAGTATTTCTGGATGCCCGAGTTCCTGCTCGATCGGCGCATTCGGCGGCAAACCCTGCACAAGGTTGTCGTCTGGATGACGCCGACCGCGCGATTCGTCGATCGTTTTCTGCGCCCCCGACTGACCTTTCTCGTCAATGGCGGTGCCCGTTACGGCGTGGCTGTTCTCGCCATGATGGTCGCCATCCTGATGCCACTGATGGAGTTCGTACCGTTCTCGGCGAATATCGCCGGGGCGACGCTGACGGTATTCGGTCTCGCACTGATCTCGAGGGACGGATTGCTGGCGCTGTTCGCCTTTGTCCTGACCGGGGTCAGTTTCGGCGTGGTTGGATGGGCCTTGTTATGAGCTGCTGGCCGAAACCGATGGTGTTTGCCGCTCGAGCAAGGGACGCATGACCATGACGCCGAGCAGGTAGCCTGGCAGGGATGGAGTGACCATTTCATGCGCGCGCAACGACATCCACAGTTTGCCGGTAAGCGGGATGCCCCAGAATAAGGCTCAACTGCGCGGCGGCCGTGAGCAGTGCGCGGCGGCGATGAGTATGCCGAGATTCATCGTCGCTAGCCCCCACTCGTTTACCAAGGCGTCAGAGACACCTTTGACGCTGAACCTGAGCGATGTGCCGAAGATCTGGGCCAGAACGATCAGCGGGGCGGGTCACGGACGAACTGGTTCCAGTCAGCGGTTGGTTGCGGTGGGTTCCGAATGCACGTTCCGCTGGACAACAAAAAACCCCGCACGAGGCGGGGTTTCGCGGTCGACCTGTGGGTCGGTTTAGATCTGGACGTTTACCGCCGCCGGGCCCTTCTGGCCTTGCTCGACCTCGAAGGTGACGGTCTGGCCTTCGGCCAGCGACTTGAAGCCGCCGCCCTGGATGGCGCTGTGATGGACGAATACGTCCTTGGAGCCGTCGCTCGGGGCGATGAAGCCAAAGCCTTTCTCGTCACTGAACCACTTAACGGTGCCTGTAGCCATGATGGATACCTCTGATGCTATGCATGTGCATATTTGGATTGAAAAACGAGGGGGTACTGAAGGACTGCAAAAGCGTCAGAGAACTGCAAATCGTAGCGGGGCAATACAAACTGGATAATTCAATCTGTGGTCCTGCGGGGTTCGAGCCTGGTGCAATTGAGGAGTCCTTGACCGATTCCTCTCGGGACAACGCTGTTTCGTTTTCCCGGAACGCATTATCCCGTGTTCGGCCTGCAAGGCCATAGTTTTTTTGCAGAAATCGTGTGGTTCGCGGTCCATCGTCGAGGCCGGATATGTGTTTTACGCGACGAAGACAACCGGTTTGCGAAAATAAGGTACTTTTGTCGGCATTTTTGCCGACAAAGTTTTTTGTCCCCCGAAGCGCAGTCGCCTCGATTCATCCCGATTGGACCGCAAGTGTTGCCGTTTCGGCACGAATTTCGGCAGACAAGGTGTGGTGTTCGCCCGGTCGAAGCGTATAGCGGTTATCGACGGCGTTCGCCGTTTCGACGCACAACATCTCGCGCCAGGCATGTTCGGACATGTCATCAAGATCCAGAACGCCGGCGGGGCCCGGGTTCCAGACCACCGTGCTGGCGCTCCCGGCCTTTTCGATCGCGATCTGCCGCGAGCCGTCGTCGATCACGGCCTGACCCAGATGCTCGAAAAACACGCGGTCGACGGGTGGACAGATACGCAATGGTCGGGTCTGGATGCCACGACGACCTCCCTGTTGCTTGTCCCAGTAGGACAAGCCTTCCAATCCGTGGACGGTCACGTCGCCTGCGTCCCGGACCCGGAAATAGCTGTGCAGTGCCTCCGAGAGTTCCCAGGTCTCGTCATCTTTGTTCTCCGCGGTCAGATCGAGACGGAGGGTGTCCCCGAGCGTCACGGCAAGTCGAAGGGCAAACTCGCGGGGCCAGATACGGCGCGTGGTCTCGTCCGCGTCCAGTCGCAGGACTGTGCGGGTGGTGTCTGCCTCGACCGTCACGGATTCGATCTCCCAGGGCAGGCGCCGAGCGAAGCCGTGCGCTTTCTGCCCGGGATCGCTCGGGTGGGCCCCGAACCATGGCCAGCAGATCGGAATCCCGCCGCGCACCGGATGCACTCCATCGAAATGGGCCGTGTCGCTGACCCATATCACTTCCTGTTCTCCGTCAGGGAGGTAACTGAGCACGGTCGCCCCCATCGGGGTGATGGAGGCACTGCCGTGCGAGTTGGTCAGCTCCATCACGACGATCCGATCACACCGATGAAAGCGGACCCCGGGCAGGGCGAAGCGGTCGCGCAGGGTTTCGATCATGTGAAGTTTCCATGACATTGAGGAAAGTTATCTTGACTGGGATCGATTTTGGACGATGCTCGTGGTGGTTCGATCATAACGACAACCCGACGGGAGACTGCGAGATGAGTAACGGAATGACCGAGGCAATGCACGATTTCCAGACCGGCATGGGCATGATGAAGGCCGAGGCCGGCGAGACCATGCAGGCGTTCAGCGGCTTCATGGAGAAGGTGCTGGAAGATGACGTACTCGACACCAAGACCAAGGAACTGATCGCCCTGGGTATGGCGATCACCGCGCGGTGCAAGTATTGCATCGGCATTCACGTGCAAAAGGTGCTCAAGGCCGGCGGAACCCATGCCGAGATCATCGAGGTATGCAAGGTCGCCATTCTCATGGGTGGTGGCCCGGCCATGACCTACATCGCCGAAGTGCACAATGCCCTGGAGGCTTTCGAGAAAGGCTAGGGAATCTTCCCTAGTCGGCCACCACTCGATCACGCCCCTGCTGCTTGGCCGCGTAGAGTCGCTGGTCGGCCAGATGTACCGTTTGTGCGGGTGTTGCATCCTCTGCCAGGGCGGCGACGCCGAAACTCGCGGTCACGCGTTGCACGTCTGGGAAATCGGTCTCGCGAATCAATCGCCGCAGTTTCTCGGCCAGCGCCCTGGCCGCTGGCACGTCGGTATCCGGGGTGACCAGCATGAACTCCTCGCCGCCCCAGCGTGCCACATGGTCCGTGGCGCGCACGTGCTCGCTTATCAGTCGGGCGAACCGGGTGAGTACGGCATCGCCGCAGGGATGGCCGCACTCGTCGTTGATCTGCTTGAAGTGATCGATGTCGATCATGATCAGGGCCGCTGGGTGGCCGTAACGCTGCACCCGTTCGTGCTCGTGCGCGAGGATCTTCTCGAAATGCATGCGGTTGATCAGCCCGGTCAGCATGTCGGTGGTGGCAAGACGCTTTAGCTCGTTTTCCGTGCGAACCCGGTCGGTGATGTCCTTGCCGATCGAGACATAGCCAGTCAGATGTCCGTGGTCGTCCTTGACGGGCGTGATGGTCTCCTCGATGTGGACCAGCTGGCCGTTCTTGCGCTTGTCGATGAAGGTGTCACGAAAGATCTCGCCACGCTCGAGGGTGTCCCACAGTCGCTGGTAGAAGCCGCGATCGTGGATGCCCGACTGCAGGATGCTGGGATTCTTGCCGCGCACCTCCTGCCGGCTATAGCCGGTATGCTCCTCGAAGGCGCGGTTGACGTCGAGGATGCGGTTTTCGCGGTCGGTGATCACGACGTTGTCGCTACTGGCGTCGAGGGCGTAGACCAGCATTTCCCGACGCTCATGCTCACGGGTTTCGAGCGTGATGTCGCGCTGAATGGACACGAAATGAGTGACACGGCCGGCTTCGTCACGTACTGGTGAAATGCTCCATTCGACGTCGTAGGCGCTGCCGTCCTTGCGATAGTTGACCGTCTGCGCCGCGAAGCGCTCGCCGGCGCTCAACGCCGCCCGCAGTCGAGCGAGCATCGGTCGGTGGGTCGCCTCGCCCTGGAAGAGGCGCGGCGTCTCGCCAAGAACCTCGTCGAGTCGATAACCGGTCATGGCGAGGAAGGCCGGGTTGGCGTAAACGATCTCGGGGCCCGGGCGATCGAGTTCGGCGGTCGTGATGATTACCGCATCGAACGACTGTTCCACGGCGGCCTGGAGCAGTCTCAAGTCCTCGTTATCGAGCATGGTGGCCCTTGGTTCAGCGTGTGGGGATGGGCGGGAGCGCCGGTAGTGATCGCGCAGACGGGCATCGGCGGGCTGCCGTGGCTAATCGCCTACGCCAACCGATGAATGGTAGGAAACCTCGTCTCGGATTGCCACTGCCGTATGACGTCATGTTCGTCCCGGCGAGTCAGTCGTACCGGATATCGACGATTTCCCACGCCAGGGGGCCGCGGTCCTCGCCGGCGGGCAGTCGAACGACGTCGCCGGCGCGCCGGCCGATCAGCTTGCGAGCGACCGGCGAGTCGATGCTGATCCAGCCCCGGGAGGGATCGATCTCGTCCGGTCCGACCAGGCGCAGCGTGCGTTCCAGCGCATGCGCCTCGCACTCCATCTCGACGAAGGCGGCGAAGTAGACCTTGTCGGTGTCGTCCGGGGCGCGGTCGACCACCTTGAGGTTCGGCAGGCGTTTCTGCAGGTAACGGATGCGCCGGTCGATCTCGCGCAGGCGTTTCTTGCCGTAGATGTACTCCGCGTTTTCCGATCGATCCCCCAGCGCGGCGGCCTCGGAGACCGCCTGGACCGTCTCGCGGCGTTCGACGCGCCAGAGGCGATCCAGCTCGGCCTCGAGGGCCTTGAATCCGGGCCGGGTGATGACAGCTGTACTCATCGCTCTCCGGCGGTCGGTGTCTTCTCCAGGGTCTTCTGGATGGCGCTGACCGCGTGGGCGAGATCGCGCAGACGGGTGTCCTTGAGCTCGCCGCCGGCGGCCCCGGGGTGACCGCCACCACCGAAGTAGCGCGCCGAAATCTCGCCGGCGTTGACGCCGGGATTGGCGCGCAGCGATAGCCGGCCGTTGCCGCGGATGCCCATCGCCATGTCGATCTGGCCGCGGACTTCCATCATGTCCATGATCACGCCGCGCCAGACGTCGTGCGGCCAGTTGAAGAACACGCCCGTGCGCACGCCGTCGATCTCCACCACCGGGACGAAATCCTCGTCGAGTACCGAGGCCGACAGCATGTGGAACTTGTCGTTGAGCGGCAGGTTCTCGTCGTTGAAGATGCGTTTTTCCACTCGTCCCTTGAGAAAGCCCTTGCGCACGTCGAACAGCTGGCGCTCGAAGGCCTCGAGCGTCTCGCCCGACTCGTGCGAACGGAAGAATGCCTCCATCACGTGGAAGCGATAGGCGCGTTTCAGGTCCTTGAGCGGCGGGGCGAGGTGGTCGTCCTGCATCACCAGGCCGATCAGGTAGATGGCCCGACGGAAATCGTCGTGGTCGCGCAGCCAGCGGTCGCCCACGTCGATGAACTCGGCGCGCTGGCGCATCAGTTCGCGCCTGGTGTCGTCGAGCTGGTCGGCGACGGCCTCGAACGTCAGCAGGCTCGCGCAGCGGTCGGTGTCGAGGTAATACCAGTCGAAGACCTCGGCGCAATCGGCGCCGGTCGCGTGATGATCGAGCAGTTGCAGCTCGACCGGGACCTTCATCTTGCCGATGCGCTTGTCCAGCGCCTTGGCCTGATCGAGGGTCAGGTTGAGATCCGTGATCAGCAGGCCGGCCGGTTCACCGGCCTTGATGATGCGCGCGACGATGTCGTCGATGGCGTTGTTGATGTCGCGGTAATCGGCATTGAAGAAATGGCAGCGCTGGTCGGTCTGGTCGACCATGTACTGCGCGCCGTAACCGTCGAGGTCGGTGTGCGACAGGTGGTACAGCCAGCCTTCGGGACGGATGATGGTCGGTGTGCTCATGGATGCTCGCTGACAGCGGCCGCCAAGGGCGGCGGCCGTGAATGAAAAGGTAGCCTCAAGCTATTGATTGAACGGGAAAATGCAAGTGCTTCCCGTCGGTGTGCTCTTGGCTGTTTCTTACTGGCGGCGCCAGGTGGTGCCCTGCGCGCCATCCTCGAGGGTGATGCCGTTGTCGAGCAACAGGTCGCGGATGCGATCGGATTCCTCGAAGTTGCGCGCCGCGCGGGCTTCGGCACGCTGGGCGATCAGCTGGTTGATCTCGGCGTCGTCGAGGGTGTCCTCGTGCTGGCCCGCCGCACTCCAGTGGAGGAAGGCGTCCGGGTCGAGCTGGCCGAGATTGAGGACCGCGCCCATCGCGTTGATGGCGGCGGCGTGCGGTGCGGCGGCCTCCTTGTCGTCCTCGCCGATCTTGTGGACCAGACCGAGCTGCTCGTGGATCAGGGCGATGGCCTTCGGGGTGTTGAAATCGTCGTCCATGGCGGCGTGGAAGGTGTCCATGACCTCGGGGAGCGGTTCGGCGTTGGCCGGTACCTTCTTCAAGGCGCTGTACCAGCGCGACAGGCTCGCCTGGGCGGCGTCGAGGTGCTGGTCGGAGTAGTTGAGCGGGCTACGGTAGTGCGACGAGAGGATGAACAGGCGCACCACCTCGGGGTGATACCGCTGGGTGACCTCCTCGATGGTGAAGAAATTGCCCAGCGACTTGGACATCTTCTCGTCGTCGACCCGCACGAAACCGTTGTGCATCCAGTAGTTGACGAAGTGACAGCCGGTGGCGCACTCGCTCTGGGCGATCTCGTTCTCGTGGTGCGGGAACATCAGGTCCGCGCCGCCGCCGTGGATGTCGAAGGTGGTGCCCAGCGCCTCGGTGGACATGGCCGAGCACTCGATGTGCCAGCCGGGGCGGCCCGGGCCGAAGGGCGCGTCCCATTGAGGCTCGCCGGGCCTGGCGTGCTTCCAGAGCACGAAGTCCAGCGGGTCGTCCTTGGCCTCGTCCACCGCCACGCGGGCCCCGGCACGCAGGTCGTCGGGGTCGCGCCCGGAGAGCACGCCGTAGCGCTCGAAGGTCGAGACGTCGAAGTAGACGTCGCCGTTGTCCGCCCGGTAGGCGTTGCCGCGCTCGATCAGCGTCTCGATCATCGCGATCATCTCGCCGACGTTCTCGGTCGCCCGTGGCTCGGCGCTCGGCGGCAGGCAGCCCAGCGCCTCGGCGTCGCGGTGCATCAGGTCGATGAAGCGCTCGGTGAGCGACTCGATGCTCTCGGCGTTCTCCGCGGCGCGGGCGATGATCTTGTCGTCGATGTCGGTGATGTTGCGCACGTAGTTGACGTCGAATCCGCGCTCCTTGAGGTAGCGCACCACCATGTCGAAGACGACCAGCACCCGGGCATGCCCGATGTGACAGCGATCGTAGACCGTCATCCCGCAGACGTAGATGCCGACATGGCCGGGTCGGATCGGGTTGAACTCGCGCTTGGCGCGGGCGGCGCTGTCATAGATTGTGAGCATGTTGGCTACGATTCCGGGTCGAAGGTCGGGAAGGAAACTCTGCACGAATGCCA
>NZ_JBKHFB010000004.1:0-53705 GCF_046540515.1 Guyparkeria sp.
CGGCCGGTTCAGGGCCGGCCGGTCCAGGGATTGATGACGTGTTCGGTTGA
The DNA here is from genome assembly GCF_046540515.1 of Guyparkeria sp. Classification (GTDB taxonomy): domain Bacteria; phylum Pseudomonadota; class Gammaproteobacteria; order Halothiobacillales; family Halothiobacillaceae; genus Guyparkeria. Next base: position 51 of record NZ_JBKHFB010000004.1, read on the forward strand.
CGGTGACGGATCACGGCCGCGCGATCAGGGCGGCGTGGTCACGGCCGGGCGGGTCCGCTCGCTGCCGAGCTCGTGGCGCGTGCGCTGCTGACCGACCTTGTGCGGCCAGAGCCGGTGTGCGGCGCGCTCGACCAGCAGATCGACGTAGAGCCCGTTGTACAGGTGCACGAACAGCCCCTTGCGGCCTGAGCCGTTGAAGTGATCGCGCCCCGGTCCCTGCAGCCAGGCGAGGAACAGGAAGCTGATCGTGGTCAGCGCCAGCATCAGGCCGTAGGCCGGCGTCAGGGTGTCCGGGATCGCGGCGACGGTCGGCCCGAACAGGGTCACGAACACCTCGTGCAGGGCGAAGTAGACCGCGGCCATGATGGCGGCCAGCCCGGTCGCACGCATGATGCCGGCGCTACCCGGGGCGACGGCGATCGCCTTGAGCACCAGCTGGGCCACCGCCAGGGCGACGATCGCGACCAGGGCGATCAGCGCCGGTTCGTGGCTCACCGACAGTCCCAGCACGGCGGCCAGTGCCGCGGTCAGGGCGAGGCTCGCGACGATCGTCACCGCCCAGGTGCCGAAGCCTACCCGGCGGCGCGCGGCCGGCTTGGGCTGGCGCAGCTGGTCGGGGATGCTGCCGGCGGCGAGGAAGGCGTGCGCCTTGTAGAGCGAGTGGCCGACCAGGTGCAGCAGGGCCAGCGCGAACAGCCCCAGGCCCAGCTCGAGCAGCATGAAGCCGAGCTGGCCGGTGGTCGACCAGGCCAGCGAGGACTTCACCGCCGTCTGCGTGAGCATCACCAGCGAGGCGATCACCAGCGTGACCAGGCCCATGATGGCGAGCAGGAACAGCGCGCTGCCCTGAATCGCCAGGAACTCGCTGGTGCGCAGCACGATGATCGCACCGCTGTAGACGATGCCCGCGTGCATCAGCGCCGAGACCGGGGTGGGCGCCTCCATGACCTGCAAGAGCCAGCCGTGGAACGGGAACTGGGCGCTCTTGAGGATCGCGGCGAGCACGATCAGGAAGGCGGCGGCGTGCATGCCGAGCGGCATGCCGTCCTGGGCGTGGGCCCACTCGGCGATTGCGTCGAACTGCAGGCTGCCGACCTGGTGACCGATCAGGATGGTGGCACCGACCAGGCAGGCATCGGCCGTGCGGCTGAACAGGGATTTCTTGTGCGTGGCCATGACCGCGCGCGGGCGGTCCGGGTAGAACAGCAACAGCTTGTGCAGAGAGAAGCCGGTCAGGATGATCGCCAGCGTGAACAGCGCGAGGTTGGCCGCGATCACGACCAGCAGGAAGAAACCGGCGGTCAGCGCCAACAGGCGGAAGAAGCGGGCCTGCTGCGGGTCGCCGTCGAGGTACTTCTCGCTGTAGCGGGCGATCAGGGTGACGACCAGGGCCACCAGCACGGCCAACGCCATGGTGAGCTGGTCGACCTGGATCGACAGCGCCAAGTCGCCGATGCCGCCGGGCAGGGGCAGGGCGGCAAGCGTCAGCGGCGCCCGGTCGCCGGCGAGGAAGAGGAGGGTGGCCACGATGGCCAGACCGAGGGCGCCGATGGCCGCCCGGCGCACGCGAACGCGATAGCGGCGCGCGGCCTCGATGCCCGCGGCCGTGGCGGGGATGGCCGCGAGCAGCAGGAGCAGCGGCATCAGGGCGAGCAGGGCGCCGGCAAGCGGCCAGTTGGTCAGTGTGTTCATGGTGTCCCTCCGGTCAGGCTGTTGGATCGGGTCGGCTGGAGGAATCCAGACGGTCCCGCCGGCAGGACGAACGGTAGTGACGGGACGACGCAATCACCAATACGAATTCCCGAAGCAAACCATTGGTATTTGTCTATGCGAGGATTTGTGTGCCGCATTTCCACCAATGAATCGCCCGGTTTGCCGTGGTGACCGGCCCTCGTGCCCGTCATGCCGGGCTTTGTTCGGAGCATAGACGTCGTTCGATGGCTCGGACGGAAATGCTCTATGGATAGATCCAGGTAAATGGGTACGATTGGAAATCCCAATGCAAATCGCGGCATCGGTCGTGCCCCGCGCATGGTGAAACCGTCCTGTAACGCATCGAACAGGGCCTGCGAATCGATCTTTGGCCCGGTGTTGCATAGAATCCTTTCTATACAGCAGGACGCACAGATGAAGGAGGGGCATGATGGCTGACGAGTCCCGTCAAACAGAGGCGCGCTATCTCCTGCGCCACGCCACCCTGCGGCAGATCGAGATCGTCGAGGCGGTCGCCCGCCTGGGCAGCTTCACGCGGGCGGCCGAGGAGCTGTTCCTGACCCAGCCGACCGTCTCGGCGCAAGTGAAAAGCCTCTCGGAAACGGTCGGCATGCCGCTGTTCGAGCAGATCGGCCGCAAGATCTTTCTCACCGACGCCGGCAACCTGGTCGCCCGCGGCTGTCGTGACGTGATCGACGCGCTTTCCAACCTCGAGATGTCGCTCAACGACTTGAAGGGACTGAAGAAGGGCCGGCTGCGCCTGTCGGTGATCACTACCGCCAAGTACTTCGCGCCGCTGGCGATGGGGGATTTCGCCAAGCAGTTCCCGGATATCGAGATGGAACTGAAGGTCTCCAACCGCGACACGCTCCTCAAGCGTATCGAGGACAATCTCTCGGACCTCTACATCATCGGCCACGTGCCCGACAGCGGGATCGATCTCGAACTGATCCCCTTCGCGCCCAACCCGCTGGTGGTGATCGCCCACCGCGATCACCCGCTGGCCCGCGAGCGCAACATCCCCATCGAGCGGATCGCCGAGGAGCCGTTCATCATGCGCGAGCCGGGGTCGGGCATCCGCCACAAGGTCGAGGAGCACTTCGCCCAGCACGGACTCAAGCTGCGGCAGCGGCTGGTGCTGGAGGGCAACGAGTCGATCAAGCACGCCGTGGTCGGCCAGTTGGGTGTCTCGGTGGTCTCCGAGCATGCCCTGAACCTCGAGAGCGAGGCGGGGCCGCTGGTCAAGCTCGACGTGGAGGGCTTTCCGCTCCAGCGCTACTGGAACATCGTCTACCCGCGCGGCAAGTCCCTGTCGGTGATCGCCCGCGAATTCCTTGCCTTTCTCAAGGAACACGGCGGTGATTACCTCAAGATCGGCTGAGTCGTGCCGACAGGACGCCCGTCGGCAGGGACGCCGCATGGTAAAGTCTCGCCGCTCAAACCCGGACCCCGCCCGAGGCCCCAGACCCCGACGTGAAAGAGAGTTTTCGATCAACCCTGCTCAAGCGCATCGCGCGTAATCCGGACTTTCCGGCGTTCGCGCGGACGGTTCAGGAGGCCTATCGGCTGACCGACGACGAGCTGGCCTCGGCCAACGATCTCTCCGCGCTGATCCTGCGCGACCCGGCGCTGACCCATCGCATCCTGCGCCTGGCGAATGCCGCCCACTACCGACACCTCGGCGGCCAGATCAACACGGTCACCCGCGCGGTGACGGTGCTGGGCTTCGAAGAAGTGCGCCTGGCCGCCCTGGCGCTGTCGCTGTTCGAGCAGATCGAGAGCAAGCGCCACAGCCGCCTGTTGCAGAGCCGCTTCATGCAGGCCGTCTACCAGGCCTTCCTCGCCCAGGGGCTGGCACGCGAGCTGGGGGGGCTGTCCACCGAGGAGATGTTCCTCTGCGCACTGTTCCAGGACTTCGGCGCGCTGCTGGTCTACCGTCACGCCCCCGAGCACCTGGCCGAGATCGAGCGCGCCCGCCGCGAGGACGGGCTCGACGAGGACACCGCCATCCAGAAGGTGGTCGGGGTGCTGCCGGTGGCGCTTGCCCGCGACGTCTGTCGACAGTGGGGCCTGCCCGAGTCCGCGCGGCGCTTCCTCACCACGGCGCGTTCCTCGGGCAGGATCACCCGCCTGACTCCGGAGGCGCGTGCCCTGCGCCTGGCCCAGCTGGCGCGCGATTCGGCCGAGGTGATCGCCCGGGGCGAGTCGGTCGAGGCGATCCGCCGCGACACGCTCGACCTGGCTCGACGCTGCGAGGTGGAAGCATCGGTGTTTGAGGAGGCGAGCGACAAGGCGCGCGACCATATGCTCGAATACGAGGAGCTGTTGTCATCCGCCGAACGCCCGGCGTTCCTGCAGCGCATGGAGGCCGACCAGGATACGCCCATGCCGACCGACGAGTCGGTTTCCAGTAGTCCGGACCCGGAGGCCCGCTCGGAGCGTCTGATCGCCTGTATCGAGCAGACCACCCAGTCCCTGACCGAGGAAGAACCGCTCGGGCAGATCTTCACGCGCATGCTCGAGGCCATGCACGGGGGGCTGGAGCTCGACCTGGCCGTGCTCTACATGCTCGAGCGCAAGGCCTGGAAGCTGCTGCCTCGCCTGGGTCAGGGCACGTCCTTCGCCGAGTTCAAGCCGCGCATGACCGTGACCCTGTCCGAGACCAGCCGCGTTGCGCAGATCTTCCAGTCGGGGGAGGATCGCGCCATCCACCGGCCGAGAATGGCCAGCGACGACATCCTTGACTGGCAGTTCAAGGGGCGAGGCGATCTGGCGATGGTCTATCCGCTGCACGTCAACCGCGCCCCGTTCGGCTTGTTCTACCTCGAGGGCCCGGCCGTGGCTTTCAGCGAAGGCAACCTCAACAGTCTGCGCACCCTGCGCAACCAGGCCGCCCTGGCCCTAAAGTCGCGCTCCAGCCGTTGACGGGGGCGGTCATACCGTCGTGTCGGACGGGTTACCATGCATCGTTCGTCTGACCAACACAGGATCGACCGATGAGTGACATGCCCCCTTGCCCCGAGTGCGGCTCGACCTTTACCTACCACGACGGCACGCTGTACGTCTGCGCGGAGTGCGGGCACGAGTGGTCGGGAGCGGCCGAGTCGGACAGCGCGGATGAGCCGGCGGCACGCGATGCCAACGGCAACCCGCTGGCCGACGGTGACACCGTGACCGTGATCAAGGATCTTCGGCTCAAGGGTGGCTCCGGGACCGTGAAGGTGGGCACCAAGGTCAAGAACATCCGCCTCGTCGAGGGCGACCACGACATCGATTGTAAGATCGAGGGATTCGGGCCGATGAAGTTGAAGTCCGAGTTCGTCAAGAAGGCATGAGCGACGTGGTCGAATCCGGGACGAAGGGAGACGCGAGATGACCCGAGGCGAGACATTGCCGGTGCAGAAGATCTCCACCGGGGAGGTGGTCGCCGCCTGCGACCGTTTGTGCCGCGTGATCCGGTCGTCCGGGTTCGTGCCCGACACCGTGGTGGCGATCGCCCGGGGTGGTTTCATGCCGGCCCGCTTCGTCTGCGACTTCCTGGATGTCTCCCGGTTGCTGAGCATCAAGGTGCAGCACTACGGGGCAGGGGCACAGATGCAGCAGCGCGCGGAGGTGACCAGCCCGCTCGGCAGCGAGATTCGCGGCGAGCGGGTGCTGGTCGTCGATGACGTCAACGACAGCGGCGACACGCTGGAGGCCGCCCGTCCCTACCTCGAGGGATTGGAGCCGGCCGAGATCCGGACGGCGGTGCTGCACGAGAAGACCAACACTACCTGCCGGGCGGACTTCGCGGTCCATACCATCGACGAGTGGCGCTGGATCCTCTACCCCTGGGCGGTGGTCGAGGACGTCGGCCAGTTCCTGCGCGACATGGATCCGCCGCCGGCCACGCGCGGGGAGGCCGTGTCCAGGCTCAATGTCGATCATGGCCTGGAACTCGACGATGCCGAGCTCGGCCGCGTGCTGTTCTTTGGCGGCATCCGGTTCGATCAGGACTGACTGGCGCGGAATTAGTCGCTCGGCTCAGGCATCTGGCGGCATCGGGATCGGTGTCGACACGTGAGAGATGCATGCCTCTGCCAAGAAAGAGGTCCAATCGAGCAGCCCGAGAAGCGGACGGCTTTCAGGTGGCGAGACCTGGTGGGTGAGGGGGAGTGGTCCCGTGTTCAGCCTGCGGGGCCACCGGTCGCCGTGAGCACGCCCTGGGTGACCAGCGCGCCGGCAGACAACAGCAGCCCGGCCCAGGGAATCCATCGTGGCACGTCAGGCACGTCCTCGGGTTGCCCGCGGCGCTTGAGCACGATCAACGAGGCATTCACCGTGACGAACACGGCCAGCATGATCGCGCTGGTCAGGTTCGCCAGCGTGGCCAGCGGCAGGAACAGGGCCAGCAGCAGGACGGCGCCAGTCACCGCGAGAGTCGCGATCACTGGGGTGTGGGTCCGCGGGTGGACTCGCCCCAGCAGTGGCGGGGCGCCGGCGCGATCGCGGCCCATGTCCATCAGCAGGCGCGTGGCCATGATCATCTGGCCCAGCGCGCCATTGACGATGATGAACAGGCTGACCAGCCCCAGCGGCACGCCCGGGTGGCCCGTCGCCTCGACCACGGCCACCAGCGGGGCACGGGCACCGGCCAGATCGTCCGGCGAAAGCACGCTGGTCGCGGCGACGGCGACCAGCGCGTAGACCACAAGCGAGATCACGACGGCGCTGGCGATGGCGCGTGGCATGTTGCGCTTGACGTCATGGACCTCCTCGGCGAGGTTCGACATGTCCTCGAAGCCGATGAACGAGTAGAAGGCGAGAAAGGCCCCCAGGAACAGCCCGGTGAGCATGCCGAACTCGAGCCCGCCCAGCGATTCGGCCAGCCGCAGCGGCGCATCGCCCATCACCGGGGCGGCCACCCACACCACGTAACCCAGACCGGCCATCCCCAGCAGGGTGGTGATGGCCATGAACCAGGCGCTTTCGCGCATGCCCGCGATGGCGATGGCGCCGAGGGCCAGGGTGACGATGACCAGGGTCCCGGCACGCGGCAGGTCGACGAACAACGAGGCATACCGCTCGAAGCCGGTGAGGATGGTCGCCCCCGAGACGATGCCCGTGGCCACCAGCCCCCAGCCGATGGCGATGCACAGACCCCGCCGACCGAATGCCTGCCGGGCGTATTCGATCGGCCCGCCCGCCTCTGGAATGCGGGCGGTGAGTTCGCTGAACGACAGCGCCGTGAGCGAGGCGACCAGCGCGGCGAGGACGAAGGCAAACGGCGTGAGCAGGCCGGCTGCGCCGGCCACCTCGCCGATCACCACATAGATGCCGGCCCCGAGGATGGTGCCCAGCCCGTAGAGCGTCAGCAGTACCGGTCCGAGTTCACGCTGGAGCACGGCCTGTCGCGGCGCCGGGAGACCTTGAGGTTCGGTGCGGGGTTCCTGCTGTACGTCGGGATCACGTGCCATGCCGTGGAGTGTAGCGCCGAAGATGTTCACCGCCGAGGCGCACCGGTCACCACGGGCACGCCGGCGACGCCTCGCCTTGATCACGAACGATCCGCCAGGCCAGAGTGGCACGGCATTCGTTCAAAGAATCCTTAGGCGGTCCGGCCGGCCTCGATGAACACGTCCGGAAGGAAGGAAAGACCTTGCCGCCCAGGTTGGCCGGGCCGAGCAGAAGGGAATGACCAGCAGCCAGAGCGGGATGCAGGGCGCCTAGATGATGGTTGCAATCGCGATCGTCATGGGGTTCCCGTTTGCCACATGGGTGGGGTCCCGATCGATTCGTCAGCTTGTTCGCAGATCCGGCGCCGAACAGGGCGGGTGCCATGGTTGCCTCGCCACGGGCACGAAAAAGCCCCGGCGGCAGGCCGGGGCTCGAAGGTGACGGCGCTTGCGCGGGTCAGTAGTCGGTTTCCTCTTCCATTTCGTCGCCGGCCTCTTCGGCCTCGCCACCCATCTCGTCGGTCTCTTCCTCGACCTGGTCACCGGTTTCTTCCATGGTCTCGTCGATCTCCTCGCCGGCTTCCTCGGCCGGACCCTGGTCCTCGCCGCAGCCGGCGATCGTGAGGCTCGTGGCCATCATCAGTGCGATCAGTGCATTGCGTGCTTTCATCGTCTGTCCTCCTCGCTCGTGCCGGAAACTACCGGCCAATGAATGTCGGAGTCGAAAATCGAAGGGGCGGCAATCGTCGTTGCCGGCCCTTGGAGGCAACCGGTGCCGACAAGTTCAGAATCCGCAGACCCGCATGACCTCGTCGCGTTCGACCTCGGGGCGGTCCCGGGAGCAGGCGTCGATCGCGCCGGTCATCATCTCGTGGGTCCCGCCAGACGCGTTCGGCATCGTGCCTCCGGACATCGCGGCGTCCGCAGGGGCATCGGTACCGAGGCATTCGTAACCTGGTCCCCGGTCACCTCGCGGATCTGCCGCCGCCGCTCGGGATTCCGGACCACGACGAAGCGCCAGTGCTGCAGGTTGAAGGCCGTGGGCGACTTCATGGCCAGTTCGATCAGCCGGCTCTCGATGGCCTCGGAGACTTGCATGCGATTACCACCCGGTTGACGTGCATCGTGACCCGGAGTCTAGGCGGTCATCGCCCGTGGCGCAGAGGAAAGGTCAGAAGGACTTGCCGCGCAGGGCGCGGAGCAGGGCGCGTGCCTGCTTGGCGGGCTTGTGGTGGGGGTTGAGCTCGCGTTCGGCGCGGCGCTGCTCGGCGACGAGCCGGCGCTGCTCGAAGCTCTCGGGCGTCTCGCGGTAGAGCTTCTCGGCCTCGCTGGCCGGGCCCCGCTTGGGGTTGAGCCCCTCGACGTCGACCACGAACCGCATGCCGGCCTTGCCGATGGTCAGCCGGTCGCCGGGGCGCACCGACTTGCCGCGCTTGGTCACCGTCTGGCCGTTGAGCTCGACCTTGCCGCCGTCGATGGCCGCCGAGGCGAGCTGGCGGGTCTTGAAGAAGCGTGCGGCCCACAGCCAGGTATCGAGTCGTTGGCTGTCCTGGGCGTTCGAGGCGGTAGCGGTTTGTTGGTGCTTGGCGGATTTTTTCACTGCAACTGCGGCAATAGCGGCGGCCGGTAGGCTACGATGCGGGTCGGATCAGGACGACGCTCGCGCGTCGACCGCGGTTTTCTCTATGTGGAGGCATCATGCAACTCGAACTGATCAGCTTCAAGCTCTGTCCCTTTGTCCAGCGCTCGGTGATCACCCTCAAGCACAAGGGCGTCCCGTTCGACACCACCTTCATCCAGCTCAACGATCCGCCGGCGTGGTTCGACGAGGTCTCGCCGCTGGGCAAGGTGCCGGTGCTCAAGGTCGATGACGAGGTACTGTTCGAGTCGGCCGTGATCAACGAATTCCTCGATGAATCCTTCGGCGAGCGCATGCTCTCCGACAACACCCTCGAGCGCGCCCAGCAGCGCGCTTGGATCGAGCTGGGCTCGGCAGCGATCATGGCGATGTTCGGCGCGATCACCGCCCCGGAGGAGTCCGCCAGCACCGCCAAGCGCGACGAGCTGGCCAAGCTGTTCGGTCACCTGGAAAGACACCTGGCCCAGAATCCGCCGACTCCGTTCTTCTCCGGCAAGACGCTCTCGCTGGTCGATACGTCGTTCGCCCCGCTTTTCCAGCGACTGTTCGCGCTGCCGGAATCCCTGCTCGACTGGAACAGAGTCCCGACGGTGATGCGCTGGGGCGAGCGACTGGCCGACGAGCCGGTGATCCGCGACTCGTTGCCCGAGGGCTTCGACGAACTGTTCCCGATGATGCTGAAGAAACAGAACGGCTGGTACGCGCAGCAGCACCTGGCCGACTGAAAACCGGCCTTGCGCCTAGCCTCGTTCGAGGCGGCGATTGATCGCGCTGCCGGCACCGGCGCCCAGCACGATGCCGGCCCCCACCCACAGGGCGAATCCCTTGCCCTCGCCGATCATCGCCAGCGCCGTGCCCGGGCAGACCCCGGTGGCGGCCCAACCCAGACCGAACAGCACCGAGCCCACGATCAGGCCGCGCTTGAACGGCTTGTGACGAATCGTGATCGGCTTGCCGGTGTTGCGCGCCCGCCAGCCCCGGCGGGCGGCAATCCAGGTCAATGCCCCGCCCAGGGCGACCGCGGTGGCAATGACCCACAACAGCCGCAGGTCCTCGAAAAGCAGGAGATCACTGATGATGGCCGGACTGGTCGCCCCGGCGCGGCTCAGGAGAAAGCCGAATCCGATGCCGAAGGCGAGAAACAGCAGGTTGCGTCGGGAAAGCATTGTTCAGACCCCCAGCAGCCAGGCGGCCAGCTGGGCACTGCCCACGGCGACGGCGAAGAATACCGCCGAGGAGACCACGCTTGCCGGGGCACCCATCGCGACGCCGGCGATGGTGTGCCCCGAGGTGCAGCCGCCGGCCAGTCGTGCCCCCAGACCGATCAGCAGACCGCCGAACAGCCACCACGCCGCCGAGCCGAGCGCGGAGTCCGGCACCAGCGCAGCATAGAACGCGCCGAACTCAGCAGCCGTGCCTTCCCAGCCCGGGGTGCCGTCGGTCAGGGCGGCCAGCAGACCGCCGAGCACTATCCCCAGCAGGAACACGATCCGCCAGTCGGCCTCGCTGTCGCGCTTCGCGCCGGGTCGAAGCAGGGAGGCGAGAGTGGCGAATCCGGTCGAGCAGGACAGCGGCTGGTCGGCCAGCCAGCGTTGCGCGAAGGCGAGCAGGGCGATCAGCGCCCCCACCAGAACGGGCGTCCACAGCGGAGAGAACAGCGCCTCGATGAATGTTGCGATTTCCATTGTCGACGGGGTCAACTCGGGTTGCGGGGATCCGGATACGGTAGCGACCCTCGCGTATCGGCGCCAACAGATGTTTTTTACCGGCCCATAACGACAAACACCCTCGGACGGGCCGAGGGTGCATGAGCGGTAACGGGCCGCCGGCGGGCGGCTCGAGTCTGAGTCGTCAGTCGGTCCGGTCGCCGGGCTCGCCTTTCTCCGGCAGGGTGATGTTGAGTTCGAACAGCTCGAACTGCTCGTTGTGCTCGACTTCGAACTTGACCGCATCGTCCTCGACGTGGACGTACTTGCGGATCACCTCGAGGATCTCCTTCTGCATCTCGGGCAGGTAGTGCGGCGCACGCTGCTGGCCCTGGGCACGCTCGTGGGCGATCAGGATCTGCAGGCGCTCCTTGGCCATCTTGGCCGAGGGCTCCTGTGTACGGTTACGAAAGATATCCAGCAATCCCATGACTTAACTCCGACCGAACAGGCGACCGAGAAAGCCCTTCTTCTCGGTCTCGATGAATCGCATCGGGCGTTCCTCGCCCAGCAGGCGGGCGACGGCGTCCTGGTAGGCCTGGCCGGCATCGGTGTTCTCGTCGAGAATCACCGGCCGGCCGGCGTTGGAGGCCTGCAGCACGGCATTGGATTCCGGGATCACCCCCAGCAGCGGTACGGCCAGGATCTCGAGCATGTCCTCGACCGAGAGCATCTCGCCGGTGCCGACCCGATCGGGGGCGTAGCGGGTAATCAACAGGTGCTCCTTGATCGCCGTCTCGCCTTCCTTCGCCCGGCGTGACTTGGAGGCGAGGATGCCCAGCATGCGGTCGGAGTCCCGTACCGAGGAGATCTCGGGGTTGGAGACCACGATCGCCTCGTCGGCGTAGTACATCGCCAGCTGTGCGCCACGTTCGATGCCGGCGGGCGAGTCGCAGACGATGTACTCGAAGCCTTCCTCGCGCAGCTCGTCGAGGACCTTGCCGACGCCTTCCTCGGTCAGGGCGTCCTTGTCCTTGGTCTGCGAGGCGGGAAGGACGTAGAGATTGTCGACCTCCTTGTGCCGGATCAGGGCCTGGTTGAGGCCTGCCTCGCCCTGGATGACGTTGACGATGTCGTAGACCACGCGTCGCTCGACGCCCATGATCAGGTCGAGGTTGCGCAGGCCGACGTCGAAGTCGATCACCACGGTCTTCTTGCCGGCCATGGCCAGGCCACTCGAAATCGCGGCACTGGTCGTCGTCTTGCCAACGCCGCCCTTGCCGGAAGTTACCACCAGAACTTTGGACACGGATTGTCTCCCTGTTCGCGAAAGGTTGTTGTCGTTTGTCGATCCCGCCGGACCCGTTCGGGCGGGGTCAGGTGGCCCGGACTGTGCCACAAAGCCACCGCATTCCCAACGGTCCGTTCGGGTTTGGCCGGTATGGTGTCAGTCGAACGCCTCGACCACCAGTCGGCCGTCGATCAGTTCTACCACGACGCGCTTGCCCCAGGCCGGGTGCCGGGCAAGCTGCTCGCCATCGAGGAACGTACCGCAGATCGCGATGATCTCCGGCTCGAAGGATTCGCAGAAGATGCGTGCTTGCGCCTGGTTGCCGGCACCGGCCGCGGCGGTGCCCTTGAGTGCGCCATGGACGTAGATCGAGCCGTCGGCGACCACGCGCGCGCCGGCGCCGACGGTGTTCATCACCACCATGTCCTGGCCCTGGGCGTACAGTTCCGTGCCCGAGCGCACCGGGTGACGCAGGATCATCGGCGCGACCGGGCCGGCCGGGGCAGTCGGGAGCGCCGGTTCCGGCGTGGTTTCGGGCGTCGGTTCGGGGGCAGCCACGGATTCCGGTGCCGTTTCGGTCGGTGTCGTCTCGGGGGCGGACGCGGCCTGGTCGTCGAAGACCGGCAGGTCGGCACTGCGGGCCTGGGTTTTCTGCTGCTCGTTGCCGTGGACCACCCCGACCGGCTCGAGGCGGTAGTTGCGCAACAGGCTGACCAGGGCCGGGAAGTCGATCCACTTGCCGCTGTCGGCAATGGCCGCCAGATCGATCACGCAGGGGTCGCGCTCGTCACCGACGCCGGGGTTGCCGAAGCGCTCGCTCAGGCTGCGGGTGAGCTTGAGCAGGTGCGTCTCGTAGAGGTGGACGTGGGTGAGCGTCAGCGAACGCTGGTCGATGTCGAGGGCGGGGGCGCTGCTCCTGGCGGCCCTGGGGGAGGTTGCGGTCATGGATGAACTCGATTGTCGTCCTGATTTCAAGGGTAAGGCAATGTTCGCCGGCACCGGCGGCCAACCGTGGCGTCGTCTGGGCGTCGTCCGGGGCGCCGTTGGTCAGAGGCGGCACAGGGCGAGGCGGAATTCGACATCCTCGTGGATCTGGCGCGGATGGCCGTTCTCGCGACCCAGGGTCATGAAGCGCACGGTGAAGCGGTGCTTGCCGGCGCTGATTTCCGGGTAGGCGTCGATCTCGTCGTCGATCATCACCCGCAGCAGCTGGTAGGGCGTCGCGCTCTCGATGCTCTGCTGCAGGAAGCCTTCCTCGGCGGTCACCGACATGGTGTCGACGCTGTCGCGGATCAGGCTGATCACCAGTTCGTTGGCCTGGCGAATGTCGGCGAACGGCTCGAGCCAGGTGTCGATGTCCTGGCGACGTTCGTCCTCCGGCAGTCCGAGCCAGTAATGCAGGCCGGGTATGTCGAATTCGCACAGTGCGCCGGGGATCGAGGCCCGCTGGCGTACGGCATTGAGCAGTTCGTGATTCTTCAGGTGCGCCCCGGGCTGGGCGTGATACCCGTGCAGGGCCTTGATCAGGCCGTTCTGCTGATCGAGCAGGGCGTTGAGCTTGTCGCGGTCGACGCCGGGCGTGTCGGGCACGTTCATCAAGCGCGCCTGCTGGCGCTCGAGCTCCTTGATCAGTTCACGCTTGATGTCGATGCGCGAGAGTACGTCGGCGGCCTCGAGCAGCAGAAGCACCGTGCAAAGCGTGTCGTCGCGTGAGCTGCTCGCCAGGTGATGATCGATGCGAGAGAACAGATGGTCGAGCCTCAGACAGGCCCGGATCCGTTCGTTCAGTGGTTGCTCGTAGATTTTCAGAGGTGCGTTCCGATCCATTGGATGCCGATCCGGGTCAAGGGTGTGTCGGCCGTCTCGCGTTTGGGAAACTCTGTACGCATGAGCCGGGCTTCTGCCGCGTCATCGTCCCTGGAACCATGGCAAAGAGCGATGACTCCTCCGCGGCGAACGATCACCTTGCATCCACCCGGCTCAAGCCACGCAGAGCCATGTGGCATTCGTGCAGGGTTTCCCAAGCTATTCTCTGGCCATTCTCTGCCCGCCCGCGGAATAACTCAACTCCCATGGACGAGACAGGCGAACTGACGGTCAGTCGGGCTCGTACCCCAGGATCGGCGCCAGCCACTTCTCGGCCTCGGCGCGGCTCCAGCCCTTGCGTTTGGCGTAGTCGTCGACCTGGTCCGGACCGATACGCCCGACACCGAAGTAACGCGCCTCGGGGTGCGCCAGGTACCAGCCGGAGACGGACGCGCCCGGATGCATGGCGTACGAGTCGGTCAATTCCATTCCGATGCGTTCGGGCTCCAGGAGTTCCCAGAGCAGGCCCTTTTCCGTGTGATCCGGGCAGGCGGGATAACCGGGTGCGGGCCGGATACCCTGGTACTTTTCGGCGATCAGCTCGTCGTTGGAAAGCTGCTCGTCGGGCGCGTAGCCCCAGAACTCCTTGCGTACCCGCTCGTGCAATCGCTCGGCGAAGGCCTCGGCCAGCCGGTCGGCCAGCGATTGCAGCAGGATCGCGTGGTAGTCGTCGTTCGCCTCCTCGAAGCGCTTGACGTGCGGCTCGATACCGTGGCCGGTGGTGACCGCGAACCCGCCGATCCAGTCCCTGACCTTGCTCCCGGTGGGCGCGATGAAGTCGGCCAGGCACTGGTTGGGCTTGTCACCAGAGCGCGGCATCTGCTGGCGGATGTGGTGCAGGGTCGTGCGCACGCCCTGGCGCTTCTCGTCGACGAACACGCGGATGTCGTCGTCGATCGCGGCGGCCGGCCAGAAGCCGTAGACGGCGCTGGCGGTGAGCCACTTTTCCTCGATGATCCGCGCTAGCATCTTCTGGGCATCGTCGAACAGCTTCCTGGCCTCGGTGCCGACCTTCTCGTCCTCGAGAATGGCGGGATACTTGCCGAACAGTTGCCAGCTCTGGAAGAAGGGTGTCCAGTCGATGCGTTCGATCAGTTCCCCGAGCGGATAGTCCTCCAGGACGTGCACGCCGGGCTGCCTTGGCGCAACGGGGGTGTAGTCGTCGAACGAGACCCGCTGGCGGTTGTCGCGTGCCTGCTGGATCGAGACGCGCTTGGCCTCCTTCTGGTTGGCCTGGCGGCGCGCGACCACCTTGGCGTACTCGGCCTCGACCTCGTCGACGAAGGCCTGCTTGTTCTTGCCCAGGAGCTTCGATGCCACGCCCACGGCGCGCGAGGCGTCGAGCACGTGGATGACCGGCTGGTCGTAGACCGGGTTTATCTTGAGCGCGGTGTGCAGCTTGGAGGTGGTGGCTCCGCCGATCATCAGCGGAATGTCGAAGCCCTGGCGCTGCATCTCGGCGGCGACGTTGGTCATCTCCTCGAGCGACGGGGTGATCAGCCCGGACAGGCCGATAAGATCGGCCTTCTCCTCGCGGGCGGTATCGAGGATCTTCTGCGCCGGCACCATCACGCCGAGATCGACGATCTCGAAGCCGTTGCACTGGAGCACCACGCCGACGATGTTCTTGCCGATATCGTGGACGTCGCCCTTGACCGTCGCCATGACCACCTTGCCCGCCGACTGCGCGTTGCAGCTCTCGGCCTCCATGTAGGGCAGCAGGTGGGCGACGGCCTTCTTCATCACCCGGGCGGACTTGACCACCTGCGGCAGGAACATCTTGCCGGCGCCGAACAGGTCGCCGACGACGTTCATGCCGTCCATCAGCGGTCCCTCGATCACGTGCAGGGGCAGCTCGGCGTTCTGGCGAGCGGCCTCGGTGTCCTCGATCACGTACTCGTCGATGCCCTTGACCAGCGAGTGCTCGAGCCGCTTTTCCACCGGCCACTCGCGCCAGGCGAGATCCGGCCCGCTGGACTTCTCGCCGCCCGAATCCCGGTACTTGTCCGCCAGCTCCAGCATGCGATCGGTGGCATCATCGCGGCGGTTGAGCACGATGTCCTCGACGGCCTCGCGCAGTTCCTCGGGGATCTCGTCGACCACCGTCAGCTGGCCGGCGTTGACGATGCCCATGTCCATGCCCGCGCGGGTGGCGTGGTAGAGGAAGACACTGTGGATCGCCTCGCGCACCGCCTCGTTGCCGCGGAACGAGAACGACACGTTGGAGACCCCGCCGGAGACCAGCGCGTGCGGCAGGTTTTCCTTGATCCAGCGCGTGCCCTCGATGAAGTCGACCGCGTAGTTGTTGTGCTCCTCGATGCCCGTGGCGATGGCGAAGATGTTGGGATCGAAGATGATGTCCTGGGGCGGGAAGCCGATCTCGGTCAGCAGATCGTAGGCCCGCTGGGCGATCTCGCGGCGGCGTTCGAGGCTGTCGGCCTGGCCCTTCTCGTCGAAGAGCATCACCACGGCCGCGGCGCCGTAACGCTGGACGGTGCGCGCGTGCTCGAGGAAGGCGTCCTCGCCCTCCTTGAGCGAGATGGAGTTGACCACCGCCTTGCCCTGGACGCACTTGAGGCCCGCCTCGATCACCTCGAACTTCGAGGAGTCGATCATGATGGGCACCCGCGAGATGTCCGGCTCGGCGGCGACGAGGTTCAGGAAACGCTGCATCGCCTCGACGCCGTCGATCAGGCCCTCGTCCATGTTGACGTCGATGATCTGCGCGCCGTTGTCCACCTGCTGGCGGGCGACGTCGAGCGCGGCATCGAAATCGCCTTCCTTGATCAGGCGACGAAAGCGTGCCGAGCCGGTGACGTTGGTGCGCTCGCCGACGTTGACGAACAGCGAGTCGGCGGTGATGTTGAACGGCTCGAGCCCGGACAGGCGGCAGGCGACTTCCGGCGTCTTGAGCTTGCGCGGCGTGACGCCCTCGACCCGGCGGGCCATCTCGGCGGTGTGTGCCGGGGTGGTGCCGCAGCAGCCACCGATGATGTTGATCAGGCCCGCCTCGGCCCATTCGCCGATCGAGGCGGCCATCGGGTCGGCCTCGAGATCGTATTCGCCCAGCTCGTTGGGCAGTCCGGCGTTGGGGTGGGCCGAGACGGGGTATTCGCTCACTCGAGAGAGTTCGGCGACGTACTGGCGCAGCAGGTCCGGGCCGAGCGCGCAGTTCAGCCCGATCGAGAGCGGCCGGGCATGACGCAGGGAGTTGTAGAACGCCTCGGTGGTCTGCCCCGAAAGCGTGCGCCCGGAGGCGTCGGTGATCGTCCCGGAGATCATCACCGGCCAGCGCTGGCCACGGTCGGCGAACAGCTCCTCGAGCGCGAACACCGCCGCCTTGGCGTTGAGCGTGTCGAAGATGGTCTCGATCAGGAAGATGTCGACGCCGCCTTCTAGCAGACCTTCGGCCGATTCTCGGTAGGCCTCGACCAGTTCGTCGAAGCTGGTGTTGCGGTAACCGGGGTCGTTGACGTCCGGGGAGATCGAGGCGGTGCGGTTGGTGGGGCCGAGGATGCCGGCGACGAAGCGCGGCCTGTCGGGCGTCTCGGCGGTCTTGGCGTCGGCGGCGCGGCGGGCGATCTCTGCGGCGACGACGTTGATCTCCCGCGAGAGCTCCTCCATCCGGTAGTCGGCCATCGCGATGCGTGTGGCCGAGAAGGTGTTCGCCTCGATGATGTCCGCGCCGGCATCGAGGTACTGGCGATGGATGTCCTCGATCACGTCCGGACGGGTCAGCACCAGCAGGTCGTTGTTGCCCTTGAGATCGATCGGCCAGTCGGCGAAACGCTCGCCGCGGAAATCGGCCTCCTCGAGCTGCGCGTTCTGGATCATGGTGCCCATGGCGCCGTCGAGCACCAGAATGCGCTGGCGCATCAGGTCACGAAGCTGGTCGAAAACGGGGTGGTCGCGGTCGATCGAAGTCATGGGCGAAACGGCATCCTGAGTCGCCCCGCGGGCCATGTGTGCCGGGCGACGGGTGAATTGGTTTGAGGGAAGCCCCGCGCGGCGGCCGGGCCCCGGGGTGCCCCCTGAACCGGGCATCGGCTGCGTGGCCGGCCTGGCGTTTGGCGCGAGTCGTGCTTGTGGATGGCCGCCTTGCATCCGCCCGGTTCGAGGTGCGCGGAGCGGAATGGCATTCGGGCAGGGGTTCCCTGTAAACCCCGCAGTATAACGTCATTGAGGGCGGCGCGGGCGTGGCGCCGCGGTCAGTGTCGCTGCTCCGGGCGGGATTGTCGCAGCCTCTGGCGGCGCTGCGCCTGGCGTCGGCGCTTGTGGGCGGCAATGTTGAGTCGCCACAGCAGACGGATGATGCTGAAACCCAGCAGGGAGCTGACGAAGGACAGGGTGACCAGTCCGACGCCGAGCGGCAGCCATATCACCGGCAGCTGGCTCATCGCGTAGCTGATGCTCATCGCGCCCTGTTCCCCGGTAGGCGGGTCGAGCGAGGCGCCGGTCAGCAGGGCGCCCACCTGGTAGGCCACCCAGAGCAGGGGTGGGATGGTCAGGGGGTTGGTGGTCCAGACCAGGGCGACGGCCAGCGCGATGTTGACGCGCATGGCGATGGCGGCGACTGCCGCGATCAACATCTGTCCGGGCAACGGGATGAAGGCGAGAAACAGCCCGAGGGCGACGCCGCCGGAGACCGATCGGCGATTGAGGTGCCAGAGATTCGGATCGCCGAGAAACTGCGCCACGGGCCGCAGGAACGGCTGGTTGACGATCCGGTTTCGGCTGGGTGTCAGGCGACGAAAGAACTTGCGTGGCATTGGGGCCTCGTCGAACGTCGGTTCGCCGATGGTCGTGGCGACGGCGATATTCGGCCACCGCGCTGCCGGCTCGGCCTCACAGACTCTTGAGCAGATCCCGCACCTTGCGACTCAAGGTCATGTAGTCGCGCTTTTCCTCATCCGTCAGCGCGCCGAGAACCTGGTGGCGAAAACGGGCAAGTGCCTTGTCGGCCGCCTCGATACGTGCATGGGCCTCGGGGCGGAGCCAGATGGTCTTGGCGCGGCGGTCGGTCTCCGAGATCCGGCGCTCGATCCAGTCGCCCCTTTCCAGGCCGTCGAGCAGCTTGACCAGGGTGGGGCCCTCGATGGCCAGTTCGCCGGCCAGTTCCTTCTGGGTGCGTCCCTCACCCTCGTCACGCAGGATGCGCAGCACGGCCCAGGCCGAGGCGGTCAGGTCGAATTCGCTCAGGGTCTCGTTGACCTGCACGCGCCAGAGCCTGGATACATCGAACACCAGGCGGGTGATCTCGTCTTCGCGTTGCTGGACCGGGTCGGTGGCCGGGTCGGTGAAATGGGTCATGGACGGGTGCCGGATGTCATGGGAATCAACCAGCCGTATGGTGGCACTACTCGGCCAGTTTCGCCATCCCGGCGCCCGTTTCGGCGAGAAAAAACCTCCGGATCGTCTGCTCGAACGGACGGATTCAGACCGGGGCGAAACCGGCGGCCACGCGGCGACGCCAATTGCCGCCTCATGGCGTTTGCGGTACCATTCCGACCTCGACTCGGGGCCCGTCGGTCCGCCTTTTACTTCGTCTGGAAATGGTTCGTTAATGACCAAGTTCGTCTTCGTTACCGGTGGGGTCGTCTCGTCACTGGGCAAGGGAATCGCCGCTGCCTCGCTGGGTGCGCTGCTCGAATCGCGCGGCCTGCGCGTGACGTTGATGAAGCTGGATCCCTACATCAACGTGGATCCCGGCACGATGAGCCCCTTTCAGCACGGCGAGGTGTTCGTCACCGACGACGGCGCGGAGACGGACCTCGACCTGGGTCACTACGAGCGTTTCGTGCGCTCCCCGGTCGGTCGCCGCAACAACTTCACCACCGGTCGGGTCTACGAGACGGTCATTCGGCGTGAGCGCCGTGGTGACTATCTCGGTGGCACCGTGCAGGTCATTCCGCACGTCACCGACGAGATCAAGCGTCGAGTGGTCGAGGGTTCCAAGGGCTACGATGTCGCGTTGATCGAGATCGGTGGCACGGTCGGTGATATCGAGTCGCTGCCGTTTCTCGAGGCAATCCGTCAGCTCGGGGTGGAGATGGGCCGCGATCGCGCCATCTTCATGCACCTGACCCTGGTGCCGTTCATCAAGGCCGCCGGCGAGGTCAAGACCAAGCCCACCCAGCATTCGGTCAAGGAGTTGCGCTCGATCGGCATCCAGCCGGACGTGCTGGTCTGCCGCGCCGAAGTGCCGCTGCCCGAGGAGGAACGACGCAAGATCGCGCTGTTCACCAACGTCGAGCACGACGCAGTCATCTCCTCGATCGACGCCGACACGATCTACCGCATCCCGCGGCTGCTGCATGCGCAGAACCTGGACGAGACGGTCCTGCGCAAGCTGCATCTCTCCGCCGGACCGGCGGATCTCAGCGAGTGGGATCGTGTGGTCGAGGCGCAGACCAAGCCCGACCGCATCGTCGACATCGCGATGGTGGGCAAGTACGTGGATCTCGTCGACGCCTACAAGAGCGTCAACGAGGCGCTGCTGCACGCCGGCATCCAGACCCGAACCCGGGTGAACATCCATTACTTCGATTCCGAGTCCTTCGAGCGCGACGGCATCGCCCGCCTCGAGGGCATGGATGCGATCCTGGTGCCGGGCGGTTTCGGCTCGCGCGGGGTCGAGGGCAAGATCGCCGCGGTGAAGTACGCGCGCGAGTCCGGCAAGCCGTACCTGGGTATCTGCCTGGGCATGCAGGTGGCCGTGATCGAGTACGCTCGTCATGTCGCCGGTCTTGAGGGCGCGCACTCGACCGAGTTCGACCGCGAGGCGGAAAATCCGGTCATCGCGCTGATCACCGAATGGCGCGACGAGCAGGGTAACCGGATCGAGCGCAGCGAGGATGTCGACATGGGCGGCACCATGCGCCTTGGCGCACAGCGCTGCCGGATCGAGCCGGGTACGCTGGCGCACCGCATCTACGGCCAAGACGAGATCAGCGAGCGTCACCGCCACCGCTACGAGTTCAACAACGGCTACCAGCAGACGCTGGCGGACGCCGGGCTGGTGTTCGCCGGCTGGTCGGCGGAGAACGAACTGGTCGAGACGGTCGAGCTGCCGGACCACCCGTTCTTCTTCGCCTGCCAGTTCCACCCGGAGTTCCGCTCCACGCCCCGCGACGGCCATCCGCTGTTCGTCGCCTTTGTCAACGCGGCCCATGCCCAGCGGGTGGGCAAGGCCGAGGCCCTGGACGACGCATGACGATGAAGCTTCTGGATTTCGAGGTCGGGCTGGAACAGCCCCTGTTCCTGATCGCCGGCCCCTGCGTGATCGAATCCGCGGATCTCGCGCAGGAAACCGCCGGCCGCTTGAAGGAAATGGCGGAAACCGCCGGTATCCGACTGATCTACAAGAGCTCCTTCGACAAGGCGAATCGCTCGTCCACCGAGAGCTTCCGTGGCCCCGGGCTGGAGAAGGGGCTGGCGATCCTCGAGGACGTCAAGCGCGAGTTCGGCCTGCCGGTGCTCACCGACGTGCACGAGGACACGCCGCTCGATGAGGTCGCCTCGGTGGTCGACGTGCTGCAGACCCCGGCGTTTCTCTGTCGCCAGACCAACTTCATCCAGAACGTCGCCCGCCAGGGCAAGCCGGTGAACATCAAGAAGGGTCAGTTCCTGGCGCCCTGGGACATGGCCAACGTGGTCGAGAAGGCCCGGGCGGTCGGCAACGATCAGGTGATGGTCTGCGAGCGCGGCGTGTCTTTCGGCTACAACACGCTTGTCTCGGACATGCGCGGGCTGGCGATCATGCGCCAGACCGGCGCACCGGTGGTCTTCGACGCCACCCATTCGGTCCAGCAGCCGGGCGGGCAGGGCAAGGCCTCCGGCGGTCAGCGCGAGTTCGTGCCGGTGCTGGCGCGTGCGGCGGTGGCGGCCGGGGTGTCGGGCCTGTTCATGGAGACCCACCCGGATCCCGCCAAGGCGCTGTCCGACGGGCCGAACGCCTGGCCGCTGGACGAGATGGCCGACCTGCTGCTGACGCTGACCACGCTCGATCGCACGGTCAAGGCCTCGGGCTTTCCGGAGAACGCCCGGCTGGGTCTGACGGACTGAGCCTGCCGCGGCCGTTAACGACGCGGCCGCGCAACGATTTTTGAGCCGGGCCGGGCAGGCGCGGTTCGCAACCCCATCTCAACCGAACATCAAGATCAGGAGAACACTGCATGCCATCCATCGAGCGAGTGCACGCACGCGAAGTGATCGATTCACGCGGCAACCCCACCGTCGAGGCCGAGGTCCATCTGGCCGGCGGTATCGTGGGTCGGGCGATCGTGCCCTCGGGGGCATCGACCGGCGCGCGCGAGGCGATCGAGCTGCGCGACGGCGACAAGAGCCGATTCCTCGGCAAGGGCGTGACGCGTGCGGTCGCCAACGTCAACGGCGAGATCAATGATGCCGTCAAGGGCATGAACGTCCACGCGCTGGCCGACATCGACAACAAGATGATCGAGCTCGACGGCACCGAGAACAAGTCGCGTCTGGGCGCGAACGCCATTCTCGCCGTGTCGCTTGCCGCCGCGCAGGCCGGTGCGCTCGAGCGCGGTCAGCCGCTGTTCTCCTACCTCGGTGGTGACGCGGCCGTGACCCTGCCGGTGCCGATGATGAACATCATCAACGGCGGCGAGCACGCCGACAATTCCATCGACATGCAGGAGTTCATGATCATCCCGGCCGGGGCGCCGAGCTTCTCCGAGGCCTTGCGCTACGGCGTCGAGGTGTTCCACGCCCTCAAGCAGGTGCTGGCCGCGCGCGGCCTGTCGACCGCCGTCGGCGACGAGGGTGGTTTCGCACCGGACCTGCCGTCCAACGAGGCGGCGATCGAGGCGATCATGGAGGCGATCGAGAAGGCCGGCTACACCCCGGGCAAGGACGTGTTCCTCGGCCTGGATGCGGCCAGCTCCGAGTACGTCAAGGACGGCAAGTACGTCCTGACCGGCGAGAACCGCACCCTGGATGCCGCCGGCATGGTCGATCTGCTGGCCGAGTGGGTCGAGAAGTACCCGATCCTCTCGATCGAGGACGGCATGGCCGAGGACGACTGGGACGGCTGGGCGCTGCTCACCGAGCGCCTCGGCGACAAGTGCCAGCTGGTCGGCGACGACCTGTTCGTCACCAACGAGAAGATCCTGCGCGAGGGCATCGAGCGCAAGATCGCCAACTCGATGCTGGTGAAGGTCAACCAGATCGGCACGCTCACCGAGACGCTGGCCGCCATGCGACTTGCGCAGGAGAACGGCTACACCAACGTCGTCTCCCACCGCTCGGGCGAGACCGAGGACACCACCATCGCCGATCTCGCCGTGGCGACCAACGCCGGCCAGATCAAGACCGGGTCGCTGTCGCGCTCGGATCGGATCGCCAAGTACAACCAGCTGCTGCGCATCGAGGAGCGCCTGGGCGACAAGGCCCGCTTCCCGGGCCGCACGGCGTTCGGCCAGTAAGGCAGCGGTCGGGTCGCGGGGAACCCATGTCGCCCACGCCATCGCTGACGCGGCGCCATCACACCCCGTCGGTCGTCGTGATGGCGCTCTTGCCGAGACAGCCATGCGGCTGCTGACCGTCATCCTGGTGTTGATGGTGGCCGGGCTGCAGTGGCGGGTCTGGTTCAGCGAGGCATCGGTGGGCGAGGTGCGGGCCAAGCAGGAACGGCTGGAGGTGCTCCAGGCCGAACAGACGCGTCTCGAGCGACGCAACGAGACACTGGCCGCCGAGGTCGACAGCCTGCGGGAGGGGGTCGACGCCGTCGAGGCGCAGGCTCGTCTGACGCTGGGCCTGGTCCGGGAGGACGAGGACTTCTACCAGGTGGTCGAAGGCGTGCGGCCCGACACCATCACGCCCCCCGTGGTCGACCCGGCCCGGGTGACCGCTCCGTCGATCGACGATTGAACCGATGAATGCCGACGGCATGACATGGCCCCCGGCCGCCGCCACGCCGGCGGCGGCCGGTCGTTGGTGGCTCCTGGTGCCGGCCGCCGGCTTCGGTGCGCGCATGGGTGGCGATACGCCCAAGCAATACCGGCAGCTGGGCGGTCGGTCGGTGCTGGAGATCACCCTGTCGCGCTTTGCCGGGCTGCCGGGCCTGGCCGGCGTGGTGCTGGTCACCGGCGAAGGGGCGCCGAGTGGTGCGCTGGCAGCGCTTGATGTCGCCGGCGTGCCGATCCACCGGGTCGCCGGCGGCAAGACTCGCGCCGAGAGCGTGCGCAACGGTCTGGCCTGGTTCCGGGATCGCTGGGACGTGCTGTCCGGGGGATTGCCGGGCGAAGGCTTGGCCGAATGGGTGATGGTCCATGACGCGGCGCGGCCCTGCGTGGCGCCAGGCGACCTGCATCGGCTGCTGGCCGCGGCTCGTTACCCCGACGGGGCACTGCTGACCGCAGCGGTGCGCGACACCATCAAGCGTGTGAATGCCGAGGGGCGCGTGACTGCCACCGTCGATCGGGAGACGCTGCGCCATGCCCTGACCCCGCAGCTGTTCCCGGTAGGGGTATTGCTCGCCGCGATCGAGCGGGGACTGGCCGCGGGTGCGCCGATCACCGACGAGGCATCGGCAATCGAGCGCCTGGGCCTGTCGCCGCGGGCGGTGGACAGTGCCACCGACAACCTCAAGATCACCCACGCGGAGGATCTTGGTATCGCGCATGCCATCCTCCGGCGCCAGGGAGTGCTGCATGACTGACCCGCTTGCCTTTCGTATCGGCCACGGTTTCGACGTGCATGCCTTCGAGCCGGGGGATCACCTCTGGATCGGTGGTTGCCGCATTCCGTTTGATCGGGGGTTTCGCGCGCATTCGGACGGGGACGTGCTGCTCCACGCCATCTGCGATGCCCTGCTGGGCGCGACGGGGCAGGGCGATATCGGCCGGCACTTCCCGGACACCGATCCCGCCTGGGAGGGTGCGGACAGCCGCGACCTGCTGGCGCGCGTGGTCGCGCTGGTCGAGGAGGCCGGGTGGAGCCTGGTCAACGTGGACGCGACGGTGATCGCCCAGGCCCCGAAGCTGGCGCCCTGGATCGAGCCGATGCGCGAGGCGATCGCCGCGGCCGGTAGCTGGGGGGTCGGACAGGTGAACGTCAAGGCGACCACCTCGGAGAAACTCGGCTTTACCGGTCGGGGCGAGGGCATTGCGGCCGAGGCGGTAGCCATGCTGGCGCGCCGGGCACCGGCGGATTGATTTATGGGGGGCGGCCAAGTAGGCTTGTCGCCCGTTTTTAAGGAACCTCAGCACGAATGCCATGCCGCTCTGGCCTGTCGAGCCGTTCGTGATCAAGGCGCGTGGTCGCCGGCGTGCCGGTGGCCACGTCAAGACGACGCAACGCCGAGCACGGGCGGCTCGACAGGCCCCGAAGGGCGCGCCTTGAGCCGGGTATCTGCTGCGTTGTCGTCCTTGGAAAGGGAAAGACCCTTCCGCTGCGGACGAACGCCTTGCATCTACCCGGCTCAAGACGCGCAGAGCGGTTTGGCATTCGGGCAGAGGTTCCTCGGGGGTCCGCGACCGTCGGTCGGGGACCTGACGGACAGCTCATCGAAACAAGTGGAACCATCGGATGCGTAAACCGATCGTCGCAGGAAACTGGAAGCTCAACGGCACGCTGGCCGACAGTGAATCGCTGGTGTTGGGCGTGCTCGACGGCATGCCGGCCCTCGAGGCTATCGACGTGGCCGTCTGCCCGCCGTTCGTCTATCTGCACGAGGTCGCTCGGCTTTCGGGCTCGACCGGGCTGGACGTTGGCGCACAGAACTGTTCCGAGCACGACAAGGGCGCCTTCACCGGCGAGGTCGCCGCGCCGATGCTCGCCGACGTCGGCGCCCGTTACGTGATCCTGGGCCACTCCGAGCGCCGTACGATGTATGGCGAAACCGACGAGATCGTCAGTGCCAAGGTCAAGGCCGCACTCGCGGCCGGGCTGACCCCGATCCTCTGCGTCGGCGAGACGCTCGAGGAACGCGAGGCCGACGAGACCGAGGCCGTCGTGCGCCGCCAGCTTGCCGCGGTGATCAGTGGCAACGGCATCCGGGCGTTCGCTCGCATCGTGATCGCCTACGAGCCGGTCTGGGCGATCGGCACGGGGCGCACGGCTTCCCCCGAGCAGGCCCAGGCCGTGCACGCGTTCATCCGCGGGCAGCTGGCCGATCACGACGCGGGCATCGCCCAGTCGGTGCGCATCCAGTACGGTGGCTCGATGAAGCCGGGCAACGCGGCCGAGCTGCTCGCGCAGCCCGACATCGACGGCGGGCTGATCGGTGGGGCCTCGCTGAAGGCCGAAGACTTTCTGGGAATCTGCCGCGCCGCGGCGGACACGGTAGGTAAGCAATGACGACAATCGTAATCATCATCCACGTGTTGCTGGGACTGGCCCTGATCGGGCTGGTGCTCATCCAGCACGGCAAGGGTGCGGATGCCGGCGCCGCGTTCGGTTCGGGCGCGTCCGGCACCGTTCACGGGGCGCGTGGGCCGGCAAACACCCTGCAGAAGGTGACGGGGTGGATGGTGGTGGCCTTTTTCGGCACCAGTCTGTTGCTTGCCTACGTGATTAACACTTCCCAGGAGCCCTCGAGCGTGGTAGATTCTGCACCCGTTTCCGAGAGTGGAAACGCGTCAGACAAGGACGGAGACACCCCGTCCGACAAGCCGACCGACGTCCCATCCTCGAACTCGGCGGCACCCTCTGGGGACGAAGACGGCAGCACCCAATCGCCGTCGGACGTGCCCGGACAGTAACGGCGGGCAATCGCCGTTACGGCCGGATCTAGCGTTGATTCGGTTGACAATCAAAGCGGACGTGGTGGAACTGGTAGACACGCTATCTTGAGGGGGTAGTGGCGAAAGCCGTGTGGGTTCGAGTCCCACCGTCCGCACCAAACACACTTTTCCGGTTCGATTCGCTATTCTTGTACGTTGCCGTGGAGATATTGCCGCGGCGCGCGCAAGGCGGTCGAACGCGCAGAAAAAACCGGTCGGGATCGACCCGGCCGGGTTTCGAGCAAGAGGGTGTCAGATGCTTGAAGGCTACATTCCTATCCTGATCTTCTTCGGTGTGGCCACCCTGTTCTCCCTGGGGCTTCTGGTCGTCGGTCAGGTGCTGGCACCCAACCGGCCGGATGCGGCCAAGCTGGATGCGTACGAGTGCGGTTTCGCGCCCTTCGAGGACGCGCGCATGAAGTTCGACATCCGCTACTACCTGGTCGCCATCCTGTTCATCATCTTCGACCTGGAGATCGCCTTCCTGTTCCCCTGGGCCGTCGCGCTCGAGGACATCGGCGGTTTCGGCCTGGGCGCGATGGCGATCTTCCTCGGCGTGCTCGTGATCGGCTTCATCTACGAGTGGAAGAAGGGGGCGCTGGAATGGGAGTAGAAGGCGTTCTGGAAAAGGGGTTCGTCACCACCTCGGCCGACAAGCTGATCAACTGGGCCCGCACCGGCTCGCTGTGGCCGATGACCTTCGGCCTGGCCTGCTGCGCGGTCGAGATGATGCATGCCGGCGCGGCCCGCTACGATCTCGACCGCTTCGGGGTGGTCTTCCGTCCCAGTCCGCGTCAGTCGGACGTGATGATCGTGGCCGGCACCCTGGTGAACAAGATGGCCCCGGCACTGCGCAAGGTCTACGACCAGATGGCCGAGCCGCGCTGGGTGATCTCGATGGGTTCCTGCGCCAACGGTGGCGGTTACTACCACTATTCCTACTCGGTGGTGCGCGGCTGTGATCGGATCGTGCCGGTCGACATCTACGTGCCCGGCTGCCCGCCGACGGCCGAGGCCCTGTTGTACGGGATCATCCAGTTGCAGAACAAGATCCGTCGCACCAACACCATCGCGCGTGCCTGACGGGTACCGGCAAGCACAGGGGTAGCCTCATCCATGAACCTGCAAACGGCCCTCAAGGAAACCATCGGCGATTACATCGTCGATCAGACCTTCGATCGTGGTGAGCTGACCATCGAGGTCGAGGCCAGGCACTGGCGCGAGGTCGCCCAGCGCCTCGAGTCGAGCGAGGCCACGCGTTTCGAGCAGTGCGTCGATATCTGCGGCATCGATTATCTCGAGTACGGTCGCGACGAGTGGGCCGGCGAGGAGACGGTGTCCTACACCGGCTACAGCCGGGGCGTCGAGCCCAACACCAGCGGCTGGTTGAAGTTCGGCGACGAGCCGGCCGTGGGCGACCTGGGTCGTCCGCGTTTCGCCGTGGTCGCGCACCTGCTGTCCTATACCCACAACTGGCGCCTGCGTGTCCGGGTCTACTGCCCGGACGACCAGGCCCCGGCGGTGCCGTCGGTGGTGTCGGTCTGGGCCGGGGTCAACTGGTTCGAGCGCGAGGCGTTCGACCTGTTCGGCATCCTGTTCGACGATCACCCGGACCTGCGTCGGATCCTGACCGATTACGGCTTCGTCGGTCACCCGTTCCGCAAGGACTTCCCGCTGATCGGCCACGTCGAGGTGCGTTACGACGACGAGAAGCAGCGCGTGGTCTACGAGCCGGTCTCGATCGAGCCGCGCGTGCTGGTGCCGAAGGTGCACCGCGACGACAGCCGCTACATTGACCTCGACGAGGGCTGATAGATGCCGGAAATCGCCAACTACACCCTGAATTTCGGTCCCCAGCATCCGTCGGCCCACGGCGTGCTGCGCCTCGTGCTCGAGATGGACGGCGAGACGGTCGTGCGTGCCGACCCGCACATCGGCCTGCTGCACCGTGCCACGGAAAAGCTCGCCGAGAGCAAGCCCTACAACCAGTCGATCGGCTACATGGACCGGCTCGACTACGTCTCGATGATGTGCAACGAGCACGCCTACGTGCGCGCCATCGAGCAGTTGCTGGATCTCGAGCTCCCCGAGCGTGCCCAGTACATCCGGGTGATGTTCGACGAGATCACCCGCATCCTCAACCACCTGCTGTGGCTCGGTGCCCATGCGCTCGACATCGGCGCGATGGCGGTGTTCCTGTACGCCTTCCGCGAGCGCGAGGACCTGATGGACTGCTACGAGGCGGTCTCGGGTGCCCGCCTGCATGCCACCTACTATCGCCCGGGCGGCGTGGCGCGCGACCTGCCGGACAGCATGCCGAAGTACCAGGCCTCGAAGTGGCACAGCGAGCGGGACGTCAAGCGCATGAACGAGGCCCGTCAGGGCTCGCTGCTCGACTTTCTCGAGGACTTCACCGAGCGTTTCCCGAAGTACGTCGACGAGTACGAGACCCTGCTGACCGACAACCGCATCTGGAAACAGCGCACGGTCGACATCGGCATCGTCTCGAAGGAGCGTGCGCTGCAGATGGGCTTCACCGGCCCGATGCTGCGTGGTTCCGGCGTGGAGTGGGATTTGCGCAAGCACCAGCCCTACGCCGTCTACGACCAGCTCGAGTTCGACATCCCGGTAGGGGTTAACGGTGACTGCTACGACCGCTACCTGGTGCGTGTCGAGGAGATGCGCCAGTCGAACCGCATCATCCGCCAGTGCATCGACTGGCTGCGCAAGAACCCGGGCCCGGTGATGGTCGAGGACCACAAGGTCGCGCCGCCGCGCCGCGAAGAGGTGAAGGCGGACATGGAGTCGCTGATCCACCACTTCAAGCTGTTCACCGAGGGCTACACCCTGCCGAAGGGCGAGGCCTACGCGGCCGTGGAGCACCCCAAGGGCGAGTTCGGCATCTACCTGGTCTCAGACGGGGCCAACAAGCCGTACCGTCTCAAGATTCGGGCGCCGGGCTTTGCCCACCTGTCGGGGCTGGACGAGATGTCGCGCGGCCACATGCTGGCCGACGTCGTGGCGATCATCGGCACCCAGGACATCGTATTCGGAGAGGTCGACCGCTGATGACCGAGAGCAAACTCCACCTGCTGACCGATCACACCCGCGAGGAGATCGACGGCTGGCTCGCGCGCTACCCCGAGGACCAGAAGCAGTCGGCCTCGCTGGCTGCCCTGCGGATCGTTCAGCACCAGAACGACGGTCACGTCACCGTCGACCTGATGGACGCGATCGCCGAATACCTCGACATGGAGCCCATCTCGATCTACGAGGTGGCCTCGTTCTACTCGATGATCGAGACCAAGCCCTGCGGCCGCCATCATGTCTCGGTGTGCACCAACATCGCCTGCTCGCTGATGGGCTCGGACGAGATCGTCGAGCACTGCGAGAAGAAGCTGGGGATCAAGACCGGCGAGTCGACCCCCGACGGCCGGATCCTGCTCAAGAAGGAAGAGGAATGCCTCGCGGCCTGCGGCGGCGGCCCGATGATGCAGGTCGATCACGTCTACTACGAGAATCTGACGCCTGAAAAGGTCGACGAGATTCTCGACAAGCTGGATTGACGCCATGAGTTTCAATTACGTCAGTTCCACCCCGGTCTGCTTCGCCACGCTCGACCACGAGCAGCCGTGGTCGCTGGAGGCCTACCTCGAGTCCGGCGGCTACCAGGCCTGGAAGAAGATCCTCGAGGAGAAGACCGACCCGGCGCTGATTATCGAGGAGGTCAAGACCTCGAATCTGCGTGGTCGTGGCGGGGCGGGCTTTCCCACCGGGCTCAAGTGGTCGTTCATGCCGCGCAACGCGCCGGGGCAGAAGTACATCGTCTGCAACTCCGACGAGTCCGAGCCGGGCACCTTCAAGGACCGCCAGATCCTGATGAACAACCCGCACGCGCTGGTCGAGGGCATGGCGATCGCCGGCTACGCCATCGGCGCGACCAAGGGCTACAACTACATGCGCGGCGAGTTCTCGGACCTGGTGTTCCAGCGCTTCGAGCAGGCCGTGCGCGAGGCCTACGAGTACGGCGTGCTGGGCGAGAACATCCAGGGGTCGGGTGTCGACTTCGACCTCTACGGCTCGCTCGGTGCCGGCGCCTACATCTGTGGCGAGGAGACCGCGCTGCTCGAATCGCTCGAGGGCAAGAAGGGCCAGCCGCGTTTCAAGCCGCCGTTCCCGGCGAACTTCGGCCTCTACGGTCGGCCGACCACGGTCAACAACACCGAGACGCTGTCCTCCGTGCCGGCGATCATGCGCAACGGCGGGCAGTGGTTCGCCGATCTGGGCGTGCCGAACAGCGGTGGCGTGAAGATCTGGTCGGTCTCCGGCCACGTCAACAAGCCGGGCGTGTTCGAGATTCCGATGGGCACGCCGTTCGCCGATCTCCTGGAAATGGCCGGCGGCGTGCGCGACGGCAAGAAGTGCAAGGCCGTGATCCCGGGCGGGACGTCCTCGCCGGTCATCCCGGGCGAGATCATGCTCGAGACCAACATGGACTACGACTCGATCGCCAAGGCCGGCACCTTTCTCGGCTCGGGCGGGCTGATCGTGATGGACGAGGACACCTGCATGGTCAAGGCCCTGCGGCGTATCGCCCGGTTCTACTACAAGGAGTCCTGCGGACAGTGCACCCCGTGCCGCGAAGGCACCGGCTGGCTGTTCCGCATGCTGAATCGCATTATCGACGGCAAGGGCACGCTCGAGGATCTCGACCGCCTCGACGACGTCGCCAGCAAGATCGAGGGGCGCACCATCTGCGCCTTCGGCGACGCGGCGGCCACGCCGGTACGGAGCTTCATCAAGCACTTCCGACCGGAATTCGAGTACTACATCAAGCACGGCCACAGCATGGTCGACCGCGCATCCCAGGCGGCCTAAGGCCGGCCGTGCAAGCAGGTTTCCAGGTATGAGTGACGAGCAGATTACCTTTGAAGTCGACGGCATGACCCTCCAGGGCAACCCGGGGGACATGCTGATCGAGGTGACGGACAAGGCCGGGATCAACATCCCGCGCTTCTGTTATCACCGCAAGCTGTCGATCGCGGCCAACTGCCGCATGTGCCTGGTGGAAGTCGAGCGCGCGCCCAAGCCGCTGCCGGCCTGTTCGACCCCCATTTCCGAGGGCATGAAGGTCTCCACGCGCAGCCCCAAGGCGATCAGCGCCCAGCGCTCGACCATGGAATTCCTGCTGATCAACCACCCGCTCGACTGCCCGATCTGCGACCAGGGCGGCGAGTGCGAGCTCCAGGACGTGGCCATGGGCTACGGCGAGGGCGTGGGCCAGTACTCCGAGGCCAAGCGCGTGGTCAAGGACAAGGACATCGGCCCGCTGATCGCCACCGACATGACCCGTTGCATCCACTGCACGCGCTGCGTGCGCTTCGGCGAGGAAATCGCGGGGCTAAAGGAGCTCGGTGCGACCGGTCGCTCCGACCAGATGGAGATCGGCACCTATATCTCCAAGAGCGTCACCTCCGAGCTCTCCGGGAACGTCATCGATCTCTGTCCGGTCGGTGCGCTGACCGCCAAGCCGTCGCGCTACACGCACCGTCCCTGGGAGCTGGTCCAGCACAAGCACTTGTCCACGCACGACGCCTTCGGTTCGAACCTCTACATCCACACCCGCGAAGGGCGGGTGATGCGCACCGTTCCGCGCGACAACGACGCGGTCAACGAGACCTGGATCGCCGACCGCGACCGCTACGCCTACACCGGTCTGTTCACCGACGATCGACTGACCCGCCCGATGGTCAAGCGGGACGGCGAATGGGTGACGACCAGCTGGGACGAGGCCCTCGAGGCGGCCGCCCAAGGCATCCAGCGGATCGTCAACGAGCAGGGCCCGACCGCGCTCGGCGCGCTGGTCTCGCCGAACGCGAGCCTCGAGGAGCAGTACCTCGCCGCCCGCATCGTCCGCGGCATGGGCTCGAACAACATCGATCACCGCCTGCGCCAGACCGACTTCTCCGGTGATGCCGACGATCCGGTCATGCCGTGGCTGGGCATGGACATCCCGGCGATCGCCGAGCTCGATGCGGCACTGACCGTGGGCATGGCCGTGCGTGAGGAGGTGCCGCTGTTCGGGCACCGCCTGCGCCAGACCGCACTGAACAACCAGGCACGCATTACCCTGATTCACCCCTACGAGCAGGAGCTGACCTTCCCGGCGCGCCAGGCCCCGAGCCGGGTAGGCGAGGGTGGCGAGCTGGGCAGCCTGTTGGCGCTCCTCGAGGCCGCCGGTGGCAAAATCCCCTCGAGCCTGGCCGATCACCCGGTCGCCAACGTCGAGGATGCCGCGACGATCGTCGAGGAACTCAAGTCAGCCGAGAACGGGGCGATCTTCCTCGGTGCCGTGGCGCAGAACGCGCCGGATTTTGCCGCGATCCGGGCGGTGGCCGCCGAACTCGCTCGCCTGACCGGCACGCAGCTCGGCATCGTCTCGCAGGGCGGTAACGCCGCCGGTGCCTGGCTGGCCGGTGCCGTGCCGCATCGTGCCGCCGGGGGCGCCGACGCCGTCGGTCACGGCCGTAACGCGTCCGACATGCTGGCCTCGCCTTGTGAGGCGATGATCCTGCAGGGCGTGGAACCGGAGCACGACTCGGCCGCCGGCCTGGCGGCGATCGATCGACTCGAGGCGGCCGGCTGCGTGGTCTCGATCACCAGTTTCGTCACCCCGGCGATGAAGCGCTATGCCGACGTGCTGTTGCCGATGGGCACCGCCGTCGAGACGGCTGGCACCTGGGTCAACGGCGAAGGCCGCTGGCAATCGGTCAACGGGGCGGTACGTTCGCTGGGCGAGTCGCGCCCGGCGTGGAAGATCCTGCGGGTGCTGGGCAACCTGCTCGACCTCAACGGATTCGATTACATGGCCGTCACCGAGGTGCGCCGCGAGCTTCAGAGCCATTGCCAGGAGGTGGCGCTGGAGAACAAGACCACATCACTTGCCGAGGCCCGGTTCGAATTGCCGTCAGCCGGCGAGCAGGGCGGTTACCACCGCATCGCGCCGGTCGCCATGTACGGCATCGATCCGGTCATCCGTCGTGCCACGCCGCTGCAGGGCACCGAGAAGGCGGAGCTACAGCGTCACGTGCTGGTCAACCCGGCAGATGCCGAGCGCGAGGGCTGGGCGGACGACATGACCGCGGCCATCGAACAGGACGGCCGGCGGGCCGAGCTGCCGATGCGCATCGATCCGCGCGTCGCGCCGGGCAGCGTGGTCGTGTTCAGCGGCACGCACGCCGGTGAGCTCGCGCCGCGTGCCGGCTCGGTAGAAATTCAGGTGGAGGTCGCCGCATGATCACCGAATGGCTTTCCCCGGTCATCGGCTGGATGTCGCCCTCGTGGCAGTACTTCGTGGTGCACGTGCTGCTCACGCTGGTGATCGTGATGCCGATCGTGGTGGCGGTCGCCTACCTGACCCTCGCCGAGCGCAAGGTCATCGGTTACATGCACGTGCGCATCGGCCCGAACCGGGTCGGCCCGCGCGGGCTGTTCCAGCCGTTCGCGGACGTGTTCAAGCTGATGTTCAAGGAGGTGATCACCCCGACGGTCGCCAACAAGTTCATCTTCTACCTCGCACCCATCCTGATCCTGGTCGCCGCACTGGTCGCCTGGGCGGTCATCCCGTTCGACGACGGCTGGGTGCTGGCCGACATCAACGCCGGTCTGCTGTACGTGCTGGCGATCGGCGCGGCCGGCGTCTACGGCGTGATCCTCGCCGGCTGGGCTTCGAACTCGAAGTACGCGCTGCTCGGCGGCATGCGTTCGGCGGCACACAAGGTCGCCTACGAGCTGGCAATGGGCTTTGCGCTGGTCGGCGTGCTGATGGTGGCGGGCAGCCTCAACCTCTCCGACATCGTCCGCGGCCAGGACGGCAGCATCCTGCACTGGTACTGGCTGCCGCTGCTGCCGATGTTCGTGGTCTACTTCGTCTCCGGCGTGGCCGAGACCAATCGCGCGCCCTTCGACATCTCCGAAGGCGAGTCCGAGATCGTCGCCGGCTTCCACGTCGAGTACTCGGGGATCGCGTTTGCGTTGTTCATGCTCGCCGAGTACGCCAGCATGATCCTGATCTCGGCACTGGCCGCGGTCATGTTCCTCGGCGGCTGGCTGTCGCCGTTCCAGGGAACCTTCCTCGAGCCGGTGTTCGCCTTCGTGCCGGGCATCGTCTGGTTCCTGCTCAAGATCTCGCTGCTCCTGTTCGTCTTCATCTGGCTGCGGGCGACCTTCCCGCGGTTCCGCTACGACCAGATCATGCGCCTGGGCTGGAAGGTATTCATCCCGCTGACCATCCTGTGGATCGCGGTCGAGGGCGTGTTCTTCTATTTCGAACTCGGCCCGTGGTTCGGCTAAGGGGTAGCTTGCTATGAACGCGATCAAGCATTTCTTCAAGACATGGTTCCTGTGGGAGCTGTTCCTCGGCATGTCGGTGACCGGCAAGTACTTCTTCGGTCACAAGTACACCGTCCAGTACCCGGAAGAGAAGACCCCGCAGTCACCGCGGTTCCGGGGCCTGCACGCCCTGCGTCGCTACGCGAACGGCGAGGAGCGCTGCATCGCCTGCAAGCTGTGCGAGGCGGTCTGCCCGGCGCTGGCGATCACCATCGAGTCCGAGCAGCGCGAGGACGGCACGCGCCGGACCACGCGCTACGACATCGACCTGTTCAAGTGCATCTACTGCGGCTTCTGCGAAGAGGCGTGCCCGGTGGATTCCATCGTCGAGACAAGGGTTTACGAGTATCACTTCGAGAAACGTGGCGAGAACATCATGACCAAGGACAAGCTCCTCGAGATTGGTGATCGCCTCGAGTCGCAGATCGCCGCCGACCGGCTCGCGGACGCGGCCTATCGATAACGCAGTACGGTAACGGGCCGGGAGGGGTGCGGTCGTGGTAACGTCCCGCCGGGCCCGGGTCCGAGAAACGAACGAAACAACGGTCAACCGGCTCAGGGGCGGGCACCCGCTCCCAGCAGAAGGATAGTCATGTCGCTCTACCAGATCCTTTTCTACGTGTTTGCCTCGGTCGCGGTGCTTGCCGCCATCCGGGTCGTGACGGTCAGGAACCCGGTGCATGCCGCCCTGTACCTGGTGCTCACGTTCTTCTCGACCGCACTGATCTGGATACTGATGGAGGCGGAGTTCCTCGGTATCGTGCTGCTGCTCGTCTACGTCGGCGCGGTCATGGTGCTGTTCCTGTTCGTGGTGATGATGCTCGACGTCAATATCGCGCCATTGCGCGAGGGGTTCATCCGCAACCTGCCGGTGGGCGTGTTCGTCGCCCTGGTGATGATCATCGAACTGGCGCTGATCCTCGGCCCGGCGAGCTTCGGCCTGGAGCTCTACCCGTCACCGGAGCCGGCCCCGGCGGACGCGGGCAACACCCTGGCTATCGGCCAGGTGCTCTACACCAAGTTCGTCTACCCGTTCGAGATCGCGGCGTTCATCCTGCTGGTAGCCATCGTCGCGGCGATCGCGCTGGCGCACCGTCGCCGGCCGGGCGTTCACTACCAGGACATCGACGCCCAGGTGCGGGTGCGTGCCGAGGATCGCGTGCGCATCGCCTCGCTGGATGCCGACAAGACTCGCCGTGGCGACCTGTCGGACGAGTCTTCTGCCAAACAGGATAAGGAAAACTCATGATCAGCCTGTCCGAGTTCCTGATCTTCGGCGGCCTGCTGTTCTCGATCAGCGTCGCCGGCATCTTCCTCAACCGCAAGAACGTGCTCGTGCTGCTGATGGCGATCGAGCTGATGTTGCTGGCCGTGAACGTGAACTTCGTGGCGTTCTCGCACTTCTCCGGCGACATCGACGGGCAGGCCTTCGTCTTCTTCGTTCTCACCGTGGCCGCGGCCGAGGCGGCGATCGGCCTGGCCATCCTGGTGACGCTGTTCCGCAATCGACGCACGATCAACGTCGAAGACCTGACCGAGATGAAGGGCTGATTCAATGGAAAAGGTTTATCTTGCCGTCGTGCTCGCCCCGCTGATCGCCTCGATCATCGCGGGCCTGTTCGGACGACAGATCGGTCGGTCCGGCGCCCACTGGGTCACCATCATCGGCGTGGCGATCTCGCTGGCCGCCTCGCTGTATGCCTTCTACATGCACGTCTTCGGCGGGCTGGGCACGTTCGACGGCACGGTCTACACCTGGATCGCCTCGGACCTGTTCGAGTTCAACATCGGTTTCCTGGTCGACAACCTCACCGTGATGATGATGGTGGTGGTCACCGCCGTCTCGCTGATGGTGCACATCTACACCATCGGCTACATGCACGATGACCCGGGCTACCAGCGCTTCTTCAGCTACATCTCGCTGTTCACCTTCTCCATGCTGATGCTGGTGATGTCGAACAACCTGCTGCAGTTGTTCTTCGGCTGGGAAGCGGTGGGCCTGGTCTCCTACCTGCTGATCGGCTTCTGGTACAAGCGCGAGTCGGCCATCTTCGCCAACCTGAAGGCCTTCATCGTCAACCGTGTGGGGGACTTCGGCTTCCTGCTCGGTATCGCCGCGATCCTCATGTACACGGACTCGCTGCACTACGCGACCGTCTTCGAGCGTCTGCCCGAGCTGGCCGACATCACCGTCGAGTACTGGCCGGGCGTGGAGTGGTCGCTGGTCAGCGTGATCGCGATCCTCTTGTTCATCGGCGCGATGGGCAAGTCGGCACAGGTGCCGCTGCACGTGTGGCTGCCCGACTCGATGGAAGGCCCGACGCCGATCTCGGCCCTGATCCACGCGGCGACCATGGTCACCGCCGGCATCTTCATGGTGGCGCGCTTCTCGCCGCTGTTCGAGCTCTCCGATGCCGCACTGTCGTTCATCCTGGTGATCGGAGCGGTGACCGCGATCTTCATGGGGCTGCTCGGCATCGTCCAGCACGACATCAAGCGCGTGATCGCCTACTCGACGCTCTCGCAGCTCGGCTTCATGACCGCCGCCCTGGGGGTGTCGGCCTACAGCCCGGCGCTGTTCCACCTGATGACGCACGCCTTCTTCAAGGCCCTGCTGTTCCTGGCGGCCGGCTCGGTGATCATCGCGCTGCATCACGAGCAGGACATGCGCCGGATGGGCGGTCTGGCGAAGACGCTACCGATCACCTTTGCCACCTTCTTCATCGGGGCGCTGGCGCTGATCGGCTTCCCCGGCACCTCGGGCTTCTATTCGAAGGAGTCGATCATCTACGCCGTGGCCGCCTCCGAGCTGCCGGGGGCCGAGTTCGCCTACTGGGCGCTGTTCATCGGCGTGTTCGTGACCGCCTTCTACACCTTCCGCATGCTGTTCCTGGTGTTCTTCGGCGAGTCGCGCATGGACGAGCACACGGCCTCGCACGCCAAGGAGTCGCCCAGGGTTGTCACCGTGCCGCTGGTGCTCCTGGCCGTGCCGTCGTTGATCATCGGTTTCCTGGTCATCGAGCCGATGCTGTTCGGTGCCTACTTCGACGACTCGATCCGCGTGCTGGCGACCCACGGCGCGATGGCCACGCTGGAAGATCAGTTCAAGGGCGCCTGGGGCATGTTCCTCTATGGCTGGACCACGCCGGTGGTCTGGATGGCGCTGGCCGGCGTGGCCACCGCGGCGATCATGTATCTCGGGTTGCCCAAGGTCCTGCCGCCGCTGTTCGCTCGCGTCTTCGCCTGGCCCAGGCGCATCCTCGAGGAAGGCTACGGCTTTGACAGCTTCAACAACACCGTGATCGCCGGCGGCTCGCGAATGCTGGGTCGCGGCCTGTGGAAGGGCGCCGATCTCGGCGCGATCGACGGCTGGCTGGTCAACGGCTCGGCGAAGGTCGTGGGCAGCATGGCCCGCACCTGGCGGCTGATCCAGACCGGCTACCTCTACCATTACGCGTTCGTCATGATCCTCGGCCTGATCGGCCTTTTGACCTGGATCGTGTTCGTCGGCGCGTAACGCCCATACCGATAACAAGCGAAGGATAACGGTTCGATGCTGAACTCCTGGCCCATATTGAGCCTGCTGGTCTGGTTGCCGATCGCGGCAGGCCTCGCCGTGATGCTGTTCGGCGAACGGCGTGCCGTCTCGGCGCGCTGGTTCGCGCTGATCGTCTCCGTCCTGGTGTTCGTGATCAGCCTCGGCCTGGTCGTCGGCTTCAACACGCAGACGGCGGCGATGCAGTTCGTCGAGCACCTGCCGTGGATCCCGGCCTTCGGCATCGACTACGCACTGGGCGTCGACGGCATCTCGATGCCGCTGATCGTGCTGACCACGTTCACCACCGTGCTGGTGGTGGTCGCCGCCTGGGAAGTGATCAAGGACAAGGCACACCAGTACCTGGCGGCCTTCCTGATCATGGAAGGGATGATGAACGGCACCTTCGCCGCCATGGACGCCATCGTCTTCTACTTCTTCTTCGAGGGCATGCTGATCCCGATGTTCATCATCATCGGCATCTGGGGCGGCCCGCAGCGCGTCTACGCGACCATCAAGTTCTTTCTCTACACCTTCCTCGGCTCGGTGTTCATGCTGGTCGCGCTGATCTACATGTACTTCCAGTCGGGCAGCTTCGCGATTCCCGTGCTTCACGAGCTGCCGCTGACGCTGACCGAGCAGATCCTGATCTTCCTGGCCTTCCTGATCGCGTTCGCGGTCAAGATCCCGATGTGGCCGGTGCATACCTGGTTGCCGGACGCCCACGTCGAGGCACCTACCGGCGGCTCGGTGATCCTGGCGGCGATCATGCTCAAGATCGGTGGCTACGGCTTCTTGCGTTTCTCGCTGCCGATGACGCCGGATGCGGCCGCGACGCTCGACTGGCTGATGATCGCCCTCTCGCTGATCGCGATCGTCTACATCGGTCTGGTCGCCATGGTCCAGTCGGACATGAAGAAGCTGGTCGCCTATTCCTCGATCTCGCACATGGGCTTCGTGACCCTGGGCCTGTTCGTGATCTACATGATCGTCGCCAACCCGGACAACGCCTCGGCCAGCGGCGTGACCCTGGCGCTCGAGGGCGCGATGGTGCAGATGATCTCGCACGGGCTGATCTCGGCGGCGATGTTCCTCTCGATCGGCGTGCTCTACGACCGGCTGCACACCCGTGACATCTCGGCCTACGGCGGGGTGGTCAACACCATGCCGTGGTTCGCCGCGCTGGTGGTGCTGTTCGCGATGGCCAACGTGGGCCTGCCGGGCACCTCGGGCTTCGTCGGCGAGTTCATGGTCATCCTCGCCGCGTTCAAGGCGAACTTCTGGATCGCGTTCGCCGCGGCGCTGACCCTGATCATCGGCGCGGCCTACACGCTGTGGATGGTCAAGCGCGTGATCTTCGGCGAGGTGAAGAACGAGGGCGTCAAGACCCTCCAGGATCTCAACTTCCGCGAGGCGTGGATCCTGGGCGTGCTCGCGTTCCTTATCGTGCTGATCGGCGTCTGGCCGAACCCGCTGGTCGAGGTCATGCACGCCTCGATCGAGAACCTGGCGCAACAGGCGCTGACCACCAAGTTGTAAGACGTTCCCTATGACACTCGCCTCACTGAACCTGCAACCGGTCCTGCCCGAAATCGTCCTCGCGGCGATGGCCTGTTTGATCCTGCTCGTCGACCCGTTCCTGCCCAAGCGCGGGCCGGCGGTCAGCTTCGTGCTCTCGATCCTCACGCTCATCGCGCTGTTCGTGATCACCCTGGTGCAGATGGACGACAGCGTGCGCATGAGCTTCGGCGACATGGTGGTCAACGACCCGATGGCCGACACGATGAAGCTGGTGGTCTACGTCATGGTCGCCGCCGTGTTCGTCATCTCGCGCACCTACCTGCGCCAGCGCGGCATCGACAAGGGCGAGTACTACATGCTCGGCCTGTTCGGCGTGCTGGGGATGATGATCACCATCTCCTCGAACCATCTGCTCCTGCTGTATCTGGGCCTCGAGCTGATGTCGCTGGCCATGTACGCCATGACCGCGTTCAAGCGCGACGACGGCCGGGCCTCCGAGGCGGCGATGAAGTACTTCGTCCTCGGTGCGCTCGCCTCGGGCATCCTGCTCTACGGCATGTCGCTGCTCTACGGCGTGACCGGCGATCTGACGCTGACCGCCATCGCCGAGTCGGTCGCCGGTGGCGAGGATTCCATGGCACTCAAGGCCGCCGTGGTGCTGATCGTGGTCGGTGCCGTGTTCAAGATGGGCATCGCCCCGTTCCACATGTGGCTGCCGGACGTCTACGAGGGCGCGCCGACCGCGGTGACCCTGTATCTTGCCGCCGCGCCCAAGATCGCCGCGCTCGCGCTGGTACTGCGCCTGCTGGTCGACGGCATGGGGCCGCTGTTCGCCGACTGGCAGCCGATGCTGATCGTCGTGGCGATGCTGTCGATGGCGATCGGCAACGTGGTCGCGATCGCCCAGACCAGCTTCAAGCGGATGCTGACCTACTCGACCATCGGTCACGTCGGCTTCATCCTGCTGGGCGTGCTGGCCGGCACCAACGAGGGCTACGCCGCGGCGCTGTTCTACACCATCGCGTACGCCGCGATGACCGTCGGCGGCTTCGGCATCATCCTGCTGCTGGCGCGCCAGGGCTTCGAGGCCGAGAGTCTCGACGACCTCAAGGGGCTGAACGATCGCAGCCCGGTGATGGCGTTCGTCTTCCTGCTTCTCATGTTCTCCATGGCCGGCATTCCGTTCACCTTCGGCTTCTGGGCGAAACTTGCGGTGCTGCAGGCTGTCGTAGGGGTCGGGCTGTGGTGGCTGGCGACCTTTGCCGTGGTCACCGCGGTCATCGGCGCCTTCTACTACCTGCGCGCCGTCAAGATGGTCTATTTCGACCAGCCGGAGGACACCAGCCCCATCCAGGCCGATGCCAACGTGCGCGGCGTGCTGATCCTCAGCGGTGCGTCGATGCTGGTCTTCGGCCTGTACCCGACCGGCCTGACCGCGCTGAGCGCCGGCGCCTTCGGCCTCTAGGGGGAACTCCCCGGGGCCAATACGCTCACCAAGCCTTCAAGACGAGACCTTCATGATCGCCGACTGGATTATCGCGAGTTACCTGATCGGCCTGTTCGTACTGGCGAACCTGCCGTTTCTCAATCAGCGCCTGTTCCTGGTGATCCCGGTCGCGCCGCCGGGACGGCAGAAGTCCTTCTGGTGGCGTATCGTCGAGTGGCTGGTGTATTTCGTGATCGGCATCGGCATCGGCCTCTACCTCGAATACTCGATCGGCGGCATCGAGCCCAAGGGCTGGGAGTTCTGGGCCGTGAGCGCGTCGATCTTCGCGGTATTCTCGGTAATCGGCTTCATCTGGCAGTACCAGTTGCGCAAGTACCTGCAGGCCTGATCGTCGCCCCGGGTCTCCGGGCCTCGCCAGGAAAGCGCCGGAAAAGACCGCCAGTCGAGCAAGGCTCACTGGCGGTTTTTCGTACTCGTGGCCGGTGTGGCGCGCTGGCTCTGCCGGCAGTGGGATCGCTCGCCAGCGTTGCTCCATGGGTGGGGTAATCCCTGCCGGGCCGTTCGGCGACGCCCTGTCATCGATCGCCGTGGTTGCCGGGCTCGTCGCGAGATGGCGTCCCAGGTGCGCTGTCGTCGGGCGCGTCCTCCGTCGATGTGTCACCGTCAGCGGCCGGTGGATAGACCAGGCTGGACGGGCGCTGACGGACGAGGTGCCAGTAGGCCCGCAACAGGTTGAGCGGACGCGAGATACGCGTTCCGCGCGCCCGCAGGGCGACGTTGAGGGCCAGGGCGAAGCTCACCGTCAGGTTGACCGCGCCGATCAGCAGCACGAATCCCAGCAACAGGGCGAACATCAGCGGGCCGGCGAATTCGTGAGACATGGCGTAGCCCAGGTCCGCCGAGGAGAACGCCACGTGGCGGATGTCGAGCGGCAGACCGAGCAGGTAGCCCACGTAACCGGTCGAGCCGAGCATGATGCCGAAGGCGAAGTTGCTGATCAGGGCACCGTAATGACCATCGATGTAGGCGGCCAGACGATGGCGCGCCCTTTCCGGCAGCAACCGTCGCAGCAGCGGGTGTTCGCGCAGGCGCGCCTCGAGGCCCAGGTAGGCGGCGCGATTGTCGAAGAAGCCCGCGATCAGCCCCGAGAGGAACAGCCAGACGCCGGCAATGGCGGCGTAGAACAGCGCCAGCCCGGTCACGGGGTTGATGCCCTCGAGGATGTAGTCGGCCCGCTCGGGGCTGATCAGTGCGGTGCCGGCCTGTTGCTGCCACCACCAGGCGATCACGAAGGCGAGCGACAGGGCGGCGATGACGTTGCCGGCGATGGCGACGAACTGGGTACGCCCGACGCGCAGCAGCAGGTCGGCGAGCTTGCGGGGATTCGCCCGGCCACGTTCGCCCAGCTCGACCTGTCCGGCGATGCTCGCCGCCGTCATGGCCGGCTGCTTGGTGGCCACCGTACCGTGCAGGATGTGGATAAGGACGAAACCCAGCCCGTAATTGAGACTGACCAGCACGGTTTCGGGCAGGCGCGCGAAGCCGCTTTCCAGGATGTGGATCTTGATCAGGGCCATCACGGCGATGACCAGCCCCCCGGCCAGTCCGGAAGCCAGCATTCGGAAATAGGCGGGGCGGTCGGCGGCGATGTAGTGTTCGCCCTTGTCACCGGCGTTCTCGGTGACGCTGCGCGCCAGTTGACGCATGCTGCGGCGGATCAGCGGGCGGATGCCGTGGCGTTCTGAACTGGCTTCGACCAGCTCGGTGAACAGGGCGGTGGCGCGGTCGCTGCACTGATCGCAGGCCTTGGGATCGAGGATGTCGAGCAGGCGTTCGATCCGGGCGATGGTCTGGCCGAGCCGTTCGAGCAAATGCGTCAGCGAGATGCTGGTACCTCGCGTGACCGCGCGCCGGCGCAGGCGCTCGACCTCCTCACGGCACTGCTCGAGCAGCACGCGGATGTGGGCGTCGTCGTAGAAGTCCTCGAGCTTGCCCTCCAGCCAGCCGATGTAGTCGCGCACGTAGGCGCCGACCTCTCGCTGCAGGGCGATGAAGCTGGAATCGCGGGTGGCCATGTTTGGGTCGAGGCGCAGGATGTCGGGCTCGAATTCCTCGGCGGCGATCCAGATGGCCAGCATCTCCAGGGCGTAGAGTGCCTCGCGGGTCAGGCGGTCCCTGCCTCTCTGCCCGGCCTCGTCAGGCTCCCACGGCCAGAGCGTGCGCATCAGTCGTTCCCAGCAGGCCGGCGGCACCTGCGCCACCCAGTCGGGATCGTCGGCCTCGTGGAAGGCGAGGTAGAACACGTCTCGCGCGTTCATCGGGTCGGCAGGGGAGGGGTTCAGGCGCTCGTAGATACGTTGGCCCAGCTCGCGCAGAAAGCCGCGCCGGGAGAACAGGCCCAGTCCCGCCAGGATCTGGAAGAAGCGTGCCTGGTCGAGCCATTCCCCCAGGCGCTCGTGCAGGGCCTGCTGCGCGCCGGGGTCGGCCTCGAGAGCGGCCTGCAG
The DNA here is from genome assembly GCF_046540515.1 of Guyparkeria sp. GTDB lineage: Bacteria > Pseudomonadota > Gammaproteobacteria > Halothiobacillales > Halothiobacillaceae > Guyparkeria. The sequence continues at coordinate 43,791 of NZ_JBKHFB010000004.1, forward strand.
TCGCTCGATGCGCTCGATGGCCGCCGCGGCATCCTCCGCCGGGCCGGGACGCAGCCAGTCGATGATGGCGACCAGCGTGGCGACGGGATCGTCCGCATGGCGTTCGACAAGTGTCCGGAGCAACTGCTGGGGCATGGGGCGATCCTGTGGGAAGGGCGGGCGGTTCAGAGGCGTCGGGCCATCTCCTCGGCGCGGGCCAGATACTTGCCGCGCTGGAACAGCAGACGCCAGCGCCGCCCGCCCACCTGGTCGAAGAGAATGGTGGCGCGCACCCCGGCGAGCAGCAGGGCGCGGACCGTTGACGATATCGCCATGTCCTCGAGATGGTGCTTCTCGCCGTTGATCACGAACTTCTGCGGCAGGTTGCTCAAGGTACTGCGGTAGAGGTTGTTCAGGTCGGCCATCAGGCCGCTGTCGGCGCCGTGCTGGTCGAAGGCGGGCTTGAGCTCCTCGAGGCGGGAGAACAGCTTTGCCGCCATCTCGTCATCGCGACGGAAGGCCTTGGTGACCGCGAACAGGGTGACCACGTAGCGGGTCAGTTCCAGGTCCCTCGGTTCGCGCGACTTGCCGGCAAGCAGCTCGGTCAGGCGTTTCATGCCGAAGCGCACCCCGGGCAGGTCGCCGTAGATGCTGGCCGTGTCCGGCGCGTCGAAGGCGAACAGCGAACCGATGCTCGCCTCGAGCGCCGACTGGTCGGCGACACGCCCCTCCCAGGCGAGTGTCTGGATCAGTTGCAAGGCCTGGGTCATGCCGGCCATGGCGATCAGTTGGTCGTCGGTATCTCGTGCCATGCAATCGAAGCCGCTGTGGTGATGAGTGGTGGTCAGTCTCAGGCCCGGGGCAGCGCGCGGGTGATGACCGCGCCTCCCAGACAGATGGCCCCATCGTAGAACACGATCGACTGCCCGGGGGTGATGGCGCGTTGCGGGGCCTCGAAGGTGGCGAACAATCGGTCGCCGTCCTGCTCGATGCGCACCGCCTGGTCCGGTTGACGATAGCGGATCTTGGCCGTCAGCGGCCGGTCGGCCGGTGGCGGTTCGATCCAGTGGACTTGCTCGGCCTCGAGCCGGTCGGCGAACAGGGCCGGGTGGTTCTTGCCCTGTACCACCAGCAGCGTGTTGCTTGCGAGGTCCTTGCCGGCCACGTACCAGGGCGCCTCGCCGTGGGCCTTGGTCCCGCCTATCCCTAACCCCTGGCGCTGGCCGATGGTGTGGTACATCAGCCCCTGGTGGGTGCCGAGACGCTCGCCCTCGAGGGTCTCGATCGGGCCGGGCTGCGCCGGCAGGTAGGTCCTGAGGAAATCGGCGAAGCGTCGTTCGCCGATGAAACAGATGCCGGTCGAATCCTTTTTCTCCGCGGTGATCAGCCCATGGGCGGCGGCGATTTCACGCACGCGCGGTTTTTCCAGCTCGCCCAGCGGGAAGTACGCCGCCCCGACCTGTTCTCGGGAGAGTGCGTGCAGGAAGTAGCTCTGGTCCTTGTTCGCATCCACGCCACGCGCCAGGTGCACGCCGTCGGCATCGTCGATCCGTCGGGCGTAGTGGCCGGTCGCGATGGCATCCGCGCCCAGCGAGCGGGCGTGATCGAGAAACGCGCGGAACTTGATCTCGCGGTTGCAGAGGATGTCGGGATTGGGTGTCCGGCCGGCCCGGTATTCGTGCAGGAAATGCTCGAACACCCGGTCCCAGTACTCGCCGGCGAAGTTGACGTAATGAAACTCGATGCCGAGTTTGTCGGCCACGGCCATGGCATCGAGCATGTCGTCCTTGGCCGCGCAGTACTCGTCATCGTCGTCGCCTTCCCAGTTCTTCATGAACAGGCCCTCGACGCGATAGCCCGCCTCCTTGAGCAACAGGGCGGCCACCGAGGAGTCCACCCCGCCGGACAGGCCCACCATGATGCGGGGGGCGTCCTTTGGGGCAGGGGGGATCGGATCGTCCAGAGAGGTTTCGGTCATCGGATCGAGTGCAGCAGGTCGAGGGGATAGCGATTCCCCTGTTCGAAGTCGCGGATGGCGGCGGTGACGAACGGCGATCGATGCGGGATCTCGGTGCGTTCGAGCGCCTCGCGGCTCATGAAGTGCGCGGCGAGGATGCCGTCGTCCAGGGGGTGGTCGTCCGTGTCGTCGCCGATCTCGCCGATGATCGCCACGCGCAGCACCCGACGTCCTTCACGCGGGTTGTCATGGTAGACGCCCAGCAGTTCGGTCGGCTCGAAGGCATAGCGGGTCTCCTCGCGCACCTCGCGGATCACCGCCTCGAGCAGGGTCTCGCCCGGCTCGACGTGCCCGGCCGGCTGGTTGAGGAACCGCTGGCCGCGGATGTGCTCCTCGACGAGCAGGTATTCATGGCCCCGGCGGGCGATGCCGGCGACGGTCAGCGAGACGAGTGGGCGATCGGCATGCTCGATATCCATCCCGGCATTATACCGGCCCGTGCATGCCGGGAGGGTGGATACGTGATGTTCATCTCGGGTGTTGGTGACGGCAAGGACGGCTTGAAGACACCGTGACGTCATAACGTCTTGATGCTATGTTCCATATCAGACATGCTCAACGGAGGCGTTTGCCATGACCACGGAAACCCGACGATCCACGATCTACTTTGACGAGAGCCTGCATCGTGCCCTGCGCATGAAGGCGGCGCAGTCACAGCGCTCGATTTCCGAGATCGTGAACGAAGCGGTGCGTGCGGCGTTGGCCGAAGACCAGGAAGACCTGGCGACGTTCGAGGAGAGGGTGGCCGAGCCGACGATCAGCTACGAGGCACTGCTCGATGAACTGAAGGCCGATGGCAAGCTTTAGGCTGCGATTCCGAAAATCCGTCAGGCGGGACCTTCGCCCGATACCCGTGCGCGATGTGCGGCGGATTCTCAAGCGGATCGAGGCATTGGCGGACGACCCTCGTCCGGTCGGAAGCGAGAAGCTCTCCGGACAGGAGCGGTACCGCGTCCGACAGGGCAATTACCGGATTCTGTACGAGATCGTCGATGACGAACTCGTGGTGACCGTAGTCAAGGTTGGACATCGCCGGCATGTCTACCGGCGTTGATGGTCGTGACCCTTACTCCTGACGCCGCGCCTTCCACTCGTACAATAGCTCCAGCGCCTGCCGCGGGCTGATCTCGTCTGGGTCGAGCGCGTCGATCGCCTCGAGCAACGGGTCGGGGTCGGGCTCGACGGGTTCGGCGACCGGTTCGGCGGCGAACAGGTCCATCTGCGGCGCCTCGCCGCCGGCGTGCGACTGCCACTCGAGCTTCTCCAGCAGCCGGCGTGCCCGACCAATGGTGGGGCGGGGCAGGCCGGCCAGCCGGGCCACGTCGATGCCGTAGCTCTGGTTGGCCGGGCCCTCCTTGACCCCGTGCAGGAACACCAGCTCGCCGTTGTGCGTGATCGCCTCGAGGTGCACGTTCACCAGCGCCTCGAACTGCTCGGCCAGCGTGGTCAGCTCGAAGTAGTGGGTGGCGAACAGCGTCATCGCCCGGTTCTTCTGCAGCAGGTGCTCGGCGACCGCCCAGGCGAGCGCCAGGCCGTCGAAGGTCGAGGTGCCGCGGCCGATCTCGTCGATCAGCACCAGCGAGCGCTCGGTGGCGTGGTGGAGGATCTCGGCGGTCTCGGTCATCTCCACCATGAAGGTCGAGCGCCCCGAGGCCAGGTCGTCCGAGGCGCCGATGCGGGTGAAGATCCGGTCGATCGGGCCGATCTCGACCTCCTCGGCCGGCACGTGCGCCCCGGCGTGGGCCAGCAGCACGATCAGCGCGGTCTGGCGCATGTAGGTGGACTTGCCGCCCATGTTCGGGCCGGTGATCAGGAGCATGCGCCGGTCGGGCGCCAGCTCGGCGTCGTTGGGCACGAACACCGCCTCGCTGCTGGCCTCGACCACCGGGTGGCGCCCCTGGCGGATGTCCACGCCCAGCGCGCGGCGAAACCGCGGCGCGCTCCAGCCGTGGTGTTCGGCCACGTCGGCGAGCGCGGCCAGCGTGTCCAGGTCCGCCAGGGCGTTGGCCCGTCGGCGCAGTTCGCCCTGGTGGCCGGCCAGGGTGACCAGCAGGGCCTCGAAGCACTCGCGCTCGCGGGCGAGCGACTTGTCGCGGGCCGTGAGGACCTCCTGCTCGAAGGTCTTCAGGGTGTCGTTGGTGTAGCGCTCGACGGACTTGAGCGTCTGGCGACGGGTGAAACTCTCGGGCATGCGCGCCGACTGGCTGCGCGGTACCTCGAAGTAGTAGCCGTGCACCCGGTTGTAGGCGAGTTTCAGGTTCTCGATTCCCGACTGGCGGCGCGCGTCCTCCTCCATGGCGGTGAGCGTGGTGTCGGCGCGTTCGGACAGCCCGCGCAGGCGGTCGAGCTCCGCGTCGAAGCCGCTTGCGATCACGCCACCGTCGCGCAGCCAGACCGAGGGCTTCTCGGCGATGGCCGCATCCAGCAGTTCGCGCACCTCCGGCAGGTCGGCCAGCTCGTCGACCAGCTCGGCCAGCAGCGGCTGCTCGCAGCCGGCGAGCGTCGCGGTCAACGAGGGCAACTGGTGCAACGAGTCGCGCAGGGCGGCCAGATCGCGTGGGCGGGCGGTGCGCAGCACGATGCGGGTGGTGATCCGCTCGATGTCGTTGACCTGGCGCAGGGCCTCGAAGAGTGCCGCGGGCAACGCGCGCTCGCGCAATTCCCCGATCGCCTGGTGCCGGGCGGAAAGCCGTTCGTGATCGCGCAGCGGGCGGGCCAGCCACTCGCGCAGGCGACGGGCGCCCATGCCCGTGGCGGTGCGGTCCAGCAGTCCGATCAAGGCCCCGTCCGGCCGTCCCTGGCTGTCCTCGAACAGTTCCAGGTGACGGCGGGTGTGCACGTCGAGCAGAAGGGCATCACTGGTCTGCTCCACGGCCAGCCCGTCGATGTGGCCCAGATGCGTCTTCTGCGTGTCGTTGACGTATTGCCAAAGCGCGCCGGCCGCGCCGAGGGCGGCATCGAGTGCCTGGCGGTTGTCCGCGTGGATGCCGAAGCCGGCGAGATCGCGGGTGCCGAACTGCGCGCACAGCGTCTCGCTGGCCGTGTCGCTCGAGAAGTGCCACACCGGGCGTTCGCGGCTGATTCCCTCGGCGCGGAACAGCCCGTCGGTCAGCGCCTCGATGGACAGCCCCTCGGGCAGCAGCAGCTCGCGCGGGTCGACGCGGGCGAGCTCGGTGGCCAGCTCGTCGGGGCCAGCAGGGGCCATGATGGCGAAGCGGCCGCTGGAGAGATCCAGGTGCGCCAGTCCCAGGCGTTCGCGGCCCCGGGCGCGGGTGCGCGAGACCGCCACCAGCCGATGCGCCTGGCGCTGCTCGAGCAGGGCCTCGTCGGTGACGGTGCCCGGGGTGACCACCTTGACCACCTCGCGCTTCATCGGCCCCTTGGCCTGCACGTCGCCTACCTGCTCGCAGATGGCGACCGACTCGCCGGCCTTCAGGAGGCGTGCGAGGTAGGATTCGTAGGCATGCACCGGCACCCCGGCCATCGGGATGGGCTCGCCGGCCGAGTTGCCGCGCTGTGTCAGGGTGAGGTCGAGCAGCCTCGCCGCGTGCCGCGCGTCCTCGAAGAACAGCTCGTAGAAGTCGCCCATACGGTAGAACAGCAGGACGTCCGGATAGTCTTGTTTGATCCGGAGAAACTGCTGCATCATGGGCGTATGCGCGCTGAGGTCGTCCGTCTCTCCGGCCGTCTGCGACGACGGGGCGGGGCGGGGCGATGTCGTTTTCGTCATGCGCGGCATTGTAACGAAAACCCGGCCACGGAACGGGTAACACGAGGGGCGGAGGAACCGGATGACTCAACCCGACGAGGCGCAACACCCACCCGACTGGCACGGGCTGGATGCCATGGACGATCACGACCTCGATCGCGCTGCGCGCATCCGTTGCCTGGGCGAGGCACTGGCCGCGCGCGGCCTGCGCCTGGCCGTCGCCGAGTCCTGCACCGGCGGGCTGCTGGCCGCCAATCTCACCGCGCTGGCCGGCAGCTCGGCGTGGTTCGAGGGCGGCTGGGTCACCTACAGCAACCGGGCCAAGCAGCGCGACCTCGGTGTGCCGGCGGCGTTGTTCACCGAGGTGGGCGCGGTTTCCGGCGAGGTGGTCACGGCGATGGCACGAGGGGCGCTCGAACGCGCGTCGGTCGACTACGCGGTCGCCATCAGCGGGGTGGCCGGGCCGGGCGGCGGCAGCGAGGCCAAGCCGGTCGGCACGGTCTGGATCGGCTGGGCGGTGCGGCCGTCCGCGGGGCGGGAGACGCCTCAGGCCGGCATCCATGACCTTGCCACCCGGTTTCGGTTTCCCGGTGACCGCGGGGCGATCCGCGAGGCGGCGGTCGATGTGGCGTTACGGGGATTGTGCGCGCATCTTGGTGGCAAGGAATGGAGCGTACCGGCCGCCGATGGCTGGTCGCCGGCACACTGGCCCGTAGCCGGTCTCAAATGGTCCGAGGGCTCGACTGCGTGAACATCGATCCTGCCACCCAGCGTCTCGACAGCGTGCGCTACGTCGCCTCGCCGAATTGCGATGCTCGCCCGCGCGAGGAGCGCATCGAGCTGGTCGTGATCCACGGCATCTCCCTGCCGCCGGGCGAATACGGCGGCACGGCGATCGAGCGCTTTTTCACCAACCGGCTCGACCCCGGCGAACACCCGTATTTCGCGGAGATCCGCGACCTGCGTGTCTCCGCCCACGTGGTGATCTACCGTGATGGCTCGGTGACGCAGTTCGTGCCCTTCGATCGGCGCGCCTGGCATGCCGGCGAATCGCGCTTCGGCGAACGCACGCGTTGCAACGACTTTGCCATCGGCATCGAGCTGGAGGGCACGGACACCGAGCCCTACACCTCCGTCCAGTACGAGACGCTCGCCCGGGTGCTCGCGGCGATCAAGCGTGCGTATCCGAGCGTGCATGCGGTGCGCGGTCACAGCGACATCGCCCCCGGGCGAAAGACCGATCCCGGCCCGGCCTTCGACTGGGGGCACCTGGCCTCCCGGCTGCCCGAGGGGCTGGCCACGGCATGACGTCATTCCATTCCCGCCACCCCTGAGGACAACCGCGCGATGAAACTCCTGGTCCTGATCCTCGTCGTCGCCATCGATCGCTTCCTGGAGTTCTTCCAGCGATGGCGGTCGGAGCGCTGGCCGCACCGCGCTACGGTGGAGGTGTTCGATACGCTCGCCGGCATGATCGGCGACACGACCGCCCGGTTGCTCGTCTGGCTGCTACTGCCCGTGGTGCTGCTGGCCTGGCTGGGGGCCGGCGGTAACGGCTGGATCGGCTGGGTCGTGTCGCTGCTCGTGCTGCTGCTGGTGATCACGCCGCGCAACACCTCGGAGATCAACCGCCAGTTGCTGGATGCCGCCGGGCAAGACGATCAGGAGACCGTCGAGGCGGCACGCCGCGTGCTGTTCGACGGCACGCCGGTGGACCCGGCCACCGCGACCACCCGCCAGACGGGCGAGCGCATCATCGTGCTCGCCTTCAGCGAATGGTTCCTGGTGCTGTTCTGGTTCGTGCTGCTCGGGCCGGCCGGGGCACTGTTCTACCGCCTGACCGAATGGCTGGCACAGGAACCGGTGGGCGACGCCGACGAGACAGACGACTCGGGGTGGGTGCGTCGCTGGCAGCGAAAGGCCCATGCCCTGCTGGTCCTGCCCGCCGCCCCCGTGTTCACCGTGCTGATGCTGCTGGCCGGCTCGTTCCAGCGTGGATTGAACGCCTGGCGTGGCGATGCATCCCAGGGTTGGGAACACGGTGCGTTGGATACCTGGGAGGCCGGTTCGATCGGCCTGATCGCGCGAGTCGGACACGCGGTCATCGACATCGAGCGCGCCGACGAATGTCTCGACGAGAACGCCTGCCTGGCCGACCAGCGCACCTGGTACCGGGCCGCCCACGCCATTGTGTGGCGGGCCCTGCTGTTCGGGATGGCGCTGGTGGCGGTGCTCACCATGATCGGCTGGGTGCCGTGATCGAACACCGTTTCCTGTGCCTGCTACGGTCGGTTCGTGCACGCACACACCGCGGCTGCAGCCCGGACGCCCGGGCGCAAGCTGGAGCGAACGCCTACACTTGAAGCGGCTTTCCGCTCCAGGAGGAGTAATCATGAAGACGCAGCAAATCATCGGTCTGGCACTGCTGGTGCTGGGCCTCATCCTGCTCTTTTTCGGCTACCAGGCCTCGCAGGGTCTCGATGACCAGGTTGCCGAGGCGGTTACCGGGGAGTTCACGGACGAGACGATGCTTTACTGGATTGCCGGCGGCGTAAGCACCGTGGTCGGGTTGGTCCTGCTCGTGTTCGGCAAGAAATGACGATCGCCCGCTAACCGCCTTTTCTGGCGGCAGTCCTCGCCGTCGCTCACCCTTCGTCGCAAAGTCCTGGCGGAGGACAGCGCCTTGCATTCACCCGGCTCAGAGCGTGCAGAGCGGTATGGCATTCGTGCAGAGTTCCCCTGGCGTGACTGATAGAATCCCGCCTCGAATTCGAACCGCGAGCGTCCATGACCGCCCAGACCACCCGACTCGACCTGATTCGTCACGGTGAGCCCGTCGGCGGCCGCCGTTTTCGCGGCGATGCCGTCGACGACCCGCTGAGCGAGCTCGGCTGGCAGCAGCTCGAGCGGCGCCTGGAAATGCTCGAGGCGCGCGATCAGGCCGACTGGGACGTGATCGCCACCTCGCCGATGCGCCGCTGCCGGGCGTTTGCCGCCTCGGTGGCCGAGCGTCGCGGTCTTGAACTGGTAGTCGACCCGGACCTGCGCGAGATCGGCTTCGGTCCCTGGGAGGGCCTGCGCCACGCCGAGATCCCCGAGCGCTATCCCGAACAGCACGCGGCCTTTCTCGCCGACCCGGTCGACGGCCGCCCGCCGGGCAGCGAACCGATGGGCGACTTCTTCGAGCGCGTCACGCGCGGGCTCGAGCGCCTGGAGCGAAACCACGCCGGCCAGTCCGTGCTGGTACTCTCGCACGCGATCGTCATGCGCGCCGCCTGCGCCTGGGTGCTGGGTGCGCCGATGGCCGCGATCGCCAAGGTCGAGACCGAGTACGCTGCCATGCTCTCCATCCGCCACAACGCACGCGGCCGACGCCTGTTGTGTCTCGACAACGCCCTGCCGGGAGACGAGGCGTGACGCGCCAGGACGTCGACCTGCAACTGGGCATCCTCGGCCTGGAGCCGCTCGATGCCGCCGCCGACGAGCAAAGCGGTTTCTCGCATCCCGTCTGGACCTGGCCGCAGGAGCCGGCCGGTGGCGGCGAGTCGCCCGACCATCCACTGGCTCGATGCCTCGACGGTCGCTTCGAGCCCGGCCCCAGCGCCGGCGAAGTCGAAAACGAGGTGGTCTGCGACGACCCGGACGCGCTCGCCGTGGCCGCCTTGGCTACCGTGAGTGACGCCACGCCGCCTCCGGTCAATGCGCTCTCCCGTGCCCTCGGGGACTGGCGATTGGCCGGTGGGACGCGTGATGGCTTTGCCGTGCAGGTCGCCGACTGGCGCCGGCAGGGCTTTGCGCGCCTGCTGTGTCTCGACCCGGTTCACTTGAAGCCCGAGACCGATCACGCCATCACCTTTGGTCCGCGCTTTCTCGCCCTGAGCGAAGAGGAACTCGTTGGCCTGCTCGAGGGGATCAACCCCTGGCTCGCGGCGGATGGCATGCAGGCCGTCCGCATCGGCCGCCAGACCTATCTGCTGGCCGAATCCCGCGTGGACGGCGTCGGCCCGGCGAGCGCGGCCTTCCATCGGGCGGGTGCGCCGCTCGCCTGCCTGCTCAATCGCAATGCCGGCGTGTTCATCGACGAGGAGCGCAGCGACCCGGTGCTGCGCCAATGGCTGACCGAGCTGCAGATGTGGCTGTACCCCCAGCCGCTCAACGACGCGCGCGCCGCCAGGGGGCAACCCATTATCAGCAGCTTCTGGCCGCATGG
>NZ_JBKHFB010000005.1:0-52728 GCF_046540515.1 Guyparkeria sp.
CCGCGGCGGACGAGGTAGTCGGCGAGATCCGTGGCGGTGGAGAAGCCCTGGCGGGCGGCCTCGCGCATCCGTTCGCGGTTGGGCTCGATGGCCGGGATCATGTCGGCGAACGCCCGCAGCGAGCCCATCAGGGTGTCGACGGCGTCGAAGACCGGCTCCTTGTCCTCCTGGTTGTCCTTGTTGTAGGCCAGCGGCTGGCTCTTCATCAGGGTGAGCAGGGAGAACAGGCTGCCGTAGACGCGGCCGGTCTTGCCGCGCACCAGCTCGGGCACGTCGGGGTTCTTCTTCTGCGGCATGATCGAGCTGCCGGTGCAGAAGCGGTCGGGCAGCTCGATGAAGTTGAACTGCGCCGAGGTCCAGAGCACCAGCTCCTCGCTCATGCGCGACAGGTGCATCATCAGGATGGAGGCCGCCGACAGGAATTCGATCTGGAAGTCGCGATCGGAGACCGCATCCAGCGAGTTCTCGCTGATGCCGTCGAAGCCCAGCTCTTTCGCCACCCAGTCGCGGTCGAGCGGGTAGGAGGTGCCGGCGAGTGCCGCCGAGCCCAGCGGCATGATGTTGATGCGCTTGCGGGTGTCGATCAGGCGCTCGACGTCGCGCTCGAGCATGTCGTGCCAGGCAAGCAGGTGGTGGCCGAAGCTGACCGGCTGGGCGACCTGCAGGTGAGTGAAGCCGGGCATGACGGTGTCGGCCTCGGCCTCGGCCAGGTCGATCAGCCCGCGGCGCAGGCGGTTGGCCTCCTCGATGATGGCATCGACGGCGCGGCGCATGAACAGCCGGATGTCGGTGGCGACCTGGTCGTTGCGCGAACGGCCGGTGTGCAGCTTCTTGCCCACATCCCCGATGCGATCGATCAGGCGCGCCTCGATGTTCATGTGGACGTCCTCGAGCTCCACCGACCAGGCGAGATCGCCGCGCTCGATGTCACCGCGGATGTCCTCGAGACCCCGAACGATCTTTTTCGCCTCGTCCTCGGTGATCACGCCGACGCGCGCCAGCATGCGGGCATGGGCGATCGAGCCGGTGATGTCTTCGTCGTAGAGGCGCTGGTCGAAGCCGATCGAGGCGGTGAAGGCCTCGACGAAGGCATCGGTGGGCTCGGAGAAACGGCCGCCCCAGAGCTTGGCGGCTGGCTTGTCGTCGCGATCGGTCATGGTGGTCCTCGGGAAATGCGGTTTCGCGTCGAATCGGCCGCAGCGGGCCGCCTTCGGAATGGCGCGAGTATATCGCAGCCATCGCGCGCCACCGGAGTGACGCTTCGATTCCGGCCTACCCTTGAGGCAAGATAGACGTCACACGCGCATCGACGCGAAAGGAGTCGCCCGCTTGCCATCCAAGCCCGCCAACCCGCCTGCCACGCAAGCCGCCCGCGACCGCGCACTGCTGCCCGCCGCGCTGCCGGCCTTCTGCACCGCGCGCGTGATCCTGATCACCCTGGCGATGGGCGCGGCACTCTCGCTGCTGCTGACCCTGGTGCCGGGGGCGGGCCCGGAACGCTGGGCGCGCTTCGGCACGACGCTGTGGCTGGTGACCTGGATCGCGCTGGTGACCGTGGCGCTGCTCTGCGCGACGCGCCGCTGGCTGGACCGCCTGCCGCTGGCAGCCCTGCTGGCGATCATCGTGGCGCTGCTGCTGACCGTCACCGCCGTGACCAGCACGGTCGCCTTCGGCGCGCTGCAGTCGATCGGCTGGCAGCCGCAGGAGACCGCCGGCGAGTTCCTGCTGCACAACCTCGCCATCGCCCTGCTGGTGGGGCTGATCGGTATCTGGGTGTTCTCGCTGCACCTGGGCAACGCCCGCCAGATCAACGCCGCCGCCGAGGCGCACCTGTCCGCACTCCATGCCCGTATCCGGCCGCACTTCCTGTTCAACAGCCTGAACACGGTCGCCGAACTGGTGCATGACCGCCCCGAGGCCGCCGAGCAGGCGGTCATGGATCTGGCCCGCGTGTTCCGTGCCGCGCTGGCAAGCGAGTCCACCAGCACGCTAGCCGAGGAAGTCGAGCTCGCGCGCCGCTATCTCGATCTCGAATACTGGCGGCTGGGCGATCGTCTGATCGTCGACTGGCAACTGCCCGATCCGCTGCCACCGCTCGACCTGCCCATACTCACCCTCCAGCCGCTGGTCGAGAACGCGGTCCGCCACAGCGTCGAACGCCAGCCCGACCCCGGCCCCATCCGGGTCGAGTGCCAGATAGGCAGCCGCTCGATCAGTCTCGTGATCGAGAACGACCTGGTGCCCGGCCCCGACCGGCAGGGCAACGGCATGGCCCTGGCGAACATCCGTGACCGACTCGACCTGATGTTCGGCGAGGCCGCCTCGCTGCGCGCCGGGCCGGTCGAGGGGCGCTTTCGCGTCAAGCTGGTCGTTCCACGATCGAACCGCGGGGCGACGGAATGAGGCGCGCCCTGATCGTCGATGACGAGCCGCTCGCCCGTGACCGGCTGCGCCGCCTGCTCGCCCGGCAGGGCGGCATCGAGGTGGTCGCCGAGGCCGGCAACGCCGACCAGGCACGCGAGGCCATGCGCCAGGTGCCGGACCTGGTGTTTCTCGACATCGAAATGCCCGGCGAGGACGGCATCGAGCTTGCCCATCGCTTGCGCGAGGCGGAGTTGCCACCGGCGATCATATTCACCACGGCACACGCCGACCGCGCGCTGTCCGCCAGTGAAACCGCCCCGGCCGGCTACCTGTTGAAGCCGATCGAACCGGAGGCCCTGCGCGCGGCGATCGAGCGTGCCGGCCAGCGCAACCGCTGCCAGCAGGCCCGGCGGCCCACTCTGACGGTACGGCTGGGGCGCGAGGAACTGCGGCTGGGCCTCGAACACCTGATCGCGGCGATCGCCGAGGACAAGGCCACCCACCTCTACCTGCTCGACCCGGCCGATGGTCGGCGCCGCGAGGCGTGGATCGAGCCGAGCCTCACCGAACTGGAAGAGCGCTTCGACGGCCAGTTGCTGCGCCTGCACCGGCACAGCCTGGTCAACCCCGCCCAGATCCACTCGGTCAGCCACCACGAGGGCCAGCACCAGTGCCGCGTCCACCACCTCGACGCGCCACTGGCCATCAGCCGCCGGGCGTGGCGTTCCGTGCGCGAGACGCTCGACGACGCCTGAGGCCCGAGTCGCATCTGTGCGACACTGAGGACCCATCGACGCTATCGAAACGTGTAGCGGTTCCCCTAGCGATTCCCCGGGAGGTCCGTGATGACGCAATGGCTCAACGAGCTGTGGTTCCTGACGCTGGAAGCGGCGCCCTGGCTTCTTCTGGGCCTGGTGATCGCCGCGCTGATCAAGGCATTCTCCGACCGGCTGGCGATCGCCAGATACCTCTCGGGCGAATCGACCGGCGCGATCGTCCGCGCCGCGTTCATCGGCGCCCCGTTGCCGCTGTGTTCCTGCGGCGTGGTGCCGGCGGTGCTGGGGCTGAAGGATGCCGGCGCCGGGCGCGGACCGTCGATGGCCTTCCTGGTCGCCACGCCGGAGACCGGCCCCGACTCGATCAGCGTCAGCTACGGCATGCTCGGGCCGGTCTACGCCATCGCCCGTCCGGTCGCGGCCATCATTGGCGCGATCGTCACCGGCCTGATCGGCGGCCGGTTCGCCGGCCCGGAGCCCGCCCGGACGGCAGTCGCCCAGGGAGGTTGCTGCGGCGGGGAGAGCAACCCGACCGCCGCCAGTTGCTGCGAGTCGACCCCGTCGGTCACCGGCCGCTGCGAAGATAACGAGTCGCCGACGACCGGTGCCTGCTGCGGCAACCAGGCGACGCCGGTGGCCGGCGCATCGCCGGGCGCCCGCAAGCGTCTCGCCGGCGGCTTTTCCTACGCCTTCGGCCAGGTGCTGCTCGACATCATGCCGTGGATGCTCTTCGGCCTGGCCGTGGCGGCCACCGCGGTGGTGCTGATCCCGGACGGCTTTTTCGACAACGCCTGGGGGCTGGTGGGCAGCTACCTGCTGATGGCGGTGATCGGCATCCCGATGTACGTCTGCGCGACCGCCTCGACGCCGATTGCCGCCGGCCTGCTGGTGGCGGGCATGTCGCCGGGCGCGGCGCTGGTGTTCCTGCTCGCCGGGCCGGCCACGAACATCGGTACGCTCGGCATCCTGAGAAAGCATTTCGGCAACCGCCTGATCGCGCTGTATCTGGCCACCGTGATCGCCTGCGCGCTGATCGCCGGGATCATTCTCGACGTGTTGTGGCAGGTGTTCGACTGGAGCCTGCCGAGCAGGGCGGCCGACGGCCACGTCATGGAGGCGAACGGGATCGGGCTGGCCTCGCTGATCGTGCTCGCGGCCGTCACGATTCACGCCTACTGGCGACGTCAGCGGGCCCGCCAGGCAGCAGCCCCGGGATCTGGCCAAGCTTCAGGCCAAGCGTCAGGGGAGGGAGCCTGTGATTGCGCATCGGGCCGGGATGGATCTCGGTGACCAGGAGCGGGTCACGCTCGCCCTGATCAGCGACACGCACGGCACCCTCGAGCGTGCCCTGCTGCCGCTGCTGGCCGACGTGGACGTGATCGTCCATGCCGGCGACCTGCTCGATCCCGGCGAATTGCGCCAGTTGGCGCCGAAAAGCGGCCACCTGGTGGTCGTGCGCGGCAACAACGACACGCCCGGCCAGTGGCCGGAGGGCACCGAATCACTGCTCGAGACCCTCCCCGAGCAGGCCAGCCTGCAACTGCCCGGCGGCCTGCTCGTGGTCGAACATGGCCACCGGGTCAATCCCGCCCGGACCCGCCACGAGCGGCTGCGGCAACGGCACCCGGAGGCGCGCGCGATCGTCTACGGCCACACCCACCGTCGCGTGATCGACACCGACCAGACGCCGTGGGTGCTCAATCCGGGCGCGGCCGGCCGCCAGCGTGCCTTCGGCGGCATCGGTTTCCTGCGCCTGACGGCCACCGCGGACGAGTGGCAGGTCGAAGCGGTCACCCTCCCCAAGCGTGGCCGGCACACGTAAACTCAAGCAGGGTTCAAAGGACACTCTCGATTCATGGCAAACGTGCTGGGCGTGGGAATCGCCACGCTGGACATCATCAACGAGCTGGATCACTACCCGGCCGAGGACAGCGAACAGCGCGCCCTGTCCCAGCGGGTGGAACTGGGCGGTAACGTCGCCAACAGCCTGCGGGTGCTACGCCAGTTCGGCCACCCGGTCGAGTTCGCCGGCGTGCTGGCCGAGGATGCCGACGGTCGCCGCATCGGCGATCTCATGGATCGCTACGGCATCGATACCCGTCACGCCCGCCGGGTCGAGGGGCACGCGCCCACCTCCTACATCACGGTCAACCGCGCCACCGGCAGCCGCACCATCGTCCACTGGCGCGACCTGCCGGAATTCGACCTGGGTGCGTTCATGGCCATCGACCCGAGCGAGTACGACTGGCTGCACTTCGAGGCCCGCGCCTGCGACGAGACCGCCGCCATGCTGGCACTGAGCCGGTCGCGGGTGACCGACCAGCCCATCTCGCTGGAGGTGGAAAAGGACCGCCCGGAACTCGACCAGCTCTGGTCGTTTCCGGACATCATCTTCTTCTCCGCCGCCTTCGCTCGCGGTCGCGGCTTCGACGAGCCGGCGACCTTCCTCCGCGAGGCCCGGGGCTGGGCGCCGCAGGCGATCCTCGTTCTCGGCTGGGGCAGTGGGGGAGCCTGGCTGTCGCGCCCCGGGGACACCGAGCCGGTTCAAGTTCCGGCGCAACCGGTCGATACGGTGGTAGACAGCATTGCCGCTGGCGACACGCTGATCGCCGGGTTCATCCACGCGCGGGTACGCGGGATGGGTGCGCAGGAATCGCTTGAGTTCGCAGCAAGGCTGGCCGAACGCAAGCTCGCGCAGACCGGACTCGCGGGGCTGGGGCCGAAGGATCCGGCCGCGGACCCCGATCTGCTGTGCCGCCTCGACGACCTCGAGCCGCTCGATGCCCTGGGCGTGTGGCCCAGGGGCCGAGAGCAGGGCGGGCCGGCGCCGCTGATCGTGGTGCGTGAAGGCGAGCGCGTCTGCGCGTGGCGGAACGTCTGCCCGCACAACGGGTCGCCGCTGTCGCGCCAACGGCACGACTTCCTCGAGACACGTGACGGCGAACGGCAACTGCGCTGCAATGTTCATCAGGCCTACTTTCGTCTCGACGATGGCCTGTGTACTGCCGGCCCCTGCGAGGGCCAGCGGCTCGAACCCGTCGACCTGAAACGGATCGGCGACCGAATCTACCTGGCCGACCGGGCCGATCGACGCGATCCCGCGGCGAGCAGCGGGACCCCGGCGGACCGGGGCCACTTGCGGGGACGTACCCAGCCATGACGGATCAGGCATGATGGATCGCCGACACGACATCTCGCATTGGCTCGAGGCCCTGCCCGATCCGCTGGTGGGGCGCGATCGCGATGGTCGGTTGCGTCTGATCAACAAGGCGGCACGCGCCATACCCGCGGACAGCCGGCTCGAGAACATGATCGACGGACTCGAGGGCAACGGCGGCCCGCGGCTGATCAATCATCTGTCCCGCTCCACCGCGGACCGCCGGGTCTATCGCCACCTCCATCTCGGCTCGCACCCCGACCCCGAGGCCAGCCCGCGCGAACTGCACCTGCTTCAGGACGTGACCGGCGAGAAGCTCGCCGAATCGGCCCTGGCGGAGACCGAGCGCCTGGTGCGCCTGATGGTCGATGCCAGCCCCGACCTGATCGTGGTCAAGGACGCCGAGGGGCGCTGGCTGCTCGCGAACCGGGCCGCGCTCGACCTGTTCCGCCTCGACGGGCTGCCCTGGTGGGGGCGCGACGACGATGCCCTGGCCGAGCTGACCGAGCCGACCTTCCGCGACACCTTCTACCACTGCCAGCAGTCGGACCAGCGTGCCTGGTCGGCGGGCGAGATCCATCGCGAGACGGAAGTGGTGACCTCGCCGGAAGGCGACGAGGAGGTGTTCGAGACCATCAAGCAACCGGTATTCGATGCCGACGGCAAGCGCCACGCGATGATCGTGATCGCGCGCAACATCACCGCCCAGTTGCGCGCCCAGGCCGAATACGAAGACCTCGCCATCCACGACGAACTCACCCACCTCTACAACCGCCGCTTCTTCCAGATCGAGGCCCAGCGCCGTCTCGACGAGCTCGGACGGGACAATCGCCATGCGGCGGTGGCAGTACTGGACCTCGACCGCTTCCGCAGCATCAATGATTGCCACGGTCACGAAGAGGGTGACCGCGTGATCCGTCAGGTCGCCGATCGGCTGCGAGAACTGAGCGCACGCGAGGACTGGCTGGTGGCACGGCTGTCCGGGGACGAGTTCGCCATCCTCGCCAGCGACGTCGAACCACAAGACGGCCCCGAGGTGCTCAGCGAGGCGCTGCGCGAGATGATGCGCCGTTCGTTCGAAATCGAGACCACCAACCTGATCATGACGGCCAGCGCCGGCATCGCCTTCTGGCCCACGCACAGTCGCCACGTCGCCCAGCTGCTGACCCAGGCGGACGGGGCCCTGTTCGAGGCGAAAAAGAACGAGCGCGAGCCGGTTGCGGTCTTCAGCCCGCATCTCTCGGAGCGACAGATCTGGCGTTCGGAAATGCTGGGCGCGCTGCGCGACAGCCTGGAGAACGAACGCTTCCATCTCGTCTACCAGATCCAGCAGGACGCGCTGGGACTGGCGGTCACCGGCGTGGAGACCCTGCTGCGCTGGGATGCACCGGACCCGCAGTTGCAATGCGGACCACAGGACTTCATCCCATTCCTCGAGCAATCGGGCCTGATCGTCGAGGTCGGCGGCTGGGTAATGACCGAGTCGGCCTGCCAGGCTGCCGAGTGGGGCCGGGAGACCGGCGAGGCGATCACCGTATCGGTCAACGTTTCCAGCGTGCAGTTGCACGCTCCCTGCTTCGCCGATCGTGTCGCGCGGGCACTGGAAATCTCCGGCCTGCCCCCCGAGCGTCTCGAGCTGGAACTCACCGAGACCGCGCTGGTCCATGATCCGGAGCAGGCAGCCACCATGCTGGATGCCGTGCGCGAGCTGGGCGTGAAGCTCGCGCTGGACGACTTCGGCACCGGTTACTCGTCGCTGAGCTACCTCAAGCGGTTCTCCTTCGACCGGCTGAAGATCGACCAGGGCTTCGTGCGCGACATCCTCGGCGACCGCAACGACCTGGAGATTGTCCGGGCGATCATCGCGATGGGCAACGCCCTGTCGCTGGAGATCATCGCCGAGGGAGTGGAGACCATCGAGCAACGCGACCTGCTGGACTCGCTGGGCTGTCACTCCTTCCAGGGCTACCTGATCGGCCGGCCGACTCCGGCCGACGCCATCCGCCCCTTGCTGGGCGTGCGCCTGCTGTGAGGCAGGCATCCACCGACCACGAGGTCCGACATACCATGACCACTCGCGCACAATGGATCGAACAGACCCTGCGAGCGACCCTCGAGCCAACCCACCTCGAGATCACCGACGAATCGACTCAGCACGCCGGCGATCGAGTCGAAAGCCACTTCCGCATGGTGGTGGTCAGCGACCGTTTCGACCGCCTGCCGCTGATCCGCCGCCACCGGCTGGTCCAGGACCCGCTCAAGCCGGCCTTCGAGCAGGGCCTGCACGCCCTGGCCCTGCACACCTATAGCCCGGACGAGTGGGCCGAGCGCCAGAACGCGCCGGCCTCGCCGGCCTGCCAGGGCGGGGGCCACTGACGCGGCGGCATCCCCTCGTCAGGCCCGCGCGAGCGGGCTGGAACGGATGCCCAACCTTATCCCGAGGAAATCCGTCCGATTCGTTTACAAGCCGAGAGTGACCGTCTAGGCTCCCACGCCAACTGCCCGTGACGCTCATGCCCCGCATCGGGGCATTTTCGTGTCTGGAGCACGAGGTTCACGGCCGAACGCATCCGTTCCAATCCGTCAGGAGTTCCCATGAAGACCCGTCACTTGCTGCTGGCCACCCCGCTGGCCATGGCCCCGTTCACCATCCATCCGCTGCTCGCCGCCGAGGACAAGGCCGACAACGGCTGGTCCGGGGCAGCCGAGCTGGGCGCCTCGATCACGACCGGCAACACCGAGTCCTCCACCATCAACGGCAAGCTCAAGCTCGGTTACCTGACCGGCCCGTGGACACACCGACTGCGCCTCGAGACCATCCAGTCGAGCGAGGACGGCGAGGACACGGCCAACCGCACGCTTGGCGAGTTCGAGAGCAACTATGCCCTGAGCGAGCGCGACTACCTGTTCGGCGTGCTGCGCGGCACCCATGACGAGTTCTCCGGCTACAAGTACCAGTCCAGCGTCGCCGCCGGTTACGGGCGCAAGCTATGGATCTCGGAACGGGGCTACTGGGACGCGGAGATCGGCCCGGGCCTGCGCATCGCGGAGACCGAGGACGGCGAGCGCGAGACCAACGCCATCGCGCGGCTGTCGAGCGGCTTCGAGTACCGTATTTCCGACTACGCCAGGTTCGACCAGGATCTCACCGTGCTCGCCGGCCAGGACAACACCGAGATCGAGTCGGTAACCGGCCTGTCGACCTCCCTGACCGAGAAGCTGGCGATGAAGCTCGCCTACACCGTCCAGCACAACACCGACGTGCCGGCGGGCACCGAGAAGACCGACACCTACACCTCGGTCAACCTGGTCTACGACTTCCGCTGATGGCCGAGGTAACATCACGTCAGGACGACGGTTTCGGCAACGCAGGGAAAGCACATGGAAATCCGCCGCAGGGACCTGAGGCAGGCCGCCGATGACGGGGTATTGGCACCCGACACGGCCGAGGCCCTCTGGACCTATCTCGAGCATCGACAGACCGGACCCCGCTTTCGCGCGGCGCACATCCTCTACTACCTCGGCGGCTTTGTCGCCATGTCGGCCCTGGGACTGTTCATCAATCAGGCCTGGGATTCCTGGGCCGGCTGGCCGATGCTGGGGCTGGCCCTGGGTTTCGCCGCGCTGGGCCTGGCGCTGACACGTCGATTCCTCGACCACGGCTTGGCGATCCCCGCGGGGGTGACCCTCACCTTTGCCATATCGATGACACCGATCGTCGTCTTCAACGTCCAGCAGATACTGGGCTTCTGGAGCGGCACATTCACGGTAACCGACTACCACCGCTGGATCGACTGGCGGTGGGTCCTCATGGAACTGGCCACACTGGCCGTCGCGGCCGTCGCCCTGTGGCGCTATCGGCTGCCTTTCCTGATCTTCCTGGTGGCGCTGACTCTCTGGTACCTGCAAATGGACCTGGTGCCATTCTTCTTCGAGACCTGGGAGGATCGTTGGGAGATGCGCAAGCTGGTCTCCGTACTCTCCGGCGCGGCGATGCTGGGACTGGCGTTCTGGATCGAACTGCGCGCCGGACGAAACCCCGACTGGGCCTTCTGGCTCTACCTGGCGGGACTGGCGGCCTTCTCCGGCGGGCTGACTTCGATGGACTCCGACAGCGATCTGGGCAAGCTGGCCTACCTGCTGATCCACCTGGCGCTTATCGGGCTCGGCGCGGCGCTGCGCCGGCGCACCTTCGCGGTGTTCGGCGCCTTCGGCGTCGCCATCTACCTGATTCACCTCGCCAGTGTCTTCGAAGACACGCTCGCCTTCCCGGCGATCCTTGCCTTCATCGGACTGGGGATCATCCTCGGCGGCGCGCTCTGGCAACGCCACGAGGCGAGTATCACCGCGACCCTGCGCGGCTGGTTGCCGGCACGCCTGCGGCGGTTGCTCGAAGAGATCGAGTAGCGGCTCGTTGCAGGCGCGACCGTCGGCCAACCGCCCGACAGCGCGGGACCTGCAAGCCCGGCATTCGATCGAACGATGGGATGGCCCGACGGGCGCTTGGCTCGCGACGCCTTGGTCGGACTGCGCCGGAGGTGTTCGCGCGCGTGGATCAGCCCGGCAGGACCATCACCCCGTCGATCTCCACCTCGGCGCCCTTGGGCAGGGCGCGCACGCCCAGGGCCGCGCGGGCCGGATAGGGCTCGGCAAGGTACTCCTTCATCACCGCGTTGACCTTCTCGAAGTGGGCCAGGTCCGGCAGGTACACCTGCAGCTTGACCACGTCGGCGAGATCGCCGCCGGCGGCACGGCAGACGGCGGCGAGGTTGTCGAACACGCGCCGGGTCTGGGCCTCGATGCCACCCTCGACCAGGGTCATGCTGGCCGGGTCGAGTGCGATCTGGCCGGAGAGGTAGACGGTGTCCCCGACCCGCACGGCCTGCGAGTAGGGGCCGATGGCGGCCGGAGCGTCTTCGGTGTGGATGATTTCACGTTGGCTCATGGTCTCTCCTCGGACACGGTCAATTCGGGGCGATCGATCTGGGGCTGTCGGGGGCGGTGCGTCAGTGGCGCGAGACGCGCACCACGTCGCGCAACTGCTTGATCGCGCGCATCACCCGGGCCAGGTGGATGCGGTCGGTGACGCGCACGGTGATGTCGATGATGGTGAGGTTCACGTCGCGGTCGTCGAAGCGCACGTCGTCGATGTCCGAACCGGCATCGGAGACCGCCGCGGCGATACGCGCCAGTCCCCCGCGGACATTGTTCGCCTGGATGCTGATCTGCGACTGGTACTCGCCGGTGGGCTCGGCCTCCCATTCGACCGCCAGCCAGCGTTCCGGGTGCTCGCCGGCGTCACTGGCGTTCGGGCAGCCCTGGCGGTGGACCACGATCCCGCGACCGGTGGAAAGAAAACCGACCACCGCGTCGCCGGGCACCGGGTGACAGCAGCCGGCGAAGCTGACCACCAGCCCCTCGGTGCCGCTGATGATCACCGGCGCCTGCTTGCCGCTGCCCTCACGCCATATCTCGTCGGGATCGAGCTTGCCGGCCTCGGCCTTGAGCAGGCGGACCACCAGCGGGGCCATGCGGTTGCCCAGCCCGATCTCGCGCAGCAGGTCGTTGAAGCTCTCCTGGTGGTACTCGCGCAGGATCTTGTCGATGCGGGGCTCGTCGAGCTCCTCGATGTCGCAACCCTCGGCGGCCATCGCCTTGGCCAGCAGGCGGTGACCAAGGCGAATCGCCTCGGCATCCTGCAGGTGCTTCAAGTAGGCGCGGATATTGGCCCGGGCGCGCGCGGTGACCACGAACGACAGCCAGCTGGGATTGGGTACCGCACCCGGCGCGGTGATCACCTCGACGGTCTGGCCGGACTCCAGCGGCGTCGACAGCGGGGCGAAGCGCCGGTCGATCTTGCAGGCCACGCAGGTGTTGCCGACGTCGGTGTGGATCGCGTAGGCGAAATCCACGGCCGTTGCCCGACGTGGCAGCTCGATGATCTCGCCCATCGGGGTGAAGACGTAGACCTCGTCGGGGAACAGGTCGACCTTGACCGATTCGAGGAATTCCTGCGGGTTGCCGGCCTTCTGCTGGATCTCGAGCAGATCGCGCAGCCACTCGCGAGCACGGGTCTGGGTGACCGAGCCATGGTCGCCCTGGGCCTTGTACAGCCAGTGGGCGGCGATGCCGGACTCGGCGAACTGGTCCATCTCGTGGGTGCGGATCTGCACCTCCAGCGGAATGCCGTGCGGCCCGAACAGGATGGTGTGCAGCGACTGGTAGCCGTTCGCCTTGGGGATGGCGATGTAGTCCTTGAAGCGTCCGGGCAGCGGCTTGTAGAGGTTGTGCACGATGCCGAGCGCCCGGTAGCAGTCGTCGACCGAGTCGACCAGCACCCGCACCGCGAACACGTCGAACACCTCCTTGAACGAGAGGTGCTTGGACAGCATCTTGCGGTAGATCGAGTAGGGCCGTTTCTCGCGCGCCAGGATGTCGGCCGTCAGGCGCTCGTGGGCGAAACGCTGCTCGAAGCGTTCCTGGATGCCGGCGACGATCTCCTTGCGATTGCCGCGCGCCCGGCGCACCGCCTCGCTCAGGATGCGGTGGCGCAGCGGGTGCAGCGAGGCGAAGCCCAGGTCCTCGAGCTCGTGGCGAATCGCGTTGAGACCGAGGCGGTTGGCGATCGGGGTGTAGATATCGAGGGTCTCGCGCGCGATACGCCGGCGCTTGTCCGGACGCATCACCCCGAGCGTTCGCATGTTGTGCAGGCGGTCGGCGAGCTTGATCAGGATGACGCGCACATCCTCGACCATCGCCATCATCATCTTGCGGAAGTTGGCCGCCTGCGCCTCGGCCTTGGACTTGAAGCGGATCTGGGCGAGCTTGGAGACGCCGTCGACCAGGTGGGCGACCTCCTCGCCGAACTCGGCCACGATCTGGTCGTGGACGATGTCGGTGTCCTCGACGACGTCGTGCAGGATGGCCGCGACCAGCGTGGCCTCGTCCATGCGCAGGTCGGCAAGGATGTGCGCCACCGCGATCGGGTGGCTGATGTAGGGTTCACCGCTCTTGCGGGTCTGTCCGGCGTGGGCTTGGGCGCCGAACTCGAAAGCGGTGCGGATGCGGGCGACGTCCGCCGCATCCAGGTATTGGGCAAGATGCTGGGCCAGCGGGGCGAAGAAGACGTCGGTCAGGTTCGACCCGGTCGTCGCGGCGACGACCGGCGTCCCTGTCTGTCCGCTTTCCATGGATACCCCGCCCCGGCCCGGGGACTCAGGCCTCGTCGCTGGTGACCGGCGTGGCCGGGCGGGCGCCCTCGGCACTCTCGTCGGCGAACTGCGCCAGCTCGGCACGGATTTCCTGCTCTGTGATCTCGGAGCGCGACAGGGTGATCTGCTTCTCGATCTCGTCGATCCGCGCGCGGTCGATCTTGCCCTCGCCCAGCTCGCGCAGGGCGATGACAGTCGGCTTTTCCTTGCCCATCGGCACCAGCGGCTCGGCGCCGTGCTCGATCTGGCGGGCGCGCTTGGCCGCGGTCAGTACCAGCTCGAAGCGGTTGGGGATCTTGTCCAGGCAGTCTTCTACGGTTACACGTGCCATCGGTGTCTTGACCTCGGTATACAGGTTGGACGGCCCGGCCGTCCTGGGGACGACCGGGCCGCGTCTCGATTCGGTGTCTTTATCAAGCGAACGGATTCGGCAGAAAAGACGTTTTGGGGCACTAGTTTACGGTCAGTCGACCTCGCCCAGCAAATCGGCGATCAGTTCGGGGTGCCGTTCGCGCTGTCGATCGGTCTCGAGGCCGGCTGCGATGAACAGGGCGTCGAGTTCATCGAGCGCCTGCTCGAAGGCATCGTTGATCACCAGATAGTCGTACCAGTGACACTCGCTCATCTCGCGGCGCGCCTCGGCCAGCCGGCGCGCGATGACCTCGTCGTCGTCCGAGGCCCGGTTGCGCAAGCGCTTTTCCAGTTCGGCACTGCTCGGCGGCAGGATGAAGATGAAGATCGCCTCGGGGAACAGCTTCTTGACCTGCGCCGCACCCTGCCAGTCGATCTCGAGGATCAGATCGCGGCCACGCTCGAGCTCCTCGCTGATCGCCGCCTTGCTGGTGCCGTAGTAGTTGTCGAAAACCTTGGCGTGCTCGACGAAGGCATCCTGGGCCAGCATCACCTCGAACTGCGAGATATCGACGAAGTGGTAGTGCTCGCCATTGACCTCGCCGTCGCGGCGCGGGCGGGTGGTGTGCGAGACCGACAGCGCTAGCTCCGGCCGGCGTTCACGCAGGGCCTTGATCAGGCTGGTCTTGCCCGCCCCGGAGGGCGCCGAAATCACGAATAGCTGTCCACGCGGCGTTGCCGTCATCGTCTCTCCGTCGGTTTTTCTTGTGGCTCAGCGAGTCACGCGGGTGGTGCCGTCACGCGCCTCGATCACACGCACCCGCTCGCCGGGCTGGAAGGATACATCGGCCGCCTGCACGATGCTGACCGTCCGACCGTTGTCCAGCCGCACGGTGATCTCGTAGCCCGGCTGGCGAGTGAGGCCTTCCTCGGCCGCCGAGCCGGCCATGCCGCCCAGCAGCGCACCGCCCACGGTAGCCAGTGCCCGACCGCTGCCACCCCCGACCTGGTTGCCGAGGATGCCACCCGTAATGGCACCCGCGCCGGTGCCCACCGGCGTCTTGGTGCCCTCGATCTGCACCGTGCGGACGCTGTCGATCGTGCCGTAGTAGACGGTCTGCATCTGACGAGCGGAATCGCGCGAGTAGGCGCCACTCGAGAGGCTGCTCGCGCAGCCTGACAGGAAGGCCACGCCGACCGCGGCGAGCACCAGGGTCATCCAGTGTTTCATGTGGAACCTCCGCACGATTCGAAATAGTGGTTGAAAAAGTATAAGTCAGATCCCCCGCGCCTCGCAGGGTTCCGCGGCCACCGCGAATCAGCGGTAGTCGATGATCAGCGGCGCATGATCGGAGAACTTCTCCTCTCGGTAGACCTGTACCTCGGCCAGCTGCTCGCGCAGGTCAGGGGTGACGATCTGGTAGTCGATCCGCCAGCCGACGTTGTTGTTCCAGGCATTGGCCCGGTTCGACCACCAGGTGTATTCCGCGACGTCGGGCTTGAGCGTACGGTGGGCGTCGACGAAGCCCAGGTCGTCGAACACGCGGTCCAGCCAGGCGCGCTCGTAGGGCAGGAAGCCCGACTTGTTGCGGTTGGCGCGCCAGTTCTTCAGGTCGATCTCGCGGTGGGCGATGTTCCAGTCACCGCAGAGAATCAGCGAACGATCCTCGTCGCGAAAACGCTGCAACATGGGCAGGAACGACTCGAGAAAGCGGTCCTTGGAGGCCTGGCGGTGATCGCCGGCCGACCCCGAGGGCAGGTAGAGCGAGGCGACGGTCAGATCGCCCAGGTCGAAGGCGCAGTAGCGCCCCTCGGCGTCGAACTCCACCAGCCCCATCTCGGTGGTTACCGCCCGTGGCTCGATCCGGCTGTAGATCGCCACGCCGCTGTAGCCCTTGCGCTCGGCATCCACGTAGCGACAGTGGTAGCCCTCCGGCCAGAAGGCCGGGTCCTTCTCCAGTTGCCAGGTCTGCGCCTTGGTCTCCTGGATGCAGACCAGATCGGCGTCCGCCGTCGCCAGCCAGTCGAAGAACCCCTTGCGCGCCGCTGCGCGAATGCCATTGGCGTTGAAACTGATTACCCTCATCTGTCCGTCCAAATGGGCCGATTCTAGCAAGTCGGCCGGGGCGCTGGCCCCAACGACGTCTCCCATCGGGCGATCGGTCCGAGCCACGCAAAAAAAACCCCGACCAACGGGTCGGGGCAGCGGTTCTTCCTTGAGGAGCCAATCACTGGGATTGTTCAACCAGCTACAAGTTCCTCGGAGCGGTCCGCCTTTTTCAGTTCAGGTCGACGGCCAGGAACAGCGGCTGGCCACGGCGCAGCAGGCGAATGGCGACCGGGCGATTCTCCGGTGCGGTGGACAGCGCCTCGGCCAGATCCTGCTCGCTGCGCATCGGGCGGCGATTGACCTCGAGGAGCACGTCGCCCGGTTCGAGTGCCCCGGCAAAGGGCGAGTCACCGGCTACCGATTCTATCTCGATGCCGTAGCGCACGCCGAGGCTGCCGCGATCGT
The DNA here is from genome assembly GCF_046540515.1 of Guyparkeria sp. Taxonomy (GTDB): domain Bacteria; phylum Pseudomonadota; class Gammaproteobacteria; order Halothiobacillales; family Halothiobacillaceae; genus Guyparkeria. The sequence continues at coordinate 16,375 of NZ_JBKHFB010000005.1, forward strand.
CCTTCTCCAGAGGCTCGACCGACAGGCCGTAGCCGGACAGGGCGCTACCCCCGGCCGCCGCGGTCGCATCGAGTTCGGCCAGCACCACCTCGAACTTTCTTTCCTCGCCATCGCGGATCACGGTCACCTCGGCCGGCTCGCCTACCGGGGCGGCGCCCACCAGGCGCGGCAGCTGCCCGGATCGCTTCACCGACTTGCCGTTGAATTCGGTGATGATGTCGCCCGACTCGAGGCCCGCCTCGGCCGCCGGGGTATCTGGCTGCACCTGAGCGACCAGGGCGCCACGGGTGTCGTCCAGACCGAAGGAGCGGGCCAGCTCGTCGGTGACCGGCTGGATGATCACCCCCAGATAGCCGCGACGAACCTCGCCGGTATCCTTGAGCTGCTCGGCGACGTCCATGGCGACGTTAACGGGGATCGCGAACGAGATACCCATGTAGCCGCCGGAGTTGGTGTAGATCTGCGAGTTGACACCGATGACTTCGCCATCGACGTTGATCAGGGGCCCGCCGGAGTTGCCCGGGTTGACCGGCGCGTCCGTCTGGATGAACGGCACGTAGGTCTCGTTGGGCAGATCACGACCGATCGCGGAGACGATGCCGTGGGTGGCCGAATGATCCAGTCCGAACGGCGCGCCGATCGCCAGCACCCACTCGCCCACGTCGACCTCCTCGGAGTCGCCGATGCTCACGGTGGGCAGGTCCTCGGCGTCGATCTTCAGCAGCGCGATGTCGGTGCGGCGATCCTCACCGATCAGCTCGGCGCGATACTCCTTCTGGTTGTTGAGCCGGACGCTGATCTCATCGGCGCCCCCGACCACGTGGGCGTTGGTGATGACGTAGCCGTCCTCGCTGATGATGAAGCCGGAGCCCAGCGACTGGGCCGGACGCGAGCGCGGCATCGGCTGCTGCGGCATCTGCTCGAAAAAGTCGCGGAACATGTCGCCCAGCGGGCCGGGGGGCAGGTTGGGCATCTGCGGCCGCTGACCGGAACGCCCCGGCTGCTCACCCTTGGTGACCGTGTTGATGTTGACCACCGCCGGGGCATTCTCCTTCGCCAGCTTGACGAAGTCGGGGTACTGCGCCTGGGCAGGGGAACCCAGCATGCCCATGACGAGCAGGGCGACGGCCAACAGGGCCAGGTGGTGGCCGAGGTGTCGGATCCCGGCAACCCCCGGGAGACGAGACCTGGCGTGAGGGGCTGTGACGAATGCCATCATCGACTAACTCCTATTCCGACTGCGGAATCACGCAAAAAGGTTACAGGCCGGCCCCGAGGCGAACCAAGGGCCAGTTCGATGAGATAGGGCTGGCCGCATGAAGTTCAATCCCCTACGGAGGCCACGCCACGGTCCTTGGCGGGCCGCCGGGATCACTGGACGCGCCCACGACAGCGGCCTCAGGCCGGGCGGTGCGCATGCACCGCAATGCGTCGTTCGGCGAGTGCCGACACCAGGGCGGCCATCGCCCGCTCGACCTCCGGACGCTCGCCCTTGAAACCCAGTTCCAGCAGGCGCCGCTCGGCCGAGAGCACGGGCAGACTGAACAGGCGCAGGGACGGATGCTCGGCGCAGAAGGCCTCCATGAGATCGACCAGCTCGCTCTCCGGGGTGTCCACCAGCCACAGGGATCGCTCCACGTAACCCGCATCCCCGATCTCGGCCAGGGGCCCGGCGAGAATGTGGTCGAGCATCGCGTGGGCCATCTCGGGAAAGCCCGGCAGGAAGAAGTGCCGTTCGACGGCAAACCCCGGCACCCGGTTGAACGGGTTGGGCACGAGCGTCGCGCCCTCCGGCAGCTCGGCCATCCGGATGCGCGTGGGGTAGGCCTCCTCGCCGAACTGTGCCTCGATCAGGGCGGCGGCCTCGGGGTGGCGCACCAGTGGCCGGCCGAAGGCGGTGGCGGCACAGGCGCGGGTAAGATCGTCGGGGGTCGCGCCGATGCCACCGAAAGAGAAGACGGTCGCCCCGTCGGCCCGACTGCGCCGCAGCAGGTCGACGATGGTGATCTCGCGGTCGGGCAGGAACTGGGCCCAGTCGACCACCAGGCCGCGAGAAGCCAGCCGCTCGGTGACCGCAGCGAGATGCCGGTCCTGCCGACGCCCGGAGAGGATCTCGTCGCCGATCACCACCACGCCGATGCCGGCGAGTGCTCCGTTGCCCGCCTCGTTGCCAAAGCCCTCGTGCATGCCCGGCACGCCCTACTGCCTGGCACCGATCTTGAGCGCGTTCTCGCGCACCCGCTCGCGCTCGCGCTGGTCCTCGACTGCGTCGAACTCGCTGTGCTCGACCCAGCCCTGTGTGTGCTGGCGCACCAGGCGGGCCAGCCCGTCGAGGTGGTCGTCGCGGTCGTTGAGCGCCGGGATGTAGTGGTAGGTCTCGCCACCGGCCTCCTCGAAGTACTCGCGGTTCTCGTCACCGATCTCCTCGATGGTCTCGAGACAGTCGGCGGAGAAGCCCGGGCAGACCACCGCGATGTGCTTCACACCCTGACCGGGCAGGGCCTTCAGGGTCTCGTCGGTGTAGGGCTTGAGCCACTCCTCGGGGCCGAAGCGCGACTGGAAGGTGACCATGTAGTCGTCCTCGGACAGCCCCAGGCGCTCGGCGACCAGCCGCGAGGTGACGTAGCACTGGCAGTGATAGGGGTCGCCGTTGAGCAGGTAGCGCTTGGGCTCGCCGTGGTAGCTCATGATCAGTCTGTCCGGCTTGCCGTGTTCGTCGAAGTGCTCCTGGATGCTCGCCGCGAGCGCATCGAGGTAGCCCGGGTCGCGGTGGTACTGGTTGATGGTGCGCAGCTCGGGAACCCAGCGCCAGTGCATCAGCTCGTCGAATACCGCGTCCAGGGTCGAGGCGGTGGTCGCCCCGGCGTACTGCGGGTAGAGCGGCAGCACCACCACGCGCCGGGCGCCGGCCTCGCGCAGCTCGTGCAGGGCCGATGGCACCGACGGGTTGCCGTAGCGCATCCCGAGCGCCACGGTCACCGGGCCGGCCATCTGCTCGGAGAGCCGTTCCTGCAGGCCCTTCTGCTGCTGGCGGGCGATGGTCAGCAGCGGCGAGCCCTCGCCGTGGTGATCCCAGACCGAGCGATAGGCCTCGGCGGATTTCGCCGGCCGGGTGCGCAGCACGATGCCGTGCAGTATCGGCCACCACTTCCACTTCGGGATCTCGATCACGCGCGGATCGGAGAGAAACTGCGCGAGGTAGCGGCGCAATGCGGGCGCCTCGGGGGCATCCGGCGTACCGAGGTTAAGCAGCAGCACCCCCAGTCGTTCCGCGCTGCCGTGCTTGTAGTCCGGTTCACCTTGGTAATTCATTCGATGGCCTCAACAATTTTCGACGAGTATCCTACAGTCTGAACGTGCCCGGTCGATGCCGCCAACGACATCGCCGAACCCGAAACACCGGGTCATTCTAGGCAAACGAGTCATCTATTGCCGGAACGGCTGCTTTCCCGCCGCCCCGGTCGTCGCCGTCAGCCCGTCGGCGGCGAATCGACACGAACGAATCACAGGAGTGCTCCTTCACCATGGCCGACAACAACACCCGCCACAGCAGACTGCTCATCCTCGGCTCCGGTCCCGCCGGCTACAGTGCCGCGGTCTACGCGGCCCGGGCCAACCTTGACCCGGTGCTGATCACCGGCATGGAGATGGGCGGCCAGCTGACCACCACCACGGAGGTGGAGAACTGGCCGGGTGATCCGGGCGACCTCACCGGCCCGGCACTGATGGAGCGCATGAAGGCGCATGCCGAGAAGTTCGATACCGAGATCGTCTTCGACCATATCCACACCACCAAGCTCGACGAGCGCCCGTTCACGCTCACCGGCGACCAGGGCACCTACACCTGCGATGCGTTGATCATCGCCACCGGCGCCTCGGCGCGCTACCTGGGCATCGAGTCCGAGCAGGCCTTCCGCGGCAAGGGCGTGTCGGCCTGCGCGACCTGCGACGGCTTCTTCTACAAGAACCAGACGGTCGCCGTGGTCGGCGGTGGCAACACCGCGGTCGAGGAGGCCCTGTATCTGTCCAACATCGCCGCCAAGGTGCACGTCGTGCATCGCCGCGACCGCTTCCGCGCCGAGGACATCCTGATCGACCGCCTGATGAAGAAGGCCGAGGACGGCAACGTCGTGATCCACTGGGATCACGAGGTCGACGAGGTGCTCGGCGACCAGATGGGCGTCAACGGCCTGCGCATCAAGAACAAGGCGGGCGAGACCACCGATCTCGAACTCTCCGGCGTGTTCATCGCCATCGGCCACTCGCCCAACACCGGCATCTTCGAGGGTCAGCTCGACATGGCCGGCGGCTACATCAAGGTCAAGAGCGGTACCGACGGCAACGCCACCGCGACCTCGGTCGACGGCGTGTTCGCCGCCGGTGACGTCATGGACCACGTCTACCGCCAGGCGATCACCTCGGCGGGCACCGGCTGCATGGCCGCCCTGGATGCCAAGGCCTTCCTGGAAAAGCTCGACGACTGAATCCGACGACGCTCGATCCCGCCGGTCACCGCACCGGCCTTCACGACCGAAGGAACACAGACATGGATCCAACCATCGCCGCCTACGTGGTGTTGCTGGCCCTCGCCCTCGGACTGACCGGCGCCCTGCGCGCCGAACGCGAGCACTGCGGCCGGGGCCTGCTGATCGTCACCACCCTGGCGGGCTTTCTCGTGGTCGCGGCCGTCAGCGCGCTGCTCACCTCGCAGAGTGCGCTCGAGCTGGTGCTGTCGACGGTCGCGGTGTTCTTCGGCGCCCAGGCGGCGGCGACGGCCTTCCTGCTGCTGCGCCAGGAAATCCATGCCGAGCCGGCGGACGAACTCGACGAGCAGGACCTGCTCGACGACGAGGATCGCGAACAGCAGTTCGCCCATGAGCGTCATGGCGACGCACGGACCGATCGGGAGGTGTCGTGATGGGCATCGGACTGATGATCGACAACGCCGGCTGGTTCGCGCTCGGCCTGGTACTGATCACGCTCTCGGCACTGACCCACCCGGAGCGTCGCCGGGTGTGGATGTGGGCCCTGCCGCTCGCGATACTGATCGTGCTCGCCGGCGCGCTCTTCCCGGGCGCGGCCGGCGACCTGCCCGGCATGGGCTGGAAGGCGTGGCTGGCGATCGCCGCGCTGGCCTTCGGTGTGGCCGCCGCCCCCTGGTATCAAGCCAGCCGTGACCAGGACACGCGGCTGATCGACCTTGTGCGCGGTGCGGCGATCGTGCTGATCGGCAGCGGTATCACCATCACGCTGCTGGGCGTGATCGGCTGGGAACAGACCACCCGCTACGTCGGCGCCTGGGACCTGCGCCTGGCCGCCGTGCTGGGCATCTTCATCGGGGTCTGGACCGGCATTACCGGGCTGATCCACTGGCTGCGCCTGAAGGGCACCCTGCGGGCCGGCAGCCGGGGATCGCGCAACCAGCGACTCGCCCAGTGGGCGGTACTGGCGATCATCGGCGTACTGGGCGTGATCACGGTCGCCTACCCCAAGGTCGCCACCGCGCCGCTGGTGCTGCTGATCGTGCTGGCGATCGAGTGGGCAGCCCTGGCAGCCCTGTCCCAGCCACGCGACGACCTGCTGCTTGTCCAGGCACGTCACGTCGGCCTGGTGGGCGTGGCCATCATCACGCTCGGTTACGTGCAGAGCAGCCTGTTGCTGCTGGTGGTGGGCGGCCTGGTCGTGGCCGGCTCGATTCACTTCGTCAAGCGGCAAGGCGCCTTCTGCCAGATCTCGCGCCGGACCTTCTACGCCGACGAGACCGCGGACGCGGCCAACGGGCCGGACGAGGACCAGTCGGCCGCCAGGTCCGACTGATCCCCCACGGCCGGACGTCAGTCGTGGCTCAGGTCGTCCAGGGTCAGTTCGAAGGCATCGACGAACCGCTGCCGGAAGTAGGCCACCGCCGGCAGGTCGGTCATCTCGTCGAGCTTGCCGCGCAGGAACTCCTCGGCGCGGCGGAATTCCTGGTTGCCGGCCGCCCGTTCCTCGATGCACTTGAGGTAGGCCGATAGCGAGTCGGCGGCCTTGACCAGCCGCTGCACCTCGGGCTCGATGCGGGCGCTCTCGATCACCTCGGCGAACGCGTCCCGGAGGGAGTCGGGCAGCAAGCCGACGATCTTGCGCTCGGCGTGTGCCTCGAGCGCCTTGTAGGAATCACGGATGTCCTCGCGGAAGTACTTCACCGGGGTGGGCAGGTCGCCGGTGATGATCTCCGAGGAATCGTGGTAGAGCGCCACGCTCACCACCCGGCCGACGTCGTTTTCCTCGCCGAACTCCTGGTTGCCGATCACCGCCAGCGCATGGGCGATCATCGCCACCTGCAGGCTGTGCTCCTGCACGTTCTCGGCGCGCGTGTTGCGCATCAGTCCCCAGCGGTAGATGTACTTCATCCGCGACAGGTAGGCGAAGAAGTGACTCTCCTCGGCGGGGCGCTCGGGACGGTGATCGCGGCGGTAGTCGGAATCGCTCATCGGTCTCCTTGGATTCGATTCGGGTTCGGTCGGGGCACGGACTCGGTCAGGCTCGGGTGGTGGGCGCAAAGCCCACCTCGCGGAATTCCTCGAACAGGCTCACGGCAAAGCTGTCGGTCATCCCCGAGATCATGTCGGTCAGCAACTGCGCCTCGCGATAGCGAATCGGCATCGGGTTGCCCGGCGACTCGAACACCCGCCGGTAGTTCTCGGAGATGCGCTGGTAGATGTAGCCGGCCAGCGGGGTGGCGCGCGGGCTGGCCGGGTCGGCCGGGTCCGTGCGCTTGGTGATTGCGTACCAGAAGGCATCCATCAGGCCATGGATCACCGTCAGGCCGGTCAACTCGACACGCAGCACCGACTTGTGCCGGTAGGCGTGCTGCCAGTTACAGGCCTTGAGCGCGTCCAGCAGCGGCCCGCCGCGAGAGGCGGCCACCAGTTCGCGCTCGAAGCGGCCGTCGGCCATCGCCGGCAGGGACTGGATGAACACCTCGCCGATCGCCTCCATCAACGCCCCGATGGCGCGGATGCGGAAGGTCTGCATGGAGATGTCGTTGAGCTCGTCGGGCGAGAGCCGCTCGCGGCGGTAGGCCCGGTGCTCGGCCATCGCCGACTCGCAGACCGCGGTGACCACCGGGTCGTCCGGCGCCTCGTGGCGCAGGAAGGCGATGGTATCGGAAAACGAGAGCAGCCCCTTCTTGACCGCATCCTCGGCATCCAGCACCGAGTAGGCGATGTCGTCGCAGGCCTCCATGATCCAGGTCAGCGGGTGGCGCTGTCCCGCCGACAGCCCGGTGCCCGCCCAGACCTCGTCCATCAGGGCCGACTCGGACTGGAAGTAGCCGTGCTTCTTGTGGGTGACCCGGGAGCGGTCGATCTCGTCGCTGGCCGCCGGGTACTTCACCAGCGCGGCGAGGCTCGCGAACGTCAGGTTAAGCCCGTAGTCGTCGTTGATCAGCTGCAGCTTGGTCAGCAGACGCAGCGTCTGGGCGTTGCCCTCGAAACGCAGGAAGTCCTGCTTCATCGCCGGGCTCAGCGCCGGCTCGGCATCCAGCACCTCGCGCCGGTTGATCTCGAACCAGCGCGCGATCGCGTCCTCGCCCTGGTGACCGAACGGCGGATTGCCGAGGTCATGGGCCAGGCCGATGGTGGCCAGCAGGGCGGGGACATCCCGCAGCGCCTCGGGCAGCCCGGCGGCCACGCCGTGGTGGAACACCAGGTCGATGCCCACCGAGCGCGCCAGGTTGGCGACCTCGTGCGAGTGCGTCAGGCGGGTGCGCACGCTGTCGGACCGGTCGAGCGGAAAGACCTGCGTCTTGTCGGCCATCCGGCGCACCGGGGTGGAGAACAACACTCGGTCGTAGTCGCGTTCGATGGCGGTGCGCGGTTGAGCAGGGGACGACGACACGCCCGCCGGTCCGCTGCCCGGACGACGCCGGCCGGGGTTCAGCCAGCGGCGCCAGTGGGTGTCGAGATCCTGGCTCATCACATTTCCTCGGACGAATGGTTGCGGTCCGTCAAGCCCGGAAACGGACACCGGGGTCTGCTAGCCTTCTTAGGGAATCTCTGCACGAATCGATAGTGTCTCTGCGGGACCGCCAAGGGGCCAGATGCAAGGCGCGGCGCGCCGCTAATGGCCGTCGCCATTCACAAGCGCCGCAACGACGCCGATGGTCCCTTGGCGACCCGCCCTGGCGGGGGTTGCGGGTTTGCACGCAAGCCAGAGGCTCCATCGATTCGTGCAGAGGTTCCTTAAGCCGCAATATAACCAGTGGCGTCAGGGAGACGAAACGGACGCTGGCGCAAGCATAACCCTATACCTGCCGCAATCCACCAGACGACGGATCGTGCCCGCGCGATTGAGGCGACATACCACCTGCAGCTGCAACCATCGAAGAGGGCACTGCCATGAACACCACGATCGGAGTGATCGGCCTGGGATTGATGGGAACCGCCATGGCCCGACGCCTCGCCGAGTCAGGCTGGGCGGTGACCGGCTACAATCGCCACCCGCGTGACGTCGAGGGTCTCCCCACCACGACGACCCTGGCCGATCTGGCCAGTCGCGCCGAGACACTGTGGCTGATGGTGAGCGACCACAACGCCTGCCGCGAGGTCATCGACACGCTGGGCGAGGACGGCATCCGCGGTCACGTCGTGATCAACAGTTCGACCATCGCCCCCTCGGAGTCCGCCGAACTCGCCCGCCGGGTCGAGGCCATGGGCGGCGAGTACCTCGAGGCACCGGTGCTCGGCTCCATTCCGCAGGCACAGAGCGGCACGCTGCAGTTGCTGCTCGGCGGCCCGGCGGCACTGGTCGAACGACTCGACCCGTTGCTGCATACCCTGGGCACGCCGACCCATTTCGGCGAGGTTCGCAGCGGTGCCGGCGCCAAGCTCGCGTTCAACCAGCTGATCGGCTCGCTGACCGCCGCCTTCTCCATGAGCCTGGGCCTGGTCCAGCGCGAGGGGGTGGACGTCGACAAGTTCATGGCCACGCTGCGCGAATCGGCACTGTACGCCCCCACCTTCGACAAGAAACTCGACAACATGCTCGGGCATTCGTTCGAAAAGGCCAACTTCCCGTTGAAACACCTGCTCAAGGACATCCGCCTGTTCACCCGAAGCGCCTGCGGTCAGGGTATCGACACACACCTGCTGATCGGCCTGCAGCACGTGCTAGAGGAAGGGGTCTACGCCGGGCACGGCAACCATGACTACTCCTCGCTGTTCGAGAGCATCGTCCACGAGCGGGTGACCACACACTGAACGCTCCGCGACGGCGGGTAGCGCGACTCAACCGAGACCAGGAAAGGGCTGCTCGAATACCCAACGTCCCTGCGGGTCGCCGGGCGTCCGGATGCAAGACACGGTGCGCCGCCCAATGGCCATCGTCATTGGCAAGCGGGTACAATACGCGGTTTGCATACCGCTCCCGCCCCCCGGGAGCGGACGACACCACTTACCGCTGAGAGTATCGGGTATCCCCATGAGCCATCATGCCGTCAAGCCGCGCCGCGCCCTGCTGAGCGTTTCCGACAAGACCGGGATCCTGGGCCTGGCCCAGGGTCTTCACGCCGCTGGCGTAGAGCTGCTCTCCACGGGTGGCACCGCCCGCCTGCTGCGCGAGAACGACGTGCCCGTGCGCGAGGTCAGCGACGTGACCGGCTTTCCGGAGATCATGGCCGGGCGGGTCAAGACGCTCAACCCGCTGATCCACGGCGGCATTCTCGGCCGCCGGGGCACGGACGACGAGGTGATGGCCACCCACGGCATCACCCCGATCGATCTCGTGGTGGTCAACCTCTACCCCTTCGCCCGCACCGTGGCCGACCCGGACTGCGATCTCGCCACGGCTATCGAGAACATCGACATCGGCGGCCCGGCGATGGTCCGCGCGGCGGCCAAGAACCACAACGACGTGGCGATCGTGGTCAACCCGGCCGACTACGAGGTGGTGCTCGAGGAGATCAACGGCGAGGGCGTCTCCATGGCCACGCGCCAGCGGCTCGCCTCCTCGGCCTTCAGCCACACCGCGCAGTACGACGGCATGATCGCCGACTACCTCGGCCGCCAGTTCGAGGACAGCGCCTTCGCGCCGACCTGGCACCTGCCGCTGAACAAGTCGATGGACCTGCGCTACGGCGAGAACCCGCACCAGAACGCGGCCTTCTACGTCGAGCCGGACGCCGCACCGGGCACGCTCGCCCGCGCCCGCATCGTGCAGGGCAAGCCCTTGTCCTTCAACAACCTCGCCGACGCCGATGCCGCGCTCGAGTGCGTCAAGCAGTTCGACCGGCCGGCCTGCGTGATCGTCAAGCACGCCAACCCCTGCGGCGTGGCCACCGGCGACGACATCACCACCGCCTACGACCGGGCGTTCGCCACCGACCCGACCTCGGCCTTCGGCGGTATCATCGCCTTCAACCGGCCGCTGGATGCCCACACGGCGCGGACCATCGTCGAGCGACAGTTCGTCGAGGTGATCATCGCCCCCGAGATCGGCAACGAGGCGGCCTCCGAACTGGCCGTCAAGCCCAACGTCCGGGCGCTGGCGATCGACGACTGGTCGGTCAGGCCGGCCCCGGGCAAGGACTTCAAGCGCATCGGTGGGGGTCTGCTGGTGCAGGACTTCGACCACGGCGTGATCGGCGCGGGTGATCTCAAGATCGTCACCAAGCGCACACCCGACGAGGCGGAAATCCAGGACCTGCTGTTCGCCTGGCAGGTCGCCAAGTTCGTCAAGTCGAACGCCATCGTCTACGCCAGCGGCCAGCAGACCATCGGCGTGGGCGCCGGGCAGATGAGCCGGGTCTACTCGGCCCGTATCGCCGGCATCAAGGCCGCCGATGCCGGCCTGCCGGTAGAGGGCTCGGTGATGGCCTCCGATGCCTTCTTCCCGTTCCGCGACGGCATCGATGCCGCCGCCGAGGCCGGCATCAAGGCGGTCATCCAGCCGGGTGGCTCGATGCGCGACCAGGAAGTGATCGACGCCGCCGATGAACATGGCATCGCGATGGTGTTCACCGGGATGCGCCACTTCCGCCACTGACCGCGACCCTCCGCGGCAGCGCCGGCTCGGATACGACGGGGCCCCTCGAAAAACGAGGGGCCCTTTTCGTGAACTCCAGCTTAACGTCAGACCGGTGCGGCGCCGCTAGGCGAAGGGATTGAAGCGATCTTCGTCCTTGCGCCGATGGTGGCGCTTTAGGTCCAGTTCCAGGGACTTGAGCACGGTCTGCTCGTCGACAGGCTCGCTCTCGCGGCGTTCGAGTTCGCCGCGTGCGGTCTCGATCAGACGACGCAGTTCCGTCAGGGAGAGGTGATTGAGATCGGACATGGGTCAACCGGTGGCGTCGATCACGGAATGGAAATGGTGCCCGCGGCGGACGAAGCGATGGGTTCGTACGCTGGGATCGTGGTAGTGCGCGCTCACGGCAAGGGTGTTACCAACCTCCACCAGGGCCAGGCCGCGACCCGACCGCTCGTCCCAGGCACCGCAGTCGATCCACAACCGGTTGCCGTCACGCAGCGGCTGGCCGGTGATGGTATGGCCGGCGATCACCCAGTCGATCCCGCGCACGCTGCGCTCGGGACGGTTGCCCTCGAGCACCTCGTGGACCTGGGAGCGGCCCCAGAGCAGGGTGTCGAGCTGGGGATCGGCCTTGATCGAGGCCCAGTAACTGAGCTTCTTGACCCGCTCCAGGCGCGCGATGTTCTGGTCCCAGTCCCACAACGGCAATTCGGCATGCACGACACCGACCGCCGCGGGGCCGTTGCCGACCTGGATCATCAGCGGCATCTGGCTGATCAGATTCATCACCTCGGTGATCAGATCGTCCCACTTGTCGTCGTTGAGCTTGTCGTAGGGCTGGAGCAACCATGCCGATCCCATCGCTTCGAGTTCGGCGCGCTGCACGGCGGTCAACTGCCGTTCGATCAGGGCCTCGCGATGATTGGCGATCACCCGCTCGTGGTTGCCCGCCACGGAGAAGAACCACGGCTCGCCCAGCAGGCGCAGGGTGCCCAGCGAATCCTTGCCGTAGTCGATCAGGTCACCGACGGCGATCACACGATCTCGCTCGGGAGAGAAGTCGTGCTTTTCGAGGATCTTTTCCAACAGCGGACGACTGCCATGCAGGTCGCCGACGATGAAATCCCGACCCCGCGAGTTTTTCAACAGCTGTTTGAATAACGTCATGAAATCTAAGCAACCACGCCTGCGCCACGACACCGGGGTGGGCCGGCATGCCATGAACGGTTGGATTGGGTCGATGGTCCGTCCGGGACGCGGCGGGCTGCGAGTCGAAGCTTATCGCAAGCACGCGGGACGGGGCAGGCGGATGGCCTGCCGATCGAATAATCGATATGTTCGCTAAAAAATAGCGTCAGGTCAACAGCTTGGCTGCCCGATCCGCTTCGCCGCCGAGCCGGTCGCGGCTGTCATTGTCCCAACCCTCGAGCTACTGGACACCAGCGACATGTCGGTTCCCCCCGTAATCACGACCTCATCGCGCCAACCCACCCGGATTCCCTCGTGCAGGGCCCGGTGCTTTTCCGTCTCCGGTTCAATGATCTTCTCGTCGCTGCACGCCATCATCGGCAAGGCGTATGATCGTGGCAGTCCCCATTCACCGACAGGCCGATCCCGTGTCCGACCTCGACGAAATCAACCCCGATCCGACCCTGCTCGACCAACTCGGCGATCGAGCTTCCCTGACCGAGATGCAACGTGACGAGCTCGAGCACGTCCTGCGCTGCAGCCCGTTTATCCAGCAAAGCCTTGCCGCCGAACCCGACATTCTCGACTACGTGATCGACGGGACGGCGGACGCGTATCTCGGCGACGGCCTCGCGGCACGCTTCGACGCACTCGGTGGCATGCCGGCCGAGCGGCTGGAGCTGGAACCGACCGCCTTCGGCCGCGAGCTGCGGCGCCTGCGACGCCGGGAAATGATCCTGATCGCCTGGCGCGACCTCAACGGCATCGACGACACGGACGCGACCCTCCGGTCACTATCGAACCTCGCCGACTTCTGCGTCGCCGAGGCGCTCGCCTACCACGAACACCACCTCAAGACGCGCTTCGGTCAGCCACGCGGCCCGAACGGGGAGCCGGTGGAGATGGTCGTGATCGGCATGGGCAAGCTCGGCGGCGACGAGCTGAACTACTCCTCGGACATCGACCTGATCTTCGCCTATGCCGAGGAAGGCGAGACAGACGGCAAGAAGACGATCAGCAACGCCGAGTACTTCATCCGCCTCGGCCAGCGGCTGATTCGTTCGCTCGACGAGAAGACCGGCTACGGCTTCGTCTTCCGGGTCGACATGCGCCTGCGGCCCAACGGCGACGAGGGGCCGCTGGCGATGAGCTTCGACGGGCTGGAGCTCTACTACGCCACGCGCGGGCGCGAATGGGAACGCTACGCCTGGATCAAGGCGCGCGTGATCGCCGGCGATCAGGCAGCCGGTCGCCAGCTGATGGACATGCTCCGCCCGTTCGTCTTCCGCCGCTACCTCGACTTCGGTGCCTTCAGCCAGCTACGCGAGATGAAGCGCATGATCGAGCGCGAGATGACCGACGCGGCCATGCACAACAACATCAAGCTCGGTCCCGGCGGCATCCGCGAGATCGAGTTCATCGGCCAGTTGTTCCAGTTGCTGCGCGGCGGACGCGAACCGGCACTACAGGCACGCCGACTGGTACCGGTACTCTCGATCCTCGAGGAGATGGGCGAACTCGACCAGGCCACCGTCGCCGACCTGACCGCCGGCTACGACTTCCTGCGGAGGGCGGAGAACCGGCTGCAGATGCTCTACGACCATCAGACGCAGACCCTGCCGGACAACAAGTTCGACCAGCTGCGCCTGGCGATCGCCATGGGTTTCGAGGACTGGGGATCGTTCCTGTATGCGCTCGACCGGCATCGCGATCGCATCCATGGCCATTTCTCCGAGGTATTGCGCCTGCCGAGCGACACCGACGAGGCCGATGACCCGCTCGAGCAGGTATGGAACGGCCTGGGCGATGTCGCCGACCGTGTCGCCATCCTCGAACGCCACGGCTTCGAGGAGGCCGCAACCCTCGAGCGGCACCTTTCAACCTGGCGCGACACCCAGGGCCCGGCGATCAACGGCACGGTCGCCCAGCGACTCGACGAGCTGATGCCCGATCTGCTGCGCGACATCAGTACCTACCAGGGCCAGGTCGCGATCCTCGACCGGATGCTTGACCTGCTCGCGGCCATCCTGCGCCGCTCGGTGTACGTTGCCTTGCTGATCGAGCAACCGCAGGCCCGTCGCCAACTGGTCCGGCTGGTCCACGGCAGCCCGTGGATCGCCTCGTTGCTCACTCAGCACCCGATCCTGCTCGACGAACTGATCGACCCCGAAACCCTGTATGCCCCGCCCGACAAGACCGAGCTGGCCCGTGAACTGGGCGAACTGCTGGGCAAGTGTCCGGATGACGAGGAACGCAGCCTCGACGAATTGCGCCGCTTCAAGCAACTGGCGACGCTACGGGTGGCCGCCGCCGACGTGGTAGGCGCCCTGCCGGTCATGCGCGTGTCGGACCAGCTCACCTGGATCGCCGAGGTGATCCTCGAGGCAGTATACGAGCGCGCCCGCGCACAGATCGAGGCGCGTCACGGCCGGCCACGGGCCGTCGACGAGGCTGGCGAGGCGTTCACGCCGGGCCTGGCGATCATCGGCTACGGCAAGCTCGGCGGGATCGAGCTCGGCTACGGATCGGACCTGGATCTCGTGTTTCTGCACGATTCCACCGACCACGAAGCGGTGACCGACGGCGAACGCTCGATCGACAACAGCCTCTACTTCGCCCGTCTGGCTCAGAAGATCATCCACACGCTCAGCATCCGCACCCCGGCCGGGGTGCTCTACGAGGTGGACACCCGCCTGCGCCCCGACGGCGTCGGCGGCCTGCTGGTCTCCTCCGTGAACGCCTTTGCCCAATACCAGGCCGAACACGCCTGGGTCTGGGAAATCCAGGCCATGTGCCGAGCCCGCTTCGTCGCCGGGGTCGCCTCGGTGGGCGAGCACTTCGCCGAGATCCGGCGCCGGACCCTCACGCAGAGGCGTGATCCGGACGAGTTGCGCGAGGCGGTTGTCGGGATGCGCCGGAAGATGCGCGCCAACCAGCCCGCGACGCCGGCGGGACTGTTCCACCTCAAGCGAGATATCGGCGGGATCACCGACATCGAGTTCCTGGTGCAGTACCTGTTGCTGCGTCATGCCGCCGACCACCCCGGGATACTCGAGTACACGGACAACATCCGGCAACTCGATTCCCTCCGGGAGGCGGAAATAATCGATGCGGAGGCCTCCGAGGCGCTGATCCAGGCCTATCGCACCCTGCGCGATGCCGGCCACCACCAGGCCCTGATGGGCAGCCGACCCGTGGTCGAGGCTCATGTGGTGGAGGCCGAAACCCAGGTGGTGATCGACCAGTGGGCAGCGATCATCGGTTGTCGGCCGCCGGAGGGTCGGGGAAAGGAGGACGTGGACGACGACGGCGGAACCGACTAGTGCCACCGACTCCGGCCGGTAACGGCAATCGGCCCGATCGTCAGCGAGTCAGCTACCGGGCGCGCCGTGATCGAGCGTCAGGACCACCGGGGCGTGGTCCGAGGGACGCTCCCAGCGACGCGGCTCGACGTCGATGTGACAGGCACTTGCCTGATCGCGCAGGGCCTCGCTTACCAGGATCAGGTCGATACGCAGTCCGCGGTTGCGGCGAAAGTTCGCTTGGCGGTAATCCCACCAGGAAAAGGTGTTCTCCGGCTGATCGAACAGACGGAAGGCATCGATCAGCCCCGTTTCCAGGATGCGGTCGAGCGCGTCGCGTTCCGGCGTGGAACAGAGGATGCGCTCGCGCCAGGCCTCCGGGTCGTGCACGTCGGCGTCCGCCGGCGCGATATTGAAATCCCCTACCACCACGCGCTTGGCGTACCTCCCGGCCTCCTCGGCCAGCCAGCGGGTAAGCGCCTCCAGCCAGGTCAGCTTGTAGGCGTACTTCTCCGAACCGACCGCTTCACCGTTGACCACGTAGAGATTGATCACCCGCAGGTCGCCGAAACTCGCCGCGATCACGCGGCGTTGCGGGTCCTCGAACCCCGGGATGTCGGTGACGATATCGGTAGGTGCCGGCCAGTGCGACGGGTAGAGCCAGGCCACGCCGTTGTAGGTTTTCTGTCCGTTGGCGATCGCGCGATAGCCGGCCGCCTCGATCGCCTCGCGATCGATCGCCTCGTCGAGTTGCTTGAGCTCCTGCAGGCCCAGCAGGGTGGCGGGTTGTTCCGCCAGCCATTGCAGCACCTGTGGCTGGCGTACCTTGAGCGAATTGACGTTCCAACTGGCGATGTTCATGCGGTGTGCCTCGAGCGAAAGACTCGGGGTATTTTCGCATGTTCCGGACAGGCTGCGACCGTCAGAAGGGCGGTCGGACGTCGAGTGCGAGCAATCCGATCACGAACAGGATCAGGCCGACACCGATGAAGCCACTCGCCCTCGCCGTCTTGCGCTTCACCAACGTCTCCTGCGGCAGGCCGGAGATGATGAACGGCTCACCGTTCGGTGGGCGATGCAAAAGGTGGACGGTGTTTCCCGCCGTCGCCCGATCCCGTTCGGCCTCTCCTACCTCCTTTCGTGCCTGGCCTTGGGCCAGACGCATGGCCCACTCCCACTCCCGAGCCGATATCTCGCCATCACCGTCAAGGTCGAACCGGGCGCGAGCGGTGTCGTCGTGCTTCCAGGCCCGCAATAGCTCCCGTCGCCGCTGCTCGACGGCCTCTTGAGCCGACGCCCCGGCGTTTCGATGACCGCGGGTCTCCAGCCAGCCAAGCACGTAGAGCGGCCTGTCCGGGAACAGCAGGCGTTCGGTGTAGCGGTAGGGCTTGCCGCCAAACCCCAGCGACAGGGCATCGGCGGCACCACGAGAATTGCGTTCGCGCCAGCGTCGACTCGAGTGGGGGATGATCCGCGCATGATCGGGGTCGACGAACGCCTCGGCGGTGCCATCGTCGATGCGGAACAGCGCATCGCTGCGATGAGACTCGACGGTCACCCAGCTGCGGTTCTTGCCACGGGATTCGAGCCGTTCGATCTTCATCTCGAACCACAGGCACGGCGTGAAGGTCAGCGGGGAATAGAGCGGGTGGTCGTCGACCGCATGGCCGACCCCCTCGATCTCGTTGAATCCCTGCGCGGCCGATCGCAAGCGGGCGGTAGGCGTGTTCGCGATGATCCGCGCGCGGGCAAGGGTGCGAAAACCGAAGAACAGGCAAGCGGACAACAGCGCGAGCAATCCGGCCCAAAGCACCCGGTAGAAACCCGGGTCGAGCCCGATCAGCCAGTTGGCGAACCCGTCGAGCACCGGGAAGTCAGATCAGCCGAACAGGGTCTTCATGTCGACGTCTTCGGTGGTCTTGCGGTCGAATTCGAGCAGGCGGAAGGCGCGGAAACCGAACAGCTGGGCGACCATGACATCCGGGAACTGTTCGATACGGATGTTGTTGGTGTTGACCGCGGCGTTGTAGAACTCGCGCCGATCGGCGATCTCGTTCTCCAGTCCGCTGATGCGCTGCTGCAGGTGCTGGAAGGTCTCGTTGGCCTTGAGCTCGGGATAGGCCTCGGCCACGGCGAACAGGTTACCCAGACCCAGACGCAGGCTCTGCTCGGCACTGCCCAGTGCCCCGACGTCTCCGCGTTGCTGCGCATCGTTGACGGCCGCGCGCGCTTCCATCACCCGTTCGAGCGTGTCGCGCTCGTAGTGCATGTACTGGCGGGCGGTCTCGACCAGCTTGGGCAGTTCGTCGTGGCGCTGGCGCAGCAGCACGTCGATGTTCGACCAGGACTGCGACACGTTGTGTTTCAGACGGACCAGGCCGTTGTAGATGACGATCCCCCAGATCAGGATCAGCACCAGCAGGAACACGATAATCGACAGCGCAATGCCCATGGTTTGGTCGCCTCCGTGGCCACCCCGCCGAAACGGGGATTCGGTTTGTTCGGTAAACTCGGGTTAATTGCCGATGAGTTACACGTCGATATTGGACGCCGACAGCGCGAATTTCTCGATGAAGTCGCGACGCGGCTCGACCAGGTCACCCATCAGTACCGTGAACACCGAGTCGGCGGCGACGGCATCCTCGATTCGCACCTGCAGCAAGCGACGGGTATCCGGGTTCATGGTGGTTTCCCACAACTGGTCCGGGTTCATCTCGCCCAGACCCTTGTAGCGCTGTACCGCAAGACCGCGGCGCCCCTCGGCCATCAGCCAGTCGATCGCCTGCTCGAAACGCTCGATCGGCTGACGACGCTCACCGCGCACGACCTCGGCACCCTCGCTGATCAGGCCATCCAGACGCTCGCCGAGATCACCCAGCAGACGGTACTCGTTGCCGCTGAAGAAGGCCGCCGGGATGGTGGTTTCATGTGAAACACCGTGCTGGCTGCGCTCGATGCGGAACACGTGGCCGTGCTCGCCTTCCTCCATCGCCACGCCGTACTCGACCCCGGCATCGGCAATGGCGTTGAGCATGCCGTTGAAATGCCCCAGCCAGCCGGCCAGTCGGGACTCGTCGTCCATCATGGCCGGATCGAGTCGCGCGATCTGCATCAGCGCCTTTAGGGCGTTGATGTCGAAACGGTTGGCCATGCGCTCGATCATCGCCTGCGCGGAGAGGTACTCGCGTGCCAGCGACTCGAGCCCCGGGCCGCTGATCGGCGGGGTGTTCTCGCCCAGTTCCAGACGGGCCCCGTCCACCGCCTGCTGCAGCAGGTACTGGTTCAGGGCCAGGTCGTCCTTGAGGTATTGCTCCTGCTTGCCCTTCTTGACCTTGTACAGCGGCGGCTGGGCGATGTAGACATGGCCGCGCTCGACCAGCTCGCGCATCTGGCGATAGAAGAACGTCAAGAGCAGGGTGCGGATGTGACTGCCGTCGACGTCCGCGTCGGTCATGATGATGATGCGGTGATAGCGCAGCTTGTCCGGGTTGAAGTCCTCGCGACCGATCCCGCAGCCGAGCGCGGTGATCAGGGTGCCGACCTCGGCCGAGGACAGCATCTTGTCGAAGCGCGCCTTCTCGACGTTGAGGATCTTGCCCTTGAGCGGCAGGATCGCCTGCGTGCGCCGGTCGCGGCCCTGCTTGGCCGAGCCGCCCGCAGAGTCGCCCTCCACGAGATACAGCTCGGAGAGCGCCGGGTCCTTTTCCTGGCAGTCGGCCAGCTTGCCCGGCAGACCCGCGATGTCGAGCGCGCCCTTGCGGCGGGTCATCTCGCGGGCACGGCGAGCCGCCTCGCGGGCGCGCGCCGCCTCGATGATCTTGGAGGTGATCGCCTCGGCATCGGCCGGGTTTTCCTCGAGAAAGTAGGCCAGGTGCTCGGCGGTCATCGACTCGACCGCTGTCTTCACCTCGGAGGAGACCAGCTTCTCCTTGGTCTGCGAGGAGAACTTCGGGTCGGGCACCTTGACCGAGATCACGGCCACCAGACCCTCACGCCAGTCCTCGCCGGTGGTGCTGACCTTGGCTTTCTTGAGGATCCCGTTGCGATCCATGTAGTCGTTGAGCGTGCGCGTCAGCGCGGTGCGGAAACCGGTCAGGTGCGTGCCGCCGTCGCGCTGCGGGATGTTGTTGGTGTAGCAGAACAGGTTTTCCTGGTAGGCGTCGTTCCACTGCAGCGCCAGCTCGATGCCCACCTCGTCTCGATCGCCCGAGAGGTAGATCACGTTCTTGTGGATCGGTGTCTTGTCCTTGTTCAGGTGCTCGACGAACGCACGGATACCGCCCTCGTAGTAGAACGTGTCCGAACGACCGCTCTGCTCCTCGGACAGCGAGATGTGTACCCCGGAGTTGAGGAACGACAGCTCGCGCAGGCGTTTGGCGAGGATGTCGTAGTGGAAGATGACGTCGGTGAAGATCGTCGGGCTGGGCAGGAAGCGGATCTGGGTACCGGAGCGCTCGGTCGGCCCGGCGTCCTTGAGCGGGTACTGCGGCTCGCCGAGGTGGTATTCCTGCACCCAGCGACGTCCATTGCGCCAGATGGTGAGATCCAGCCGGTCGGAAAGCGCGTTGACCACCGAGACGCCCACGCCGTGCAGGCCGCCGGAAACCTTGTAGCTGTTCTGGTCGAACTTACCGCCGGCGTGCAGCACGGTCATGATGACCTCGGCGGCGGAACGTCCCTCTTCCTCGTGCAGGTCGGTGGGGATGCCACGACCGTCGTCGGTGACCGAGACCGAGCCGTCGGCGTGGATGACCACGTCGATCTTCGAGCAGTGACCGGCCAGCGATTCGTCGACGGCGTTGTCGACCACCTCGAAGACCATGTGGTGCAGGCCGGTACCGTCGTCGGTGTCGCCGATGTACATGCCGGGGCGCTTGCGCACCGCGTCGAGCCCCTTGAGGACCTTGATGCTGCTGGAGTCGTAAGTGTTTTCGGCGCTCATCTAAGTCGTGTCCCTTCCTGTCGCAGCGGTTCGCGGGCGGCGCTGGCCTACGAATCCGGTTGATCGAGGGCCCGACCGGCTGGCCGTTCCACCCCGATCGTTCCGACGGTGTTTCAAAACCTTGTGATCATACCATTTCGCAACCCGGCCGGGGTCGGAACCTCCTACCGCGGCGTGATGTGACCGCCCGAGACCGCAAACCGCGCCTGGATATCGCCCTCGCCGTCGATGGCATCGGCGGCGATCACGCTGACGAAGGCCTGGTGGCCGCTCTCGCCGAGGTACTCGAGCACCCGCTTGCGGTTGTCGGCATCCAGCTCCGAGGCCAGGTCGTCGAACAGTACCACCGCCGGTTCGCCACGTACCTCGGCCCACAGGTCGAGTACCGCCAGGTGCAGCAGTACCACCAGCATCTTGACCTGGCCACGGGAAGCGACCTGGCGGGCCTCGTGATCGTCGAGCGCGATCTTGAGATCGGCGCGGTGGGGACCGAACAGGCTGGCCTGCTGATCGCGTTCGCGTTCGGCCCCCTGGGCAAGGGCCTGCTCGAGATCGACATCCTGACGGTAGCCGGGCAGGTAGCGCAGACCGAGTGCACTTCCCGGCAGCATCCGATCCAACAGGGAAGTGATCCGCTGATTGAGATCAGCGAGCACGGTGCGTCGAGCCGTCTCGAGACGGTCAGCGGTCTCGAGATAGAGACTATCCCAGGCCGGTTCTCGACGCCCCCGACGCAGCAGGGCGTTACGTTGCTTGAGCGCTCGCTGGAAATCGCCGTGGACGGCATGGAATTCCGGCTGGGCATAGAACCCGACCCGATCGAGGAAGCGACGTCGGTAATCGGGTGAACCCAGGACCAGGTCATCGGATTGCGGATGGAGAGCCAGTACCGGCAACAGCCGGGCGAGCTCGCTCAATCGGCTGACGTTCTCCTGGTCGACCCGCAGGGTCATGCCGCGCCGGTCGCGTTGCAGGGCGAGGCGGTGAGCGCTGTGCCCGGACCGGCCCTTTACCTCGGCGCGTAGCAGGAAATCGTCGGCACCATGTCGAATCAGTTCGCTGGCGTTGTTGCCGCGAAAGGAGCGCCCCAGGCTCAGGGTGTGAATCGCTTCGAGCAGGCTGCTCTTGCCGGCGCCGTT
This sequence comes from Guyparkeria sp., assembly GCF_046540515.1. Taxonomy (GTDB): domain Bacteria; phylum Pseudomonadota; class Gammaproteobacteria; order Halothiobacillales; family Halothiobacillaceae; genus Guyparkeria. Next base: position 37,953 of record NZ_JBKHFB010000005.1, read on the forward strand.
GGGCCCGCTGATCAGGTTGATGCCCGCCGCCGGCTCGAGATCGAGCGGTTCGAGGTTGCGGAACCGCTCGACATGCAGTGTCGCCAGTCGCGTCACGTCAAGCCGCTTAGATCTTCATCGGCATGAGGACGTAGCGGGTCCGGATGGCGTCTTCGTCGGTCGGCAGGATCAGGGCGCTGGATTCCGGGGTCTCGAAGTCCATGCGCACCTGCATGTCGTCGACATGGGACAGGATAGCCAGCATGTAGCTGATATTGAAGGCGATCTTTAGATCGTCGCCCTGGTAGTGCACCGGGATTTCCTCGCGGGAGGATTCCTGGTCGCTGTTGATCGCCTCGATGGCCAATCGATCGGACTGCAGGTGGTAATGCGCGCCGGCGAAGCGATCGGTATTGAGTACCGCGGCCCGTTGCAGGACCTGCTTGAGGCTCTCGCGATCGACATGCACCTGCTTGCTGTTGTTCTTCGGGATCACCCGCTCGTAGTCGGGAAAGCGGCCGTCGATCAGCTTGCTGACCATGCGCTGTTGGGCAAGCTTGAGCTCGATCTGCTGGGTGCTGACCAGCAGTTCGACCGGTGATTCGTCGTCTCGGTCCAGCGCCCGCATCAGTTCCATCACCATCTTGCGCGGCACGATGATGCGCAGCGTCTCGGTGATCGATTGCTGGCTGTCGGTCTCGGCCAGGGCCAGTCGATGCCCGTCGGTGGCCACGCAGCGGATCCGCTCCGGGCTGACTTCGAACAACAGGCCATTGAGGAAGTAACGCACGTCCTGCTGGGCCATCGAGAACTGGGTCTTCTCGAGCATGGCGCGCAGACGATCCTGACCGATTACCACCCGGTGTTCCTCGGTGGTCGCCTCCATGCGCGGGTATTCCTCGGCCGGCAGGCAACCGAGCCGGAACACGCTGTGCCCGGCCTGAACGATGACGAATCCGTCTTCCTGGCGCATGCCGATCCGCGATTCGGCCGGGATGGCGCGAACGATGTCGTGCAGCTTGCGGGCGTTGACCGTCGTGCGCCCGGGCTGGGTGATGTCGGCGGGACACTCGCTTTCCAGCTGGATCTCGAGATCGGTGCCGGTGAGCTTGAGGCGGTCATCGTCGGTCTCGAGCAGCAGGTTGCCCAGGATCGGCATTGTCTGGCGTTTTTCCACGCCACCGATAACCCGGTTGATGGCGTCGAGCAGGTCCGGTCGGCTGACGGTCAGTTGCATGGCAGACGGTTCCTCTGAATCAGTAACAGATGTTTTTGTTCTGTTGATGATGATGAATGTGATGTAGCCGCTTTCCTTGGGATAAGTGCGAAAAGCCGATCTGGATCAGCAGCTTCTCGCACTTGACAGGTTGGCTCAATGCCTTGGGACGGCCTGTGTACGAATCGGGACGCTTTGTGGAAAACTCGTGATCCGCCGTTTCATCCACACGTTCCCCAGTAACTGTCCGCCCGCAATGCCCGGCTTGTCCCCAGCGTGGTGACCTACACATTCAGCGTGTGTCGCAACAGGTTGTAGTCGTCGTTGATCTTGCTGTCCGTCTCGCGCAGTTCCTCGATCTTGCGCACGGCGTGCAGCACCGTGGTGTGATCCCGCCCACCGAAGGATTCGCCGATCTCGGGCAACGAGTGACTGGTCAGCTCCTTGGCCAGTGCCATGGCAAGTTGCCGGGGTCGGGCGATCGAGCGCGTGCGGCGGGCCCCGGTCAGGTCTTGGATCTTGATGTTGTAGTACTTGGCGACGGTGCGCTGGATATTGTCGAGCGTGATCATCTTGGCGTGTGCCGAGATCATGTCCTTAAGCGCATCCTTGGTCGATTCGATGGTGATCGGCCGCTTGGAGAACTGCGTGGTCACGATCACGCGTCGCAACGCGCCCTCGAGTTCGCGGATGTTGGCCTGGATACGCCGGGCGATGAAGAAGGCGACGTCCGAGTCGAGATCGATGCCGGACTGTTCGGCCTTGCTGTGCAGGATGGCCACCCGGGTCTCCATGTCCGGCGGTTCGACCGCGACCGTCAGGCCCCAGCCGAATCGCGACTTCAGCCGCTCCTCGAGTCCCTCGATCTCCTTCGGGTAGCGATCGCAGGTCATCACGATCTGCTTGCCCTGCTCGATCAGCGCGTTGAAGGTGTGGAAGAACTCCTCCTGGCTGCGCGGCTTGGTGGCGAAGAACTGGATGTCGTCGATCAGCAGCGCGTCGATGCCGCGATAGAAGTTCTTGAACTGCTCGGTGTTGTTGTTGCGGATCGCGGTGATCATCTCCTGGACATAGCGTTCGCTGTGCAGGTAGATCACGCGTCGGTCGGCCTGCTGGTCGATGATCTGGTTGCCCACCGCGTGCATCAGGTGGGTCTTGCCCAGGCCCACTCCGCCGTAGATCAGCAGCGGGTTGTAGCTCGCCCCGGCGTTGGCGGCCACCTGCTGGGAAGCGGCGCAGGCGAGCTGGTTGGACTTGCCCTGGACGAAGGTCTCGAAGGTAAAGCCACGATTGAGGTTGTGGGAAAAGCCTTCGTCGGCGGTGTCGCCCGGTTCGACCGGCTCGGGAGAGATCGGCCGCACAGCCGCCGTTCGAGGCGAGGCTGGCGGCGAGCCCTCGGTCTGCGGGCGGTTCGAGGTGGTGGCAGGCTTCGGCCGGGACCGGCCGGCCTCACCGATACGCAGCGAGACATCGAGTTCCGGGTGGCCAGAAATCTCGCGGGCGTGCACGCGGATGCGATCGAGCAGTTTCTGGTTGATCCAGTCGAAGGCGAATCGGTTGGGTGCCCATAGCAGCCATTGGTCGTCGCTGACCTGCTCGGCCTGCAACGGGAATATCCACATGGTCAGCTGATCGTTCGGCAACTCCTGGGCCAGACGATCGATGCATTGTTGCCACATCGGGAAATGCTGCATGGCGACGGTCGTTCTCCACCGGTTCGGGGTCGACTGGGACGTTTTGCTCGAATCAAGACCGCCGCTCGTGTCGTCTCGCGGTCCCTGACGGCCAATAAACCCGGCAAGCGGGAGGTCGGGCCGATTCGTGTATCGATGTCTCGGACAGGGCGGGGATGATAACATCCAGTCATGGCCGATCGACATCTTATCCACAAGATGCCAGACCGACGTGACCGGCCAGGTCGGGTCACGCGGGCGGCGGTTTGTAACCTGACTTGCTCCGGTCATCGGCGCCGTCTTTTCGGTCGTTGGTGACGCCGCGCTTGACAGCGGGCCCCGGTCTGTCAGAGTATTCGGCCCCTTTTTCAAGCGGATAGGGTCGCCCGAATCGACCCACATGGGTCGGCGCGGTCGGCCCTTCCGATACCATCATCGACCTGATCAATACTGGGACGTCGCCATGAAAAGAACCTTTCAGCCGAGCAACCTGCGCCGCAAGCGGACCCACGGTTTTCGTGCCCGCATGAAGACCCGTGGCGGCCGCGCCATCATCAACGCCCGTCGCGCCAAGGGCCGCAAGCGGCTGTCTGCCTGAGGCAGATGAACCCGGTTACGCCCGAGGCCCGGACCTCCGGCGCCGACAGCTTCGAACCGGCCGTCTTTCGTGACGGCCGGTTTCCGCGTTCTGCGCGCCTGCTTTCCGGGCGGGACTACCAGCGCGTGATGCGCGGAGGCGATCGGGTACATACCGCCAACCTGATGCTGGCCCTGAGTCCCAACCCCGGTGGCGAACCACGGCTGGGTCTGGCCGTCAGCCGCAAGCGGGTTCGCTTGGCCCATGAGCGCAATCGGGTCAAGCGCGTCGCTCGCGAGCAGTTCCGCCTCGGGCGCGCCGAATTGCCCGGCATGGACGTGGTGGTGCTCGCCAAGCCGGGCGTGGCCGAACTGCCCATGGCCGAGTTGCATCGCCAGATGCGCCAGGCCCTGAAAAAGGCGAGTCGAAAATGCGTCGCGTCCTGATCGGTCTGGTCAAGGGCTATCGTCTGCTGATCAGCCCGATGTTGCCGCCCTCCTGCCGCTTCTATCCGACCTGTTCCGAGTACGCGGTCGAAGCCCTGTCCCGACACGGTGCGCTCAAGGGTGGCTGGTTGACCCTGCGTCGCCTGGGCCGCTGCCACCCGTTCTGTGCCGGGGGCGTCGATCCGGTGCCCGGCAGCGGGTCGACAACCGATTGCGGCTGCGACGCCGACACATCCGATTCCCGAGCCGAAGTCCGTCACGGGCCCCATGCCGTTCATTCGCGAGACTGAAAGATTCCCATGGAACAACGCCGCCTGATCCTGATCATCGCCCTGGGCTTCGTCCTGATCCTGCTCTGGCAGGCCTGGCTGGAAGACCATCAGTCACCCGCCGAGCGTGGCAACGGCGGTCAGACGACCGAACAGGCGTCGGACGGCGAAGAACGCCAGGCCGACGACCTGCCGACCGCCGGCGGGCCCTCGACAGGGGGTGACGTGCCCAGCGCCGAGGACGGGTCGGATGGCGATTCCTCGGCCTCGGCCGACCGGATCCGGGTCGAGACCGATGTGCTCTCGCTCGAGATCGATCCCAAGGGCGGCGTGCTCCGGCAGGCGGATCTGCTGGACTATCCGGTCGAGCTCGATCGACCGGACGATCCGGTGCGCCTGCTGCAGGACAGCAGCGGGTTTACCTACATCGCCCAGTCCGGGCTGATCGGCGCCAAGAACGCACCGGCGCCGGACCATCATGCGGCCTTCGAGGTGGAAGAGCCCGAGTACCGCCTCGCCGAGGGCGAGTCCGTTCTCGAGGTTCCGATGACCTGGGAAAAGGACGGCATCCGCGTTACCAAGACCTATCTCTTCAAGCGCGGTTCCTATGCCGTCGACCTGCGTTACACGGTTGAGAACACCACCGATGCCGAGTGGCGTGGTCAGCAATATCGCCAGCTGACCCGCTCGGGTTCCACCCCGGGCATGCAGCTGATGTACACCTACACCGGTGGCGTCTATGCGGGCACCCCCCCTGGCGGTGGCGATCGCCTCAACTACGAGAAGATCGAGTTCGACGAGATGGGCAAGATCAACCTGCAGAAGGATCTGCAGGATGGCTGGGCCGCGATCATCCAGCACTATTTCATGAGTGCCTGGGTGCCGGCGAATCCCGAAGAGGTGAACCAGTACTACACCCTCAAGAGCAAGAAGGACGGCTTTACCGTCTACAGTCTGGGGCTGATGTCGCCGGTCGCCGCCGTTGCGCCTCAGTCGAGCGAGACGTTCGAGTCGATCCTCTATGTCGGCCCGAAGATCCAGTCGAACCTCGAACCGCTTGCGACTGGCCTGCACCTGGCGGTGGATTTCGGCATCCTCACCGTCATTTCCGAGCCGATCTTCTGGCTGCTCGACCTGTTCCACGACTGGGTCGGCAACTGGGGCTGGGCGATCGTGATGGTCACCCTGGTGATCAAGCTGCTGTTCCTGTGGCCGTCGGCGGTCAGTTACCGGTCCATGGCCCGGATGCGCGCGGTCACGCCCAAGATGCAGGCGCTCAAGGAACGCTTTGGCGATGACAAGCAGCGTCTCTCCCAGGAGATGATGAAGCTCTACCAGAAGGAGAAGATCAATCCGCTGGGGGGGTGTCTGCCGATCCTGATCCAGATTCCCGTGTTCATCGCCCTGTATTGGGTGCTGGTGGAGTCGGTCGAGTTGCGCCAGGCGCCGTGGATCCTGTGGATCGAGGACCTCACGCAGAAGGACCCGTATTTCATCCTGCCGCTGTTGATGGGCGCCTCGATGTTCCTGCAGCAGAAGCTCAACCCGGCGCCGGTCGATCCGATGCAGAAGAAGATCTTCCAGTGGCTGCCGGTGATCTTCACGGTGTTCTTCGCCTTCTTCCCGGCCGGTCTGGTGCTGTACTGGTTCGTCAACAACCTGCTTTCGATCGTCCAGCAGGCGATCATCACCCGGCGGGTGGAAAAGCAGATGGCGGTTCAGAAGGGATCGAGCTGATCGTTGGCGAATGTTCCCCATGATGTTTCCCGTGAAACGTCGTTGGCCGGCGACCACTAACCGGGCAGGCGCGCGAGCGTGATCCCGGTCGGCACGATCTGCGCGGTGGCCACGGCAGCCGGTCGGGCCGGGGTCGGAGTGGTGCGCCTGTCCGGACCGGAGGCCCGCGCGATCATCACGCGGCTGACCGGTATCACGCCTCGCCCGCGCCACGCGCATTACGTCACCCTCAAGCGTCGTGCCGACGGCGCGGTACTCGACGACGGCATCGTGCTCTTCTTTCCCGGCCCGCGTTCCTACACCGGCGAGGACGTGGTCGAGTGGCAGGGGCACGGCAACCCCGTCCTGCTCGACGCGGCCGTCGAGGAAATGGTCGGCTGTGGTGCGCGCACGGCGCGGCCGGGCGAGTTCACCGAACGGGCCTTTCTCAACGGGCGGATGGATCTCGCGCAGGCCGAGGCGGTCGCTGACCTGATCGAGGCCGGTTCCACCCAAGCGGCCACGGCCGCCCGGCGTTCCTTGACCGGGGCGTTTTCGCGGCGCGTGGATGCCTTCGTCGAGCACCTGATCCATCTGCGCATGTACATCGAGGCCGCGCTCGATTTCCCCGAGGAGGAAATCGACTTTCTCTCCGACACCCGCCTGCGAGATCAGCTGGTCAGCCTGCGCGAGGAACTGGCCGACCTGTTGAATCGCACCGGGGAAGGCGTTCGTCTGCGCGAGGGGCTGCAGCTCGTGATCGTCGGTCAGCCCAATGTCGGCAAGTCGAGCCTGCTCAACCAACTGGCCGGGGAATCGCGCGCGATCGTCACGGAGATCGCCGGTACCACCCGCGACGTGCTGCGTGCCGAAATCATGCTCGATGGCTTGCCGATTCACGTAATCGACACCGCCGGCCTGCGCGAGAGTGACGATCCGGTCGAACGGGAAGGCATCCGCCGCGCCTGGCAGGAGATCGAGCGTGCCGATCTGATCCTGCATCTGATCGATGGTGTTCGCGGCCGGTCGGCCGAGGACGAGGCCACCCTGGCGCGTCTGCCGGAAAAGCCGTTGCTGACCGTGATCAACAAGATCGATCTCACCGAGGCGTCACCATCCGACTCTGTCGAGAAAGGCACGTTGCGACTCAGTGCCCGGACGGGAGAAGGCGTGGATTCCCTGCGTCGCGAACTCCGTCGCCTGGCCGGCATGTCCGATCGAACCGAGGACCCATTCATCGCCCGACGTCGTCACCTCGAGGCGCTCGAGCGTGCCCGCGACAGTCTGACCGAGGCGGCCGATTCGCTGGCACTGGGCGCCGGCGAACTGGCCGCCGAGTCGTTGCGTCGTGCGCAGACAGCGATGGAAGCGATCACCGGCCGATACACCGCAGACGACCTGCTCGGCGAGATTTTCGGCAGTTTCTGTATCGGCAAGTGAATCGCCCTTGTCCAAGCGCACCGCTTGGTTGAAGGTGGGGCATCGGTACTATTTAATGCCCCGATAGATTTTTTCTGGGACACTCGGCTCGATGCCGATACTTCCTTCAGCAACAGGAGTGCCGCCATGCTGTCGATGGAATATCAGCCACCAATCGACATTCGACAAGTCACCGGGCGGGTGGTCGGCCTGGGCAGCCACCGGGCGCTGCAGTCGAAGACCGATTGCGAGGGCGTCATCACCCAGGCGAGCCGGTCACTTGCCGAGATATCGGGCTTTGCGGTCGACGAGTTGATCGGCCAGCCGCACAATATCCTGCGCCATCCGGATATGCCCGACAGCGTCTATTACCTGATGTGGCAGACCATCCAGGCCGGCGACGAGTTCTTCGGCATCGTCAAGAATCGCTGCAAGAACGGGGATCACTACTGGGTGCTGACTCGGGTTGCGCCAATCGTGCGCAACGGTGAAACGGTCGGTTACACGTCGGCCCGATTCCTGCCGCGGGCCGAGGTGGTACCGGACTGGGAGGGGCTGTTCGACGACATGCGGGCCGCGGAGCAGCGTAGCGGGTACAACGACGAGCGACGCTTCGCGCCCGCGGTCGAGGTGATGAACCGGTTCGTGCGTCGTCACGGTTATGCCAGCCTGCAGCAGATGGTGCTGTCCTCCCGGGCCTGAGCGGCATACGGATCCACCCATGACCTTGCCAGTCCGACATCACGGTCACGAGCCGCTGGCGCTCGAGCCGGCGGATGATGCCGAACTGCCTTGCGTTGCGGCGCTGGCCGAAGTCATCTGGTGGCACTGCTACCCGCCCATCATCGGTAGTGCCCAGGTCCACTACATGCTCGGTCGCGGCTATGCCTTGCGTGCCCTGCGTGACGCACGACGGAACGGCACGCGCTTCTCGTTGCTGCGACTTGCCGGTCGGTCCATCGGCTTTTCGGCCTGGCGACCCGACGGAAAGGCGGGCTTTCTCGACAAGCTCTACCTGCATCCGCGATTTCACGGCACGGGGCTGGGCCGCTGGCTGATCGAGGCCACATGCCGACAGATGGCTGCCGAAGGACTCGATCGAGTGACCCTGCGGGTCAATCGCTACAACCGGCCGGCCATTCGGGCCTACGAACGGGCAGGGTTTCGTGTCACGGGCACCGATTGCCAACCGATCGGTGGCGGATTCGTGATGGACGATTACCTCATGTCCCGCACGGCAATTCCCGGAGGTTTGCTAGACTGACTGGTCGGTCCCGCTCCCTTGGTGGGTCAAAGGCTGTCAGCGCCCCGGGAGGTTGTCGATGCCGCAAGCGAACGAACTCAACGATCTGCAGATCTTTCCCGACGGGGTGCGCCAGGTCAGCTGTCGCGACTGTCTCGCCGAGGCCAAGGACCGTCTCGGGTTCGCCTTCTCGATGGCCTTCCAGCCGATCGTCGACATCGATCGCAGCGAGGTCTACGCCTACGAGGCACTGGTGCGCGGACCCAATGGCGAATCCGCCGGTAGCGTGCTCGCCCAGGTCGACGACCATAACCGGTATTACTTCGACCAGGCGGCCCGGGTGACCGCCATTCGGCTGGCCTCGGAGCTGGGGATTCAGGCGAACCTGAGCATCAACTTCATGCCCAACGCGGTCTACAAGCCGGCGGCCTGCATCCGTGCGACCATGGAGGCGGCGAGCATCTACGGCTTCGACCCGCGGCGATTGATCTTCGAGGTCACCGAGGCCGAGCGCATCACCGATCGGTCCCACCTGCGGGCCATCTTCGACGAATACCGCGAACGTGGCCTGATGCGCGCGATCGACGACTACGGTGAAGGGTTCGCCGGGCTGAACCACCTGATCGAACTCGAGCCCGACCTGGTCAAGATCGACCTCAACCTGGTCCGGGACGTGGACACGAACCGCAGCAAGCAGGCCGTGATTCGGTCGACGGCCATGATGTGCGAGGAGATGGGGATCGAACTGATCGCCGAAGGCGTGGAGACCCGCGAGGAGTACGACGCGCTGCGCGCGATGGGGCTCAATCGCTTCCAGGGGTACTGGTTCGCCCGGCCCGGTTTCGAGGCCCTCCCGATCCCCGAGATGCCCTGACATCCACCCGACGTCGTGTCGTCGCTCGACAGCCGCGGTCGGCCCGCTTCTTCCCCGGTTCCGGCCGCACTCGAAACACAATATCGATAACGCCATGCCTCCAGAACGAATCCCGGATATCCGCCTGACCCAGTACAGCCACGGCGCGGGCTGTGGCTGCAAGATCGCCCCGTCCCTGCTCGACGACATGCTGACCTCGAATCTCGCGCCGATCGCACCCGATGCGCGCCTGATCGTCGGCAACGACTCGCGGGACGACGCGGCGGTGTTCGATCTCGGTGACGGCAGTGCGGTTATCTCGACCACCGATTTCTTCATGCCGATCGTCGACGACCCGTTCACCTTCGGACGGATCGCGGCGACCAACGCCATCAGCGATGTCTACGCGATGGGTGGCCAGCCGTTGCTGGCCATCGCGATCCTCGGCTGGCCGATCGACAAGCTCGGGCCCGACGTGGCCGCCGCCGTGATCGACGGCGGGCGCAGTGCCTGTTTTGATGCCGGGATCACCCTGGCCGGTGGGCACTCGATCGATGCCCCGGAACCCATCTTCGGCCTGGCCGTGACCGGCCGGGTCGAGCTAGACCGACTCAAGCGCAACGACACCGCGCGGGCGGGCGACCACCTCTTCCTGACCAAGCCGTTGGGTGTCGGCGTGCTCACCACCGCCCAGAAGAACGGGGTGCTCGATCCCGCCCATGTCGAACTCGCCCCGCAGAGCATGACGCGCCTGAACCGGATCGGTCGGGAGCTGGCGACGATCGATGCGGTCACCGCCATGACCGATGTCACCGGTTTCGGCCTCGGCGGGCATTTGCTCGAACTGGTTCGCGGCAGCCGGCTGCGCGCCGAGATCGACGTGGCATCGCTGCCGCTGATCGAGTCGGTCGCCGATTACATCGCCGCCGGCCAGATGCCGGGGGGCACCGGGCGGAACTTCGCCAGCTACGGCCGGGAACTGGGCGAGATGAGCGAGTTCGCCCGGGCGATCGTCTGTGACCCGCAGACCTCCGGTGGGCTGCTGGTGGCGGTGCGTCCCGAAGCGGTCGATGCAGTCGCCACCTTGCTGACCGATGCCGGGCTGTACGCCGCGCCGATCGGGCGCCTGCACGACGAGGACGAGGCTCCGCGCGTCGTCTTCCATGAGGGCGGCATGGCGTGAGTGGACGCGGCGACTTGCCGACCATTACCGATATCGCGTCGGTCTTTCTCGACCAGCGGCCCATGCTGGATGTGCGGGCGCCCGTGGAGTTCGCCCAGGGGGCCTTTCCCACGGCGGAGAATCGACCGTTGCTCACCGACGAGGAGCGTCACCAGGTCGGGATCCGCTACAAGCAGGCGGGCCAGGAAGCGGCGATCGCACTAGGCTACGAACTGGTCGACGAGAACGAAAAGGCCCGCCGGATCGCGCAGTGGCAGGCGTTCGCCGAGGCCCATCCCGACGGCCTGCTGTACTGCTTTCGTGGCGGGCTGCGCTCGCGACTGACCCAGCAGATGCTGTACGAGCAGGCGGGGATCAGGTATCCGCGCGTCGCCGGTGGCTACAAGGCCATGCGCCGCTTTCTGCTGGAGACGTTGGAAAACCGGTCGGTCGATGCCCCGCTGATCCTGCTTGGCGGGCGCACCGGGGTGGGCAAGACGCCGTTCCTGTTCCGCTTCGAGCGCCACCTGGACCTGGAGGGACGGGCGCGCCACAAGGGCTCGGCCTTCGGTCGCGAGCCGGAGCCGCAACCCATGCCGATCGACTTCGAGAACCAGCTCGCCATCGATCTGTTGCGCCTGCGCCATCGTGCCGCGGACGAGCCGATCCTGGTGGAGGACGAGGGCAAGATGGTGGGCGCCCGCCAGGTACCGCCGACCCTCTTCGAACGCATGCGTCGATCGCCGCTGGTGGTGATCGAGCGCCCGCTCGACGAGCGGGTCGAGCAGAGCCTCAAGGACTACATCATCGATCTGGAGGCGGGCTATCGGCGCGTGCTGGCCACCGACGCGATCGGCGCGAGCGCGCGGGTGCGCGACCATATCCTGGGTGCGATCGACCGGGTCGCCAAGCGACTCGGTGGCGTCCGTCATGCCCGGGTGCGCGGCATGGCCATCGAGGCGCTGGATGCCTGGTACGGGCAGGATGACGTTCAGGGCCTGCGTGACCTTATCCGCGTCATGTTGGTCGAGTACTACGACCCGATGTACGACTACCAGCTCGCCGGCAAGCGTGACCGGATCGTCTTCAGTGGCCCGCCCGAGGCGGTGGCCGAGGAACTGATCGCGCGCGGCCTGCGTCCGCGTTCGGCAACCTGAGCGGCTCGGCTCGGCGAGCCTGTTCGATACCGGCTGCCCGCGGTAGACTTTTCCGCCCCTTCGGAAGGTCGAGGCCGTCATGTCGGAATCCCCACAATACCCCGCCCCGGTCGGTCGGGACGATCTCTACCGCGACCCGCAGCCGCCGGCCGCGTTCCGCTTCGATGCCGCGGTCGCGGCGGTATTTCCCGACATGATCTCGCGCTCCGTGCCCGGGTACCGCTTCAACCTCGAACTGGTGGCCGCGATCGCCCGGCGTCACGTCCAGCCCCATTCGCGCGTCTACGACCTCGGCTGCTCGCTGGGGGCGATGACCCTCTCGATCCGCTCGGCATTGGCGGGGATGGCGGCACCGCCCGCGGGTGTCGAACTGATCGGCGTGGACAATTCGGAGGCGATGCTCGAGCGCGCCGGCGCGCAGCTGGCGGCGTTTCATTCACCCTACCGTACCGAGCTCGTCTGCGCCGATCTCGCCGAGGTGGTGCCCGAGCGGGCCTCGATGGTGGTGCTGGGGTACACGCTGCAGTTCGTCGATCCGTCGCGGCGCGACGCCGTGATCGCGCGCATCCACGACGGCCTGCGCCCGGGCGGCGTGCTGGTGCTGGCGGAAAAGGTCCACGAGGAAGGCCGGGGCGCCGAGGCGCTGATGACCGAGCTGCACCATGATTTCAAGCGGGCCAACGGCTACTCCGAGCTGGAGATTGCCGGCAAGCGACAGGCACTGGAGAACGTGTTGCACACCGAGACGGTCGCCGACCACGAGCAGCGCCTGTCCCGCGCCGGATTCGGCGAGGTGGTGATGCTCTCGCGGCACTATGGGTTTTGCCTCTGGCTGGCGAGGCGATGCAAAAAAACAACGCGGAATGTCGACTGATCGGCTTTCCTTCGGAACCGCTCATGGCGGGAAGGGACATACCTCTTATCCTGCGCGGTCAGCGCCGAGCGATTGCGCGGAACGTGGTACGCGAACAACAGGAATGCAGCCGATGAACCCGTCCGACAACCCCGTTGCCAACCCCTTGCGCCCGGCCAGACACCTGGCGATCAGCCGGGCCGTTTTGCCACTTTGTCTGCTGGGCGCGGTGATGCCCCAGATTTTGACCCAGGCCAAGGCTCAGGCGGCGCCGATTGCCGACGAGAGGGGCCTGTCCGGCGAGATCCAGCCGCTGGTCGGCGTCCTGTCCAGCCGGTCCAACCTCGCCGTGTCCAGCGACCAGAAACGCATCGATTCCCTCTATAGCCTGTCCGCGCGCGAGACACGTCCGATCGGTGGCGTGCTGGGGAAGGTGGATTACACCGTGGTGCCGAAGGAGCTCGCGCTCTATGCCGGCACGCCGCGTTCGGCTCTGGCGGACGGCGAGCTGGCCCTCGAGGTCGGGGCGCGCTACCTGGTGAATCGGGTCGGGCTGCTGACCGCGGCGGTGACCCCGTTCACCATCAATGACAGCGAGGCCTGGTCGGACCCGTTCGTCACGGGGACGCGACGGGACGCCACCGATGCCGATCGGCGCGGCCTGCGTCTCGGTCTGGCGGGTATCGCCGGCACCGGGCTGTCGGTCGACTATCGGCTCTATCGACGCGATCTCGACGACGAGCGTTCCGGCCAGGCGCTGGGACTGTCGTCCGCGGAGCGTCGGCTGCTCGAGCGCGAGGGCACCGAGCATCGCTTCGACCTCAACTACCGGGTCGCCCTGACCGACAACCTCAGCCTCACGCCGGGCGTGCAGTACCGTCACCTCGATGCCGATGGCGCGGCCAATCGTGGCTGGCTGCTACGCCCGCAGCTGACCGCGCAATACGATATCGATCGCTGGTCGGTCTCGATGACCGGCTACTACGGAGTGGATCGCTACGACGCCCGTCAGCCGATCTACGACGAGTACCGTGACGGTGACGAGATGGGCGTCGCCGCCGGTGTGCGCTATGCCGAGCCGTTCGGCTGGTCCAACTGGTCGGTCAACGCCTACGGCGTCTGGTCCGAGCGCGATTCCGACATCCGTTTCTACGATCAGGAAACCGGCCTGTTCGCCATCGGCATGGGTTACCGCTTCTGACCGACCGATGACGGAGAAGAGCAAGGAACGCCAAGTCACCCTCGGGGTCGAGCGAATGGCCCGCCAGACGCGGGCGGCGCTCGGTCGCCTCCCGCGGCGCATGCCGATGGAGGGGTGGCGGACCTTCGACTGGGGCGCGGTCAACCACGGCGACTGGCACCGGTGGCTGGCCGCCGTGGGCCGGCTGCCCGAGCGACCGCCCTCCGCGATCAACCGGCTCGACGGCCCGGCGATAACGGCCCGTGCCGACGAGGCCCTGCCCGGGCTGGAAGAGTGGCTGCGCGAGCTGATCCCCTGGCGCAAGGGCCCCTACGACCTGTTCGGCGTGTCGATCGACACCGAGTGGCGCTCGGATCTCAAGTGGGATCGACTGGTCGACCGCATCCAGCCGCTCGCCGGGCGGCGGGTGCTCGATATCGGCAGCGGCAATGGCTATCACCTGTGGCGCATGCTCGGCGCGGGGGCGGATTTCGCGCTGGGCGTCGACCCCACCTGGGTGTTCGTCGCGCAGTTTCATGCCGTCGCCCACCTGCTGGGCGAGACCCGTGCCGGCATCGTGCCCACCACCCTGGAGCGCTTCCCGCACCGGCCGCACTTCGACACGGTGTTCTCGATGGGCGTGCTCTATCACCGCCGTGACCCGTTCAGCCATCTGGGCGAGCTCAAGGCCTGCCTGCGCCCGGGTGGCGAACTGGTGCTCGAGACCCTGGTGGTCGAGGGCGACGCCACCACCATCCTCACGCCCGCCGACCGCTATGCCGGCATGCGCAACGTCTGGTTCCTGCCCAGCCCGGCCGCCGTGATCGGCTGGCTCGAACGCATGGGCTTCGTCGATCCCGAACTGATCGACGTGACGGTGACTACCACCGAGGAGCAGCACCGCACCGACTGGTTCGGCGACCGGCAATCGCTGGTCGATTTCCTCGATCCCGACGATCCCTCCCGCACTCGCGAAGGCCTGCCCGCCCCGCGCCGCGCCATCATCACCGCCCGGCGCCCCGGGTAAGAACCC